>CAYVMY010000001.1:0-1097 GCA_964452695.1 uncultured Dehalococcoidia bacterium
CTGACATACCATCAGAAAGTCTCAAACAAGCTACATTAATACCATCCGCTGTAGCAATACGTAACCCACAAGGCACAGCACCCGGTTGGTGGGTCCATAAGCACGATAAATTGATTATTGCCATGCCCGGACCACCATCAGAACTCGAGTCGATGTGGATCTCAGAAGTTGAGCCAAAGTTAAATGACCTCACCAACGATATTTGGATTACAAGATCACTAAGAACGTTCGGCGCCGGAGAGACTATACTAAACGAAAAAATCGGGCACCTATTCAACTTGCCAACAGTAGGATTAGGTATGTACGCCCAAAACCCTGGCGTAGATATAAGAATCAGAGCTAGGTCTAAAGATACGGCCTCGGCCCTCAAGATCATCTCGCCCATAGAATCTGAAATACGAGACCTACTCGGACATTTCATTTGGGGCACTGACGATGAAACTATAGAAGGTGTAGTCGCAAATCAAATGGCCAAACTTAAACTCACGTTGGCAACCATGGAATCCTGCACAGGAGGATTCCTAGCCTACAAAATCACCCAGGTCCCAGGTAGCTCAATATACTTTAGGGGTGGTATAGTTTCATATTCCAATCAATCCAAGATAGATGCCGGAGTGAATGCAGATACGATATCAAGATATGGTTCGATAAGCTTGGAAGTAGCGAAGGATATGGCCGAATCAATTCGCCTGAACATGCAATCCAATGTAGGTATAGCTATAACAGGCGTAGCTGGTCCAGATACAATAGAAGGAAAAGATGTAGGTACAGTACACACCGGGATATCAATTGATGGCACCGTAGCAGCATACACTTCCCACTACAGCGGATCTAGAGAATCCATAAGAAGACTTGCAGCTATGGAAAGCTTACTAAACTTAACCAGGCTCTTAGCTAACAAATACAGCATTTAGAATTCGTAAACCAAATTCCCAAAGTCTTCGCTAAAAGGCACAGCCACACTCACTCCCTAGACTGTTAGTCTCCTATACAGCAAAGGGAGTCTAGACGGCAAAGCATTGATATCTGCAAGCACCTCATAACCCATATCCTGACACATAGTCTTTAAGTAATCATGCCCCTGTTTATCTACCGTT
>CAYVMY010000001.1:1107-21986 GCA_964452695.1 uncultured Dehalococcoidia bacterium
GTCACATTGTCCTTAAATAGTCGAGCCCCCCTTATTCCACGTTTAGGCAGAAATGAGTTATGCCCTTTTGCTTGGCTTCAGTTAGGGCAACCTTGGTGTCATGTATAGCATACTCTTTTTCGACACCTTCGCGGCTATATCCTCTGTCTTGAGGTCTACCATCACTAATTAAGAACAGGAATTTCGTACGTGCTTCATGTTTTTCGAGTTTGGTTATGGCATGTCTTATCGCGGGCCCCATTCGCGTAGCCTGAAGTGGAGAAACTTTATCTATTCGCTTTTTCACCTTGTCGGAGAGTGCTTCCTTAACGTCTTTGATAACATAAAAATCAACGTTTTCCCTACCATATCCTGAGAACCCATATATACCATATGAGTCTCCGATATTCTCCAGTGCTTTTATAAGCAGCACCAAGCTTTCTTTTTCTACATCAACTATCCTTTTATAGCTCCTTCGAACCCCCTCACCACGACGCCCCCTGAGCCAGAACATATACTCTAGTGTGTCATCAGGAGCATCCCATTCATCTGCCAAACGACGGGATTCATCAATTGCTTCAGCAGTGGAAGCGCTCATGTCCAACAAAAAAACTACCGCTACATCTCTTTGTACTTTATTACGATTATTATAGACATTTTCAGACGGCGAAATACCTGACCTTCTATCAATCACGGCTTCTATTATTGCATCCAGATCAAATTCATCCCCATCCTGCATCCTTCTCATCTTCCTGAAACCTTGTGGCGCTATCAGTTCGAATTGCCTTCTGATTTGGGCTGCCAGCGAAGAGTAGCTTTCTAGTGTAGAAGAATAAAAAGAAGAGTCTCCCTCTCCGGTATCTTTCTCCCTCAGAAGGCACCATCGTGGTCTATAATCTCCTATACGATAATCCCATTCGTCATACAGATAGGAATGAGATTCCTTAACCTCAAGAGGTCCACCTTGCTCCTCTTGATCAAAATATGGGTCGTATGGGTAATTAACAGGTTTGATAGCTCCCTCTGGCGCCCCCATTGATCCAATCTCTTCAACAGTCTCCGTGATGAACACGCCAGATCGCTTAAGATCCCCCTCTTCAGGTTGAACAGACAATTGCTCCGCAGCAGTCAACATATTTTCTATCTGCTCCTGAGTCATATTATCCCCTTGAGCGCCCCTCTGTCTCTGAGATTCTTTGAGAAGGGAAAGAAGTTGAATCATTTCAGGTTTAAATTCCCCTCTGTAATCAACTTGTGGTGGAGATTGGTATGGCCGGTCTTCGCCTCCCACGCCTTCGGCCATGGACTCAAGTAGTTGTTGAATCATATCTTCCATTTCCTGTTCATCCATTTGCCCATCGTCAGAACCAGGTGATTGCATATCAGGGAATTCATTTTCTTGCCATTCCTCGTCGGGTATGTCTTCGTTAGGTATTTGCGAGATAATCCTGTAGATCCTCAATGTCGCTTCGGCGCTATCCTCAACATTAGCCCTAGAATCACCAAGATATCTCATTATGTTCCACAAGCTTTGTGCCCACTCTGTATAGCGATCTGGAACCATCAAATCCCATGTGCGCTGAAGGCCAAACCTTATGAGCAATTCAACCATCGCCTCTTTAGCTGGCATATCCTGGATTTGAGGACGCTCATCCAGTGCCTTCGCCTGCACGTTCTTATACGCCGTTGTTATACCTTGATACTCTCGCAATACCCTATAGTCAAGTCTGTAGTCTTCCACAGCAGTGAAAATATCCCTTATCAGCCTGCCATCATCAAAAGATCCAAAGAATCGCTGCATATCGGACATTTCCCCAACGCCAGGACTCTCTTCATCCGACTCAGCCATTGGCTCTTCAACCTCATCAGAGTCCCCTAGATCTAAATCGTACCTAAGATTAGCAAATATGTTGGCTGATCTGTCTATTGAAAACAGAAAACTCTCAAATTCCAGATGAGCCAACTGATGTGTAGTCACAACTTTATACCAATCGAAGTTGTTTTCCTTGCTTTCAAACTTTGAAACGGACCACGGTAGATATACAACTGCCTCTTCAGTTATACCCTTCTCAAGCGCCACCCATCCCTTAGCGTGGCTTTCGCCTTCAGGAGGTGGGGAAATATCTACTTGAACAGCCGTAAGGGCCCTGCAATACATCTGCATAAGCTCTTTTATACGACTTAACTCAACACTAACCGAAAGTTTCTCCAACATCCTCTCCGAATGAGCAGATTCACCCTTGAAGAATGCTGCCGTAGCCTCCGGATTTTCCTCCATCATCCCCAACCCCTCTTCATACCAAGATTCCAATTGATTTATGCTCACTCTTCTAAGGGCGGATGGAACGCCTTGTATAAAATTAGGAACCATATATGGATTAAGTTTGGCCAAATCTTGAGCCATATCCATAATTTGTTTATGTAGGTCGCCACTAGTATGGGAGAAGGATCTTGCGGTTTCTCTGAGAAAGGTAGGTGCGTGAATTTCCCCTTCTTCAACCAGTTTTCCCGTGAGGGCCAAAAGTCTAGCCCTTTCAGCACTGGCCACCTTATCTAGCGATTGTCCAACTATATCCAATGTACCAGAAATTTGTTTATAGTCTTTCTTAATCAGCGTAGATATAAGAGAGAGACAAGCACGTATATCATCTTTGAGAGAAGGAAGTACCTCTGAGGCTAAACCCACGAACAGTACAGCATCATCCACCGAGTTCTCAGCCACCGCTTCTACTAGCAATAGCAAATGCCGAAACTCAGTAAAAGATAGTACCCTAAGTATCTCCGGGCTAGCCTCAAAGAATTTTACGGCAAGGGCATTCGATTTTCGATTATTGTCATAAAGATTTCTCCCCAGCTGAGCCCACTCGCTAATATCCCATGGTTTTATATACCTAACTACTTCGGAACTTGATTTGAAATAGCCACTGGCCATTATGGGGGATTCTTCTGCCAAAGAATTTCCGGCCTGTGCCCAATGCATAAAATAGACCAGTTGCAAAGATCTCAAGACCGAGTCGCTCTGGCATATTGAGATGCACTATTGAAAGAGTTGCCAAGCTCGGCGGGAAATAATTCGAGTTCAGAATCGTAGTCGGACATATTTTCATTACTCCTGGTCAAATTCTCGGTCTAACAAACGCAAGAATTGCGTCAACATCCTCGCAGTCGCTCCCCAAACAATGTGATCTTTGTAAAGATAGGAATATTGACGGTTGGAAGGATCATCTGAGGTCTCGTCACGACGGTGGTTCGGATCCAACAATAGGTCAATCGGTATATTCAATATCTCGGCAACCTCAGTTTCACTCACCTCGAATGCATAGTCTGACGGAATAAAGCCAACGAACGGCGTTATAGCGAATCCAGTTCTAGTGGAAACGTGATCCAATCTGCCCACTATCTCGATGTGGTCTTGAGCAACGCCAACCTCTTCATAGGTCTCTCGTAACGCCGTATCCAGGATCGATTTGTCCGAATCATCTCTGACCCCTCCGGGAAATGAGATCTCTCCCTTATGATGTTCTACTTCCTCAGAACGCTTAGTCAGGGCCACACATAGCTCACCATTTTTAACATGCAATGGCATCAAGACTCCAGCAGACACAAGGGCGGACTCATCCAGCGGAACTGGATTTACGGCTCCCACAGCCGCTCTTATTGCATCAACAGTAACTACCACGTAATTACCACCAAATCCGTATGGGCGGTGTTCAAATCAACGCCTCCCAAATCTATTCAAATATGGAGAAAACCACCTCGTCCACGCCACGCTGCACTTGGTGATCATCAGTCAATGCAGCAGTCACAGCAACTTGACATGCCCTACGCGCAGATATCCCGCTAGCAATAAGTTTCCCAGTATATATAAGGAGTCTAGTGCTCACTCCTTCTTGCAATCCATGATCTTTAAGATTGCGAACCTTTTCACCAAGTTTCGCTAGGTTTTCGGCCATCTCCTCAGACAGCCCAGCCTCATGCTCTAATATCTTAGCTTCTATTTCACGCTCAGGATGAGTAAATTCGAGTGCTACAAATCGTTGTCTAGTGCTATGTTTGAGATCCTTCAAAGCGCTTTGGTACCCAGGATTGTAAGACAGAACTAGCTGGAATCCCTCATGTGCTTCAAGAATTTCCCCCCTTTTTTCCACTGGGAGGATTCGACGATGGTCCGTCAAAGGATGTATAAGAACCGTAGTATCTTTCCTGGCCTCCACAACTTCATCAAGATAGCAAATAGCTCCCGCCTTCACAGCCCTAGCTAATGGGCCATCCACCCACCGGGTCTGGTCGCCTTCTAGCAGATATCTGCCTACTAGGTCACTCGCAGTAAGGTCTTCGTGGCAGGCTATAGTCATTAGTGGAATCCTACCCTCTAAAGGTCCTCCCGTGGCGACATCATCTTTTATTCTAGCAACTGGCCTTCCTAGTTTATAGGACATATACTCAACAAACCTAGTTTTGCCACATCCAGTTGGACCCTTAAGTAGAACTGGCAACTTTTGCTGGTAGGCAGCTTCGAATATCTCGACCTCATCCCCCACAGGAATATAAAATGGCTCTTCCTCTACGTAATACTCTTC
Organism: uncultured Dehalococcoidia bacterium; assembly: GCA_964452695.1. Lineage (GTDB taxonomy): Bacteria > Chloroflexota > Dehalococcoidia > Lucifugimonadales > UBA2985 > CAYVMY01. Next base: position 5,667 of record CAYVMY010000001.1, read on the forward strand.
TACTTGATATGACCTGTACATAGGCAAACACTTCACTCTCTGTAGGCTAGTTCGCGTTACTTACGCGCTCAGCCCATAGCAATTCCACTTTCTTCTTAAGGGAATCCAGATCTCCGTTATTTTCAATTACGGCATCAGCATACTTGACCCTCTCCTGAGCGGGCATTTGAGATGTTATTCTCACCCTAGCATCCTCTTCTGAGAGGTTGTTCCGAGTTCCCAGCCTCTTAACCACTTCTGACTCCGGCGCGATCGTGACCCACACCTCATCTCCAAGGTTAGTCCAACCTGCCTCTATCAGTATCGCTGCATCTACCACAACCACCCCTGACCCTTTCTGACGTTCCTCTTCTATCCTACCCTCTATGGCGCTACGTATCTTTGGCCACACTATGGCATTCAGTTTCTCCATTTCCTCTGGCTTACCAAACACCTTCGGGCCCAACTTGCGCCTGTCAACATTTCCAGTTTCATCTAGTATGTCCTCCCCAAAGGTTCCCACCACCTCAGCCCAACCCTCTGTGTTAGGAGCATATACACTATGACCCATTGTGTCGGCATCTAGAACCACGGCGCCTAATCCCGACACTATCTTGGCCACTTCACTTTTACCACTTCCTATTCCACCAGCGAGACCTATTATCAACACATCTAACCTCCATTAAGACACCATGTTATTTTATACCACCACCTTAATTACGGTCAAGGAAAACCACTCCTAAATCCTGTATAATTACCTAGCTATCGTTGTCAAAATAAGCGAAAATATGACTTAAGCCGGAAGTCATATTAAAGCCAATATGAGGTGTGAGTTGGTAAATAAGCTAGCAAATGAAAGCAGCCCATATCTAATACAACACTCAACTAACCCCGTCTACTGGTACCCGTGGGGAAAAGAAGCGTTTGATCAAGCGTATAAACAGAACAAACCCATATTCTTAAGTATAGGGTATTCCGCCTGTCATTGGTGCCACGTAATGGAAAGGGAGTCCTTCAGCAACACCGACATTGCGAATATTTTAAACGAACATTTCATAAGCATAAAGGTAGATAGAGAAGAAAGGCCCGACATTGATTCTATATACATGATCGCGGTACACAAGATGAATGGACAAGGAGGGTGGCCACTTTCCATGTTCCTAACACCAACTGCGCAACCTTTCTACGGAGGGACATACTTCCCTCCTGACGACAGGCATGGCTTACCAGGTTTTCCTAAAGTCCTTAACGCCGTATCAGAAGCGTATCAACACAGATATGCAGATATAATTAATTCTGCCTCACAAATCACATCGGCCATCCAAGCGTCATTCGAACAAACATATTCATCAAAATCCGCACAGTCCTTGACTGAGGAAACCCTGCATAAAGCTTACTCGAACCTGAGCGAGAATTTCGATACAACAAATGGAGGTTTTGGATCCCACCCCAAATTCCCACAACCCATGGTTCTGGAATTTCTACTCAAATATCACGCGCGTACAGGGAAATCTGAAGCCATGAATATGGTCACCCAAACCTTAGACAATATGGCCAGGGGTGGTATATACGACCAGATCGGTGGAGGCTTTCACAGATATTCCACAGATGCATTTTGGTTAGTGCCACATTTTGAAAAAATGCTATACGATAACGCTCTCTTATCCAAAATATACCTGCATGCGTTCCAGGCAACACATAACCCCAACTATAAGGCCATAGCAGAAGAAACTCTCGACTATGTTCTTCGTGAGATGACTAACCCAGAAGGAGGCTTTTATTCTGCACAAGATGCTGACAGTGAGGGTGAGGAAGGCAAATTTTTCGTATGGACCCACAAAGACATTGAACAAATATTGGGAAATGACATGGCGCCCATCTTATGCAAACATTTGGGCATCACATCTGCCGGCAATTTTGGCAATTTAAACATTCTCAATATCACTAAAACAACAGCGGAATTAGCTAGAGAAAGTCAACTCCCTATAGAGGAGATCCAAGCCCAAATCAATAGCGCAAAAGAAAAACTGCTAGCAGCTAGATTTAATCGGATCGCTCCATTGACTGATACCAAAATATTGACATCGTGGAACGGCCTCATGCTCAATTCAATGGCACTTGCTGGGTCAATATTAGGACGTAATGACTACATCGCCGCTGCTGTCAAGAATGCAGCGTTCCTATTAGAACATCTACAAGTCGAAGGAAGAATATTCCGATCCAGAAATGACGGCCAGTCCTACGGCAAAGGGTATTTGGAAGATTATGCAGCCTTAGCTGATGGCCTTATTACTTTGTACGAAGCTACATTGGATGCTAAGTGGATCAAAGAAGTGATATCAATAGTCGACCGTATGATAGAGCTATTCTGGGATGAAAACCTGAATCAGTTTTTCGACACCGGGACAGACCATGAGTCTCTACTCGCTAGACCAAGGGATCTCATGGACAACGCAATACAATCAGGAACTTCAATTGCTGTCGATGTCTTACTGAGACTTGCAACCCTAACTGGTAATAATCAGTATTCGGCAAAGGCCTCCTCAGAACTCAAATCATTGCAAGAATTTATGGGACACGTTCCGATCGGATTCGGACACTGGCTCGAGTCTTTGGATTTCTATTTATCGTCCCCAAAAGAAATAGCCCTAGTAGGACCCAGACAATCAGACTCCATCCAAGATATGCTAGACGTAATATTCCATGGTTATTTGCCAAATAAAATAATAGCCGGCTATGACCCTCTCGATCCCACATCTTATTTCAACAGTCCACTACTGGAAGACAAACCCAATCAAGGTATAGTTACAGTGTACGTTTGCAAGGATTATGTTTGCCTAGCACCAGTCACAAGTCCTCCAGATCTCGAAGGACAGTTGTGGCCAGAAGAGAGCGGGGACCTTAGAATCATTATTTAGTGTGGATCGCACTGGGAGAAATTATCATCACAGTACAGGCCAAACCACCCTATTCCTCCGCCAATCGTCCTTCCTCGTGGGCAAATTTCTCAATCTCTTCCATCAGCGCTAAGAGCATATTGGACTCTTCCACGACCCGAGATTTCTGCCCTTTACGGAATATTACCGCTTTGCCAACTCCGGCTGCTATCCCAATATCTGCATCCTTAGCTTCTCCAGGGCCATTAACTTCACAACCCATAACAGCCACTTTAACGTTATATTTCTTGTCCTGAAGCATAGACTCGACACTGTTTGCAAGTTCTATAACGTTAACATCAGCTCGCCCACATGATGGGCATGCTATCAGCGTAGTTCCTCTTTCCCTGAGATTCAATGACTTAAGTATGTCGTATCCAGCGAGTATTTCTTCTTTGGAATCTCCGCTGAGAGACACTCTTATAGTGTCTCCGATTCCCTCATACAACAGGTAACCTAATCCAACAGCACTACGAACCGACCCAGATTTAACTGTTCCTGCTTCAGTTATTCCTAAGTGCAGGGGATATGGAACCATATAAGCTAATCGCCGATACGCCTCAACAGCAGTTGGAACATCAAATGCTTTAAGGGATATCTTTATAAGATCAAAATCCAGATCCTCCAAAACACCAATCTCCCACAAGGCAGTAGCAACCATGTGATCTACAACGGTAAACTCTCCAAGTTCGCCTTCACCAGCCTTAGCTAATTTATTAACTCCATCCGTATGTCGCCTGATGCCCCCATATTTTCCTATCTGACCTACTGGGGGCAAGCTTCCAAAGTTTACGCCTATCCTAATAGGTATGCTCCTTTCCTTAGCAGCCTTAACCACCATCTCCACTTTTTCCCTGTCTCGAATATTGCCGGGATTAAGCCTGAGGCCATCCACTCCGGCATTAATTGACTCCAGGGCAAGTTGGTAATGGAAATGTATATCTGCAATCACAGGAATCTTTACCTGTTTCTTTATCTCTCTAAGCGCCTTGGCCGCCTCCATGTCAGGGACTGCGGGCCTAATTATGTCACATCCTACTTCCTCAAGTTCCTTTATTTGCCGCACAGTAGCCTCAACATCCCGGGTGTCAGTTTTGGTCATAGATTGAACAGTGATAGGTGAGTTCCCCCCTACCGCAACGTCACCAACATGAATCACTTTCGAAATTCTGCGAGGTTTCATATACTTATCCCTCTACGCGTCATAAGAATATTGTGTAATCTTTGGTAAATCCTACTAAGTTTATACCGCGACCTTTTCCGGGTCAATTCGAAGGTACGATAGTTTAAAGGCAATCTCACAACCAGACTTTTAACCAACTACTCACTTATACATATGTCGTCCGGAACAACACAACATCAAACCAATAACTGATTAGCCCAACTGTATGGGATTAACTATGTCAAAATACAAACCCAATAATCCTATAAACACTAGAAAACAAATTACAAATGCCGTTAAAGGCATCAATTTCTTGATATCAACTGATCTACCAGTAACCTTTTCATAGGCTGCTACTGCCAAGTGTCCACCGTCGAAGGGGTACAATGGAACCGTATTAAGCAAAGCCACGAATATACTGATATAGGCCAGCAACTCCAGCGTAAAATTCAGTCCAGCCTTCTGGCTAGCCGCCCCTATCTGTGCAACTCCAAGCACACTGACTGGCCGAACCTCGTCTAGAATTGCTTCGTTGCCAAATATTGCCTCCACGAAGTTGCCCAAATTACTAACAAAACCCCACAACCCCGCGGCGCTCATCACCGTCAGTTTTACTACATCTCCCATTGAGATCCAAATACCCTCTAACGGGGACTGGCGTATTTTAGATACTTCTGGAGCCACGCCAAGAAATCCAACCTCTTTCCCTTCCAAATCAACTTTCGATGTTAGAATGACGTTGGTGGTAATCTCTTCACCTTTACGATCAATATGAATATATACAGATTCATTGGGCATTGACCTTAGAGCAGAAGCAAAACTATCCCAGTTTTCTACATTCTCACCATTCAGCCCCAGAATTTTATCTCCTGACTGCAATCCAGATGTATATGCCCCGGAATATTTGCCATTTTCATCAAGTTCTATAACACTTGAGACCTCGAGAAGCAAATTCTCATAGTTAGGTTCTCCAATCATCACATTAGCTATCCATATCAGAATGAATGCAATTACAAAGTGGGTGAATATACCGGCCATAACCACAGCGCTTTTTTGATAAAATGGCCTAGACCTATATGACCTGCCCTCATCCTCCTCTGCTATTTGCTCCAAAGGGTTCATACCGATAATGCGCACAAATCCACCAGCTGGTATCGCCTTTATCCCGTATTCTGTTTCCCCTATCTTTTTTGACCACACCGTAGGACCAAATCCAAGAAAATATTCGGTAACTTTCATTCCAAATCTTTTTGCTGCAAACAAGTGACCAGCCTCATGAATCAGCAAAATGAAAATCAAGCCTGTTATCACTATCAATGCACCCAATATTAATCTAACCTCCAAGACCAAACTTATTAGCCAAACAACTCCAGAGCAGTCCGCCTAGCCCAGGAATCTGCCTCCAGTATGGAGTCAATATTAAGTTCTGTCACAGGCTCATGCCTAGACAAAACTTCTTCTAGCAACCGCGGTATGTCCATAAAAGTTATCAAACCACGTAGAAATAAATCCACAGCAATTTCGTCGGAAGCACTTAGAACCGCAGGATAGCTACCACCCATTCTTGCAGCCTCTAAAGCAATAGGAAAACATGGGTATTTACGTATATCAACTTCCTCGAATTCAAGTGAGCCTAACGAGCTTATATCCAAACCAGCCACATCTTCATTGTAAATCCTGTCGGGGTAGGTTAATGCTCCTTGTATAGGAATCCTCATATCAGCGGGGCTCAATTGAGCCTTGATCGACTTGTCAGAGAATTCCACCATGGCATGTACAGTACTTTGGGGATGAATAATGACATCTATATCATCCCAAGGCACATCGAAAAGCCAATGTGCCTCTATAACTTCGAAAGCCTTATTCATAAGCGTGGCCGAATCGATAGTTATTTTTCTTCCCATGCTCCAAGTGGGATGGTTAAGTGCCTCCTCCGGAGTCACAGAACCAAGCTCTTCAAAAGGTCTACGCCGAAAAGGACCACCCGAACCTGTTATAATAAGCTTGGATATCTTCCTTGGTTCGCCTCGAAGACATTGCCAAATGCCACTTGGCTCGCTATCTATTGGGAGAATATTGACGCCCAGTTCCGCGGATCTTCGCATCAACAATTCCCCTGCCATAACTACTGGCTCCTTATTTGCCAAGGCTATATCTTTGCCATTTTCAATGGCCGACATCACTGGTCTAAGCCCACTACTCCCGGCGCTCGCGGCCACGATCAAATCAGCATCCTGATACGTAGCCACGTCTTCAATCGAACCCCAAATACAATTGAAGCCGTAAAGCCTCTTTAGTGCATCCAGAGACCCTTCGGAAGAGGCTATTTCTGGACGCCATTCATTCAGCTGCTCAGCGAAAAGATTTGTATTATATCCCGATGCCAAACCCACAACTGAAAAGCGCCCAGACAAAGAACGTACAACATCAAGTGTCTGTCGCCCTATTGATCCAGTTGATCCTAAAATAGACAAACGTTTCAATACACTAACCACCTTGAAAAAGCATAGACCACAAAGAAAACAAAAACAACGCTATCCAACCTGTCAAGGATTCCTCCGTGGCCAGGAATCATATTACTCGAGTCCTTAACTGACGCAATCCTCTTCAGTTTGGATTCAATCAAGTCACCTACTTGAGCCGAAGTCCCTATAATAGTCCCCAGAATGAACGCCTGCCAATATCCCACTGGCAACTGGAATATAGAAACCAATATCACTGTCGCGGCCACCCCGAAGAGAAAGCCACCTATTGCACCCTCCCATGTCTTACCTCCACTCACGCTAGGAATCATTTTGTGAACACCAAGTGACTTTCCTATGAGCAGAGCACCGGTATCCACACTAAAAGTACAGATCAATGCCAATGTAACCCATTCAAAACCACTTGGGCCCTGACGAAGTGTAATCACAAGTGAAAGTGTCCATCCCAGGTAAAGTACTCCCAAAAGCGTTAGAACTGCACCCTGAATCATATCAATGGGAGTCATTCTAATATTGATATCAGGTTTAAACATGAGCCTTAGCGAAATACCTAAACAGCAGAATATTAGCAATATGGCGAATCCTACGACTAAAACCCAAATTGGCATTATTGCTTCAAAATGGGCGTTCATCACAAACCAACACGTCCACAACAATCCAAGAATTTTATAGGGGTATTTACCCAGTCTCTCAAATAGCCTATAAAGCTCTAACAGGCCAACACAACCTATTATTGACACAAAAATCGTGAGCCAGATCTGCCCAAACCAAACATTTACCAATATAATTGGCAATCCAACTGCAGCGCTCATCACCCTAGTCATCTCCTATAACTTACCTCCTCACGGCCAACATTAGAATAGGCCTAGCCTGATAAACGACCAAAGATTTTCAACAAATCATCCGAGGTTAAATCTATACACTTACGCCAAGCCACGGGAAAAGAATGATCAATAAAGGCCCACATCCTATGGTTTCAATTTGCCAAATCTACGACTTCGCCGCCCGTATGATTCCAATGCCTCTCGCAAGTCTTCAGCCCCAAAGTCCGGCCAAAGAGCTTTTGTGAAGTAGTACTCACTGTAAGCGGACTGCCAAATAAGGAAATTACTGAGTCTTAGTTCACCTGCTGTTCTCACAATCAGATCAGGGTCCGGTATATCTGATGTATAGAGATATTTATTAATTATATTGTGATCTATATCATCTGAAGAGACCCCTTCCTTGATTATATCCTTGATGACTTTTAGGATCTCCGCTCTTCCACCATAGTCAAAAGCAACATTTAATCTGATGACATTATTATTCTCTGTAAGCCGCTCTATGTCTGATATAGATTGTTGAAGGTTCCCAGGGAGTCGATCCTTTCTACCAATGTGCCTGACTTTCACTCCCTTGTTATGCAGGGCTTTGGACTCCCTCATAATAACATGACGCAATATCCCCATTAGGCCTTTAACTTCTTCCGGAGGTCTTTGCCAATTTTCTGTAGAAAAAGCGTAAAGGGTTAGGAACTCCACACCGAATCCAATCATCAAATCTATAACTGTAAGTATGTTCTCGGTGCCAGCCCTATGACCAGCCAACCGCGGCAAGTGCCGATCCTTGGCCCATCTGCCATTCCCATCCATGATTATTCCTACGTGTTTCGGCACATCAGGAAATTCAGCGTTTACATACGGAGAGTGCGATTCATTCACATCAATCTCTAATTCTCACAAGTAACTTGAACTGTGGCATAACTACAAGCTGCGCCCAACATAGACACAAGTTTTTGATGTCAAAACGAACCTTGGTAAGAGTTGATCATAATCAACATAAGGAGTAAATATAAGATTCACCGGGCAAAACCTAGCAAGGCTAATTGGCCCTCAAACCTCCATCACTTCTTTTTCTTTTGATTCCCCTATTGATATTATCTGTGCAACATGCCTGTCTGTAATTTTTTGCAGTTCCACTTGAGCTCTTTTGCTTTCATCTTCAGATATTTCCTTTTCCTTCTCCTGGCCCCTAATCTCTTCCAAAACAGAGCGCCTCAGGTTTCTAATTTCTACTTTTGCATTCTCCGTTTTTTCCTTAACAACACGAACAAGTTGCTTTCTCCTGTCCTCTGTCAGCTGCGGTATTGGTAATCTCAATACTTTACCATCGCTAAGGGGATTCAGACCCAAGGAATCCTTGAGCAAAGCTTTCTCAATAGCAGGCAATACTGCCTTATCCCAAGGCTCAAGAACTAACATGCGCGCATCAGGAACAGTTATAGAGGCCAATTGTTGTATAGGGGTCATTACTCCGTAGTAATCCACGAGTATACCGTCTACCAATGCCTGATTAGCCCTACCAGTGCTAACACTTGCCAAGTCTCGTTTGAACGCTTCCACTGCCTGAGCTTTTCGTTTATCTCCTGTATCCAAGATATCCTTCACCATCTAGGTAAGTCCCTCCGTTGTAACAACAATTGTCTCAGCCAGCGTAGTCAGAAATGTAAGTTCCAATTTCATACCCATCAATAATATATCTCATATTTTCTTGAGTAAATAGGTCAAATACAACTATAGGCAGATGATTGTCCATACAAAGGGATAGCGCAGTACTATCCATAACAGACAATCTTAAATTCAATGCATCCATATATGTGATTCTGTCGAACTTCACTGCCTCTTTGTTTATCTTAGGATCGGAGTCATAGACCCCATCAACTTCATGTTTACTGATTAAGAGAATGTCCGCGCTAAGTTCTACAGCCCTTAAAGCAGCAGCTGTGTCAGTCGTCATATGAGGGCTACCGGTACCTGCGGCAAATATCACCACTCTTCCTTTTTCCAAGTGGCGAAGTGCTCGTCTCCTGATATATGGTTCGGCTACAGCCTGAACGGCTATAGCACTCTGCGTTCTGGTAACCACACCCAATCTTTCCAGAGAATCCTGTAAGGTGAGTGCGTTTATGACCGTTGCGAGCATTCCTGCGTAGTCGGCAGTGGCTCTATCCATACCCTGGGCAGCTACCTCAGCCCCTCTCCATATGTTTCCACCACCAACTACCACCGCAACCTCTACTCCCAACTCAACGATCTCACGTATTTTACCAGCGGCGTACGCCACAGAGTCAGGATCTATCCCATGCTCACGATCCCCTTTAAGCGCTTCCCCACTCAGCTTAAGCACAGCCCGCTTATACTTATTATTATTATTGTGTGTCGGATTACTCGCCAAGAGCGAATCTTTCAAAACGTCTAACCTTGATGTTCTCCCCAACCCGAGCCACCGTGTCGTTTATCAAATCTTGAATTGTTTTAGCTGAGTCCTTAATAAATTCCTGTTCCAGCAGACAAGCGGGATCTGGTTCTCCTGCGTTTTTCTCTTCAGCTTCCGCTCGGTCAACATATTTCGGAGACATTGCAGCAACCTGCATAGCTAAGTCGTGGGCTAGTTCCCGGAACTCCGGGGTTCTAGCCACATAATCCGTCTCGCAATTCAGCTCCACTTTGGCACCATTTCGGTTGCCAGAATGTACATAGCTTTCGACCTTGCCCTCAAGGGTTTCCCTCCCAGCCTTATTTCCGGCTTTAGCAATGCCCTTTTCTCGGAGTAACTCAACCGCTCTGTCTATCTGCCCACCAACCTCTTCAAGAGCCCTTCTACAGTCCATTATACCCGCGCCAGTGAGAGTCCTAAGTTCCTTTATGCTCTCTATTCCTATTTGGGACATATTCAATTCACCTCTTGTTCAGGGCCAGTCTCCGATGCTGCCTCAGGTGATAAAACCTCTTCTTGAATGTCTCCTATTATGTCCGACCCTTCATCCTCATCCTCCGCACCTTTCTCCTCTTCCTGATTGTAGCCACGTTGATTCATTCCGAAAATTGCGGCGTCAGCAATCCTATTAGCAATTAAGTTAATCGAGCGTATGGCATCATCGTTACCCGGAATCGGATAGTCAATCAGATCCGGATCTGCATCTGTGTCTACCAAGGCAACGATGGGTATACCCATCCTTCTCGCCTCAGCCACTGCTATTTTTTCCCTAGCTACGTCAACAATAAAAACCACACTTGGGAGGCGAGTCATTTCCTTCACACCTCCAAAGTTCCTGTTAAGACGATCGATCTGTTCATCCAGTTTAAGGCTCTCTTTTTTGGGCAGCAGGGCGAAACCTCCCCTAGCCTTTCTTTCTTCCAAGGAAACCAAGTAGTCTATTCTAGTCTGGATCGTAGGGAAATTAGTAAGCATACCTCCCAGCCATCTGTTAGTGACAAAGAACATGTCTGATCTACGAGCCGAATCCCCTATGCCTTCTTGGGCCTGACGCTTAGTGCCAACGAAAAGAATAGACTCTCCCTGCTCAACCAGGTCTGCTATGAAGTCGCAGGCATCCTCTAGCAGTGTAAGAGTCTGCTGAAGATCTATTATGTGAATCCCATTTCTTTGAGCAAATATATACTGCTTCATCTTAGGATGCCATCGCTGGGTTTGATGGCCAAAGTGAACACCAGCCTCAAGAAGCGATTTCATAGTCAACCTCTCCTGAGATGCCTGTTCAGTAACTTCAACTGACACCATACAACTTCCCTCTCACTCAGAAATTTCCGATCCTATACTCCGCAGCCAAGTATACCACATCATATTTAGCCGAACAACGAGGCACGAAAGTAATGCACATTGAGAGCATTACTTAGGATAAATCACCTTTATAAATTCCACGTCATCCCAAGCGAACCCCAAATATCCGCTTCCTTTGGGTACCTCGAATATCATCCACCCACTCAGCTCAAAGCCCTTGTTTATCTGCGCCTCTCCCCACAAGAACGGTGAGTATAAGTAGTCTTCTGGAATCTTCTCTTCGGTATCTTTTCCATACTCTCTAAAATACAACGGGAAAAATTCCTTGGACCCCTTGATAGACTCATGTGTAACAGATAGACGACCTGCTTCATTGTCTATAGATAAAGAAACCTGAGCGGACTGTTGATTCAAAACTCTGGCTTTAACCAAAGCAAGGGTGTTTCCATCGTCCAAGGGTTCAATAACAAAATTCTGTCCCGATTCCGAGTACAAAACTCTATCTAATTCTGTCACTGTAGTTGCTACAACGGTAAGTATCTCGCCATGACTGGAGTATGACTTCTGTGGAGTACGAATCACATCTGTAAACACTACCGCAACTCCAAGGCCTACCAAGACCGCCAGAACTAAGAGAATCCGTATCAAGTATCGCATAACTCTATCACCACCTTACTTTGCAGGAAAACTGGGCATAGCTCTGAATCTTGCTACAAGCGATATAAGTGTTTCCAAAACCTTATCAACCTCTTCCACAGTATTGTGAATCCCAAATGTAAATCTAACGCTTCCTTGTGCCAAATCAGCAGACAATCCCAGAGCGAGTAAAACGTGAGACGGTTCAAGAGACCCAGATGTACAAGCGCTACCACTTGAAGCAGCTATACCGGCAAAGTCCAAGCCAAGTAAAATGGGCTCTCCCTCTACTCCTTCAAACGAAAAGTTAACGTTATTCGGAAGTCTGTCAGCCCTATGGCCATTGAGATAGGCCCCCTGGATGTTGCTCTCCACACCATCTATGAGTTTGTCCCTAAGCATAGCGCAATGACTAACATTCCAAGCTATATCCTGTTGAGCGATTCTTAAAGCAGCAGCAGCCCCAACTATTCCCGGAACATTTTCAGTACCAGCCCTCCTCTGACGCTCTTGAGATCCACCCAATAGCTGAGGAGTGAATGGTGTATTTCTCTTAATGAACAAAATCCCGACTCCTTTTGGACCATAAAACTTGTGGCTAGACAAGCTCAACATGTCAACACCTAAACTTTTAACATCGAGATCCATGAACCCAGGAGCTTGAACGGCATCGGTATGCATAACATTAGTGCGCCGCATTTTTTGAGATCTCCTCTTATCCTCTGATGCTTTATCAGCAATTGGTTGCACAGTTCCAATCTCATTGTTAGCCAACATCACACTCACAACTGTGGTCTTGTCGGTGATAGCCTCTGCGACTTCACTCGGGTCAATAAGGCCATCTTTGTTTACGTCCAAATACGTTACATTAAAACCAAAATCCTCCAAAAAATGGCCAGTGTGCAATACGGCATGATGCTCAATAGAAGTCGTAATTATGTGATTGCCGTTACCTCTCAACGCTAGTGCCGCACCTTTAATAGCCATGTTGTCGGATTCGCTTCCACCACTTGTAAAGACGATTTCACTAGGCCGAGATCGAAGCAATCCTGCAATAGCTTCTCTGGACTCGTCGACTGCCTTCCTACCCTCTTGGCCCAAATAGTAGAGGCTAGAGGGATTTCCAAAAGCTTCGGAAAAGAAAGGGTACATCGCATCCAGAACCTCAGGCCTCAATGGAGTTGTGGCTGCATGGTCCAAGTAAATCATATTTCCTTCTGTTTTCACTCGACTTATTCCAATCTATATCGCTATAGTACGACTTCCAGACAATCTAATCGAAATTCTACCATCAGTAGATCCAAAGCATAAGGTTTTTTGTGTCTCGCCTTCTATAATACTTGATAAGATCACACAATATATCTTGATATCCTGATCAATTCCCTAGCCATAGCGTTACTTCTCCAAAGCCGTTGCATATCCCATCAATTTATACGCCAATTTGGCTGCTACGAAAGCGCAGGATGGAGGGCCAGCTGGAGGACACAACTCCATCAAGTCAAAACCTACAATCTTGCGCTTGGAACCGACCAACCTTAGTAAATCACAGATTTCCTCCCAAGACATCCCACCAGGCTCAGGGGTGCCTACACCAGGCATTATGCTTGGATCTAATACATCCAAGTCAATACTCACATATACGTTATCAGACAGGGAATCCAAGATTTCGTTGTTAGATTGTGGCATAGTATTCAGAGACAAGTCATTGAAATAAACTGGGATATTTCGTTCCTTAATATAGTAAATCTCCTCTTGACTGGCACTACGGACACCAACCTCTACAATGGGGCAGATTTCGGATATGCGTCGTGCTGTGCAAGCGTGGCTAAACTTGCTCCCCATATATTCTTCACGGAAATCCGCATGGGCATCCAGGTAAAGTACAGAAAGGTCACTGTGCATCTCTTTCACAGCCATAACCCCTCCAATAGAAACGCTATGTTCTCCCCCTAAAAGAGTTACAATTTTGCCCTGCCTTGACCATCTCTCCGTCGCAAGTTTAACTCGACTTATCATTGGTTCCGGGCCACCAACATGAGCTTCTACTTCAGGAGCAGTGTGAATACCCATGTCACTTATTGCAAATCCAGATTCAATATCGTAATCCTCTAGGTACCTAGATGCATTAATTATGGCAAGGGGCCCTTCTCGAGTGCCCCCCAAAAAGGATACTGTAGCATCATAGGGTACGGGTATAACTACAATTTTCGCCTTAGCAGCATCCGATTCATCATCACTCAAGCCGGCGAATCGCCATGGCAAGCTCGGTATCTCTGGGAATGTCAATTAAATCACACCCTTACTATATTTTCCCGTTCCCCACCATGATTCACTGAACTAGCAAATGAGGGATCGGAGTAGTTCAAGCCTCTTCCTACAACCCACACTTTCATCTGATCTAGCGAGAAAATCTCCCTTATATTCTCGATTACCTCAGTATCATTGAAATCTTTACAGGAAAAAACATCTATATTCACGTAGCCTCTAGCCGGGAAAGTATGAACACTAATGTGACTCTCTGCTATCATGACAAACCCAGACACACCCCAATCGTGTTCGTTTCCTCCATCGTAATTCACCACATTAGGTCCATGTATTTTATTCATACCTATTTGCGCCGGGTACTCATCCAAAAACTTATATATGAAATCTATCCCATTCATCTTTTCCACGTCGCCGCCAAAACCATCTATCAATAAGTGCATTAAGATTATCCTTTCGCGACATTCAATTAAGTGATAGGCAACATATACCCACAAGTTGAAGCCTGCCTAGAATATCACTGTTCCACTATCAACACAACTGAAGAAAACCTCTCAGGAAAACGCCTCTTGCGCCAAACTTAACGCTTACAATATGACAACATCTTCTTGTTCAACAAATGGTGGTTTGCTAGTACATATAAACGCCTATATAGCCATTATATGATACCCAGCATCAACTAACATTATTGTCCCTGTGACACCACTTGACATATCACTTGCAAGGAACAGGGCTACATTCCCGACTTCTTGATGAGTAATGTTGCGATTGAGAGGAGACTTCGCAGCATGCACGTGTTTCATATCTGTAAACCCATGTATCCCACGAGAGGCAAGAGTTTCCAACGGCCCAGCTGAAATAGCATTCACTCTAATATTCCTTCCACCGAACTCCGACGCCAATTGTTTAACTTCATTTTCTAAAGCAGCCTTGGCAGTTCCCATGACATTGTAACCCGGATAAACTCTCTGTGAAGCGTCAAATGTCATCGCAATTACGCTTCCACCATCAGGCATAAGATCAGCTGAGTGAGCCACTATAGGAATAAGGGAATAAGCGCTTATATCAATTGAGCTGAGATAATTCTCTCGACTTATCTCAGAGAAGCTTCCCTGAAGATCCTCACGATTAGCAAAGGCAATACTGTGCACCACTATGTCTAGAGAATCAGTATACTTACCAATGGCATCGAATGTGTGTTTGATCGACTCATCACTAGAAACATCGCATTCCTGAAGCTTAACCCCATCCATATGTTCAGTTAGTCGAGCCACCCTTTGCCCAAGCCTATCATTTGCATAAGCTATTGTTAAATTAACCCCAGCGCCGTAAAGACTCGAGGCAATCGCCCAAGCAATACTATGCTCATTGGCAACCCCAAAAACAACAGCATTCTTCCCGGTTAAATCTATTTGGTACATTTATATACTACCTTCTCAATATTTCGTCTAGTCTACAAATCCATCACAAAGATTTCAAATCTGAGTGTATATAGTGTTACCCACTATCCCAACAAAAAAACAGACTAGCTCCTTTAGGGTATGCATTTTCTCGATTTGTTGCATTGTCCGATTTATGGATTCCTAGATACCTTCCGCGATATATATGAGATGGACATCCCCAGTAAAACCGCAGATACAAGAAGTATAATTGATGAATAAATTTGAGGGTCGCTATTAGTTATATTTTCCCAAGCCGTAGGGGAAATATTTTCGTTGTTATTATTTTTCCAGGGCCATAATTTGGTTAAGCTACCAATGATCAATCCAGTCATTAATATAATTGTCGCTTCATTCCAGCGATTCATAACAGCGGAAATTATTTTAGTAAAGACAATTAAACCCGTAATTGCCCCAAATAGAAAAGTTGAAATCACGATCAATTCAAGATTATTGAGTGACGTGATAATGTAGGCGTATTGTCCAAGTAACACCAATATATAACTTCCTGAAATGCCCGGTAGTAACATTGCTGATATAGCAAAAAATCCCGATAAGAATATCACAGGGTTACTATGTGTGGCATCTAAGCTAGGTATTGATACAATAATTTGACCAAGCACAACCCCTAAAAGAATCAGTAAAACACTATTTGCATTCCACGATTTAACTTGTTGCGTTAGGATCCCAACTGCTGAAAGTATCAAGCCCGCAATAAATGACCATGTTGAAATCTCGTAATTATTGAATAAGAATTCTATCAATCGTGAAAGGATTAAAATGCCCAATACAATACCAAATAATAAGTTCAATAAAAACTTAACCTCTGTAGTTTTTATAATCACTGGCAAATTGAGTATTTT
>CAYVMY010000001.1:22035-34705 GCA_964452695.1 uncultured Dehalococcoidia bacterium
ATTCGAAGCAATTCAACAGTAACACTCTAGGGACAGCCCAATACATCATTCAATATGTTTGAGAACCAAGCAAACGAACACCCTTACTTATACACCGTCGAATTGAATTCTTAGCGGATAATTGGCGTCCTCTCAAAGCCAATCACACCAAACGCCCTTTCCATCGAGGTTGGACTAATCCCGTTTACTTGGTAGAATATTGAGGTGCAAGCCCCAGTAGCTCAAAGGATAGAGCAACGGCCTTCTAAGCCGTAGGTTGCGGGTTCGAGTCCTGCCTGGGGTGCTTTAAGAATCTAACTGTGCCGGCTTAATGGGCTTGAGTTACCCTTCCTACTCAGATGTTGGCCCGCCCCTCCTAGTGAGCAGTGCCCCTACAGCAGTGACAGCCAAAATGATCACAAGACCCAAGACAATAGTACCACCGGGACCGAGTGCTATAAACGTAAGCCCAAGAGCGATGACAAAAGTAGCCACAGCTATAATAGCTGTCAGAGGTAGTAGAATCGGCAACCATGACCTCACAGTAAAACCTCCACATAAAAAAACTTCATTTTAAGCAACCGCGATAGAATGTAACTATCTCAGCGCTCTCGCATCATACACTTTTAATCCATAGTTAGCTATACCGCCTGTCAAATATTCCGCATTATAGCTCCTACGGAAAAGATATGGACCCGTAACAAATCTAGAGCTAATCTTTAATAACCTTGCCTTAGCCACAATCTTGCAATGTTCACCAACTATCCAATTCCTAACCGATGCCCCAACTAGACCCAACAAAGTTCTTTTGATTCGCCGGTACAGGAGTGTTGACAGCATGGCCTTTAGTATTATCATTTACCAAGTAACGGTCCAAATACTTCTTTGGAGAACTGAATGAGTAAATTCCGGCTACCGAAAAACATCGGGGAATTGAACAAATCTGGATATCAAACCAAGACCGTACGCGAAGAAATAAGACAAAACTTGATCACAAAAATCCTCAATGGTGATGAAATATTCCCAGGCATAATAGGGTACTCAGATACTGTTATACCTCAAGTCGAGAATGCCATTTTGGCGGGTCAGGACATGATTTTGTTAGGTGAACGTGGTCAAGCCAAATCTAGGTTGATAAGGAGCCTCATCAACCTGCTGGACGAACACGTACCTTTTATATCCGGGTGCGAAATTAATGACGACCCATATTTTCCAATATGCAAAGCATGCAAAGAAACATTATCCAAACAAAAGGACACAACCCTTATATCTTGGCTCTCAAGAGAGGAGCGTTACTCCGAAAAACTTGCTACCCCAGACATATCTGTAGCAGACTTGGTAGGAGAAATAGACCCTATAAAGGTGGCTGAGGGACGTTATTTATCAGATGAATATACAATTCATTATGGATTGATACCCAGAAGCAACCGCGGAATCTTCTCTATAAACGAATTACCCGACCTATCTGAAAGAATACAGGTAAGCTTGTTCAACCTCATGGAAGAACGAGACATACAAATAAAGGGGTACCGACTCAATCTACCTCTAGATGTATTCCTAGTTGCGAGCGCCAATCCAGAAGATTACACCAACAGAGGTAGGATCATCACACCTCTTAAGGATCGCTACGGCGCCCAAATCCGTACCCACTACCCGAGAAACCCTCTGCAAGAAGTGTCTATAATGGAGCAGGAGATGGTCGAATTCCCAGGCGCAAAGGAAACTACATTAGTCCCCTCATACATGAAGGATATACTCGCGGAGATAACCACCTTGTTAAGACGCAGCGGAGAAGTAAATCAAAGGTCTGGTGTGAGTGTAAGGGTTTCGATAGCAAATTACGAAAGCATGATAAGTAACGCTTTCAAGCGTTCACTGAGGTGCGGAGAAGCGATCGCCGTACCAAGAATCAGCGACCTAGTGGCTATAATTCCATCTACTATGGGTAAGATAGAACTAGAAACTCTAGATGACGGTAAAGAATCAAAACTAATGGAACAGATCACTCAACGGGCAGTGCTGAATGTTTTCAATAGTTATTTCGCCACTCAGGAGGACTGGGAGGAAATCCAGGCACTCTTTGACGATGGCCTGATAATAGAGACGGGCCCCTTCAAACCCTCCGCAGAATACGCTATTTACATGCAAAATTCCGATGCGTTTGGGAAGGTCTTCAATCAACTTGGCTCGGATAACCGAGAGGAAACTGTCGCTTCGGATATGGAATTCTTGTTAGAGGGACTCCACCTAAAAAGGCTCCTAAACAAGGATGCAATAGGAAACACATTCCACTTCAACAACTAGAATACAGAGCCACTAGACAACATATGTACTCGTAAATTGCCTAACGGAGGTCGTCATGATTCATGAAAAGGTAGAAAATGTAATAATAATCGGGTCTGGTCCGGCAGGGGACACGGCAGCATTATATGCCGCAAGGGCGGATCTCACACCCCTAGTCATAGATGGAATCACACCTGGAGGCCAACTAACAATTACTACCGACGTCGAAAATTACCCGGGATTCCCAGATGGCATACAAGGACCAGATCTCATGGAAAAACTGAGGCTCCAAGCCGAGAGGTTTGAAACGAGATACGTTAGTGGGACAGTAACATCCGTGGATTTCTCAAAGCGCCCTTTCAAAATCGAGGTCGATGAAGAGGACACTTACTACTCCAGGTCAGTTATTATAGCATCAGGAGCCACAGCTAAACTGTTAGGACTCCAGTCAGAAAATGAACTAATGGGAAGAGGCGTATCCGCTTGTGCCACTTGTGATGGATTCTTTTTCAGGGACAAAGAAGTCGTTGTGGTTGGGGGAGGAGATACTGCTATGGAAGAATCGACTTTCCTAACAAAATTTGCCAAGAAAGTACACATAGTGCACCGTAGAGATCAACTCAGGGCATCAAGGATAATGCAACAACGGGCTTTTGATAACCCGAAAATAGATTTTATTTGGGACACTGCAGTAACAGATATCTTAGGAACTGAACAGGGTACAGTTACAGGGGTGCAATTACAAAACATCAAAACCAAACACACCACTGATATGCCTATAGATGGAGTGTTCTTGGCCATAGGGCATAAGCCTAACACCGAGCCCTTCGTAGGCAAGTTGGACATGAATGACAGTGGATACATCATCACACACGACGGAACCAAAACAAGCATAGATGGAGTGTTTGCTTGCGGGGATGTTCAGGATTGGATATATAGGCAAGCTATTACCGCTGCGGGAACAGGTTGTATGGCGGCTATAGACGCTGAGCATTTCTTAACCTCGGAAATGCTCTAACGATGTCTCTTATTTAATATTAAAAAGCGTGAAGATACGTATGAAATAAACTTGCCTTCTATCATTGGGGTTAATCCACTTAAACATTAAATTTTGAAAACTATCAAACACCTAAAAAACCTCAGTCAAACCCGCGTTTGACATGCTATGAGTTCTTGACTAGCATTCGAGCGTATTTTATCGAACAGGAGAATATTGAACAAACTAGACCAATCTATAGTAGGAATACTACAACAAGATGGACGTGCTTCTAACGCGAAGATAGCACGCCTCTTGGATGTGAGTGAAGGTACAATAAGGCGCAGACTTAAACGCCTCGTACAGCAACAAGAAGTACGTATCTTGGCACTACCAGAACCTACTGCCCTTGGGCTATCAACCGAAGCCCTAGTGGCAATACAGGTAGATCTAGACAAGCTGGAAGAGGTAGCAAATAGTTTAGCAGCCGCCCCTGAAACCATGTACGTTTCCATAACTACAGGGGTTTTTGACATCTTTGCTTGGGTCGGAGTTAGTTCCCACGAAGCACTCCAAAACTTTCTCCTTGGAACCATTGGAACAATCCCTGGTATAAAACGAAGCGAAACATTCTTACACTTGTCTGTAAAGAAAAGAGCATTCTCCCCTTTGCACTAATTGATGGATCACCTTCTCTAGTGCCAACAGAGTGCACGTAAACCTGAGACCTCACAACCTCGTGACAGATCTACAATTTCATAGCCGAGATGATATCCCGAGTTGCTTCTGCTGGATCTAGAGCCGCTACTACTGCGGATATCACACATAAAGCGTCGGCCCCAACAGAAATAACTTCACTAGCGTTGTTTTTATTGATACCGCCAATAGCTACAACCGGCACATTTACACTAGATTTAACTTGCCTCAACATATCTAGTCCAGCTGGCCGGGTATTTTCCTTAGTTTTAGTTGGGAATATTGTACCTACCGCCACGTAGTCGGCCCCTTGGGACACCGACAACATAGCCTCATCAAACAGTGCGTTCGACGTGCCTATAATATAGTTTGACCCCAATATATCTCGAGCTTCAGGAACCGGCAGATCATGCTGGCCCAAATGCACGCCATCAGCCCCAGATGCTATAGCTAAATCAACGTGATCATTGACTATGAATATCGCCCCGAAAGAGTTGCAGAGTTGTCTCATATCCCTAGCAATAGAGAGAACATCTCCTTTATCGCTTAGCTTATCCCTGAACTGTATAGCACCAGCCCCCCCGGTCAGAACAGCATTAGTCACTGCAATTATGTCACGCTCCCCTACCACCCCTGCATCTACAATCACATATAGCCCTTTAATTTTCGAGTCATCCGATTTATTTCCTGAAAACTCCGTAATACTCATCACATTACTCTCACTGATCAAGAATTCGTATCAGACCCCATATCAGTCAAGTCACTCATCATCTCCCCCGCGTCCATACGTGCAATCATCTCTTCTCCCTGTGGACCAATATCTCCGCCCACTTCATCTTTCCACTGCCTTAACATCCTCGCAGCATCCCTCGGATCGTCTTCATTAAAATCCATCATACTATCCCATGCGGGCATATCCTTCATGAAATCACCCCATCCCTTCACCACGGTAAACGATGATATAAGCCTCGTCATATCCAGACTACCGCAATTAGAACATTTGGGGTCTTTCACATCTGAGAAACTTCTAAAGAAAATAGATTCCCTCACCTTACAGCTCTTACATTTGTATTCATATATCGGCATTTTCGGTCCTATTCCTCCAACATAACGTTTGAAATGCAGTAGACCCATATATATCAATTTTCCCACAAAATAATCCTTTAATCCAACTAATTTGGGGGTACAAAAGTACAACAATCGATATATACATGCTTATATAGTCCAAAATTCTTACAAAAGTTTTTATAACCTTATAACCATAGAACGTCTATATAAATTGTAAAAGTTAACTCATGTGTCTAGATTTTGTAAGAGGTCAACGGATAAAAAGACATCCTGTGTATCTGACAGGCTCCATGAACATCTAAGTTCCGCTGATGTAAAGGTGTTAGGTATCCTTTGTGTTTCTCAAATCCATATTCGGGAAATTTGTTGCCCTCATCAACCATGATTCGATCACGGCTTACTTTTGCTACTATAGATGCAGCAGCAATAGACAAACACTTTTCATCTCCTTTGATTATGGCCTTACCTGGTATCTCTGCCTCGGACAAAGGAACTGCATCTATCAAAAGAAAATCAGGTCTAACGGCCAAGTTGGATATTGCTTGTATCATCGCGTTTTTTGTTGCTCTGACTATCCCCAATGTATCTACCTCTGCAGGTGAAATGATTCCAATGCCAAAATCTATATTTGATTCTTCAATCTCATTGAAAATCTTTTCACGGCTGAGTGGAGTCAATTTTTTGCTATCCCTTACTTTGCACATCCACAAGAAATTCAAATCCTCTGTTAGAACAACGGCAGCTGCAACAACCGGTCCAGCTATGGATCCCCGTCCAACCTCGTCAATCCCAGCTACAGTCCTATATCCTGATGAAAAAGCTTTTATTTCCTCCGAATTGGTGGGGCCCATCTTCTAATTACCCTCCAGAAACCTGACGTCAATTGCGATAGAATATTTGCCTTATCTTTTCACTTGCGGCCCGCCAAATAGTATTCTTAACTCTTACTCGGCGAGATATGTGTTCAATTAGGTCAGGTGTTCCCATTAGAAGCGGGGTAACCCAGGAACTCAGTTTTTCCTTCGTGATTGCGGAGTCAGTTCCCACTGTAACTGACTCCGTATTAAAATCTGAGAAGGATCGCCAACTTCCGCTTTTCCACTCCAGAATTCCACCCCCAGCTTCACTAATAAGTATTGCTCCAGCGGCAACGTCCCAAATCCTGGGTTTCCACATCAATGAGTATTGAAAAGTTCCCGCAGCCACCATTGCCATTTCGCACGACATGCTGCCAGTCACTCTCGTTTCCCCCAAGCTATGAAATCCTTCTCTCTTAATATCAAAAATCCTATCGACATTTGCAGGAAGCCCTATTAACCCAGAAGGCACAGGATATTTATGCCCACTTACAGCTATTGGGTCATCTTCATAAAAAGCTCCGCCTCCGATTCTAGCATGATAAACACCACCACCAGATAATCCTTCAGGGATGTAGATTGTGCCTACAACCGGACAGCCACGGTACAACAAAGCTATAGAAACTCCATAGAAACCAAACCCACCAATAAAATTGGCAGTGCCATCCAATGGATCTAGACACCAAACAAAATCCTTGAGATTTGCAGTTCCAATCTGGGATGCTGAATCCTCCTCAGACAAGATATCATGCGAAGGTAATTCTTTGTATATAGTTTCTCTTACATATTCTTGAATCCGAAAATCAACCTCCGTGACCGGGTCTGTTTGATATCTATCTTTGAATTGTACATCCACGAAGTTCTGCGAATACTGACGCAGTATTCTCCCGCACTCCCTCGCCATATCCACAGAAAACGATTCCATCTCTATCAGCCAGCCTCTATCAAGTAAGTTAGTCATAATGACCAAACCATCTCTGATGAATTCTGTACAAAACTATCCCGATTTTACACATAAATATAGGTTAGGAATACAAATAATACTCGTACATTTTTT
This sequence comes from uncultured Dehalococcoidia bacterium, assembly GCA_964452695.1. Taxonomy (GTDB): domain Bacteria; phylum Chloroflexota; class Dehalococcoidia; order Lucifugimonadales; family UBA2985; genus CAYVMY01. Next base: position 28,952 of record CAYVMY010000001.1, read on the forward strand.
GACACCGACACGTGACAATGCTATCATTCACTAAGGTTCATGTATATGAAATCTAATCAAAGTAGTTGTACCAAAGCTCTCAATCGCTTAACTCTACCTACCGCTTACTAGCCTAACATTACACGTAGTGGCCACACATCTGAACCCTTTAGTTCACAACCCAGGCCCATTCGATCCTTCTAAAGTTATGTTGAAATGGCAACACCTCCCACCAAATAAAGGACTTCCCTAATGGATCAGTCAAACACAATCTATTCCGTACTTTTAATCATTTCCCTGGTCATGTCAGCTTTTTTCTCCGGATCAGAATCTGCTTTCCTATCTCTCAGAAAAGTAAGACTAAGACGCCTTGTTGACGAGGGTACTGCCGGAGCGGAACGAGTAATCAGAATGGCAGACCAACCCGAAAAAGTTCTTCCTACTGTGCTACTTGCAAACAACCTCGCTAACACAGGATTTGCAGCCTTAGCAACCGTAATCATGGTTGGTATAGTGGGTGAAGGGAGAGGAGTAATATTGGCTACAATAGCCAGCACAATAATATTACTAATCTTCGGTGAGACGATACCTAAAACCATAGCTCTGAGGCATTCCGAGCGTGTTTTTTTCTTTTCATCCAAAGTAATTGAGATCTTAGAAAAGTTAATTCTGCCTTTAATTCTTATTCTTCAATGGACAAGCAATCGAATTACCAGACGATTCGGATCAGAATCAGTGGCACTTTTCACTGAAGAAGAAATCAAGGCGGCCATATCTATGGGGCAAGAAGCAGGTGAAGTAGAAGAGGATGAGGCTGAGTTGCTACAAAAAGTTTTCCGCTTCGGAGACATGCAACTTAGGGAAATGATGACTCCACGTACCGAGGTAGTATGGGTTGAGACCGGCACTACGCTCGGTCAGTTTCTCGAAATTTACGGTTCATATTCCCACACTCGCTTTCCGGTATTCCATGAGCAAGTAGACAACGTCATAGGTGTTTTGTCTGTCAAGGATGTCCTTGCGAGTATCACAACGAGCAATTTATATAGCAATGGAGATATAACAGATTTGCTTAGACCTGTCTATTTTGTACCAGACACGAAACCCGTTGGATCTTTGTTCAGAGAAATGCAAAGCAAAGGCGGCCAAATGGCAATGGCAGTTGATGAATTCGGTGGAATAGCGGGACTTGTAACAATTAAACAACTAATGGAAGAGCTAGTTGGACCAGTAGGTGAAGAAGAAAGGCAGCCAGAACCAGAATACGAAATACTAAGCGAAAACACGTTCAACATTGAAGGTGTGATGCAAATAGATCAGGTCAATCAGGAACTTGGCTTGAATCTTCCGGAAGGTGATTACGAAACAATTGCCGGATTCATATTGGAGTATTTGGGACATATCCCCGGACAAGGAGAGCAATTCTGGCACCAGGACATTGGGTTAACAGTGACAGAGGTCAAAGGAGTAAAAATTGAAAAGGTGATGATAGTGACCGAATCGTTTGCCCCCCAATCAGAAAACAACTAATCTCCGAGAACAGAACGTCAAGGATTAGTTGAACTTAAAACCGTCCAATCTTACAGGGTTTCCATTTACATAAACAATTTCTGATCCAATATGAACAATCTCAGCCACAAAAACAAATTGCATTTAATGGTTGAACGATCTCTAGGAGAACTAGGCCTCCTAGATAAGTCCTCATCCATTGTTGTGGGAGTTTCTGGCGGGCCAGACTCATTGTCTCTCATGCTGTTGTTAAACGAGATAAGACTTGAGCATGGATTTAAATTGTGCGCTGCCCACCTAGACCACTCCCTAAGAAAGGAATCGTACAGAGAGGCAGAGTATGTTTTTCAAATAGGTTCAGACTTAGGAATACCCGTAATGCTAGATAGAAAAGACGTTCGCTCGCACAGCAAAAAGGATGGTTTGTCAATAGAAGAAGCTGCTAGAAACATTCGATACGACTTCCTATCCGATATAGCACGAACAGAGAGAGCTAACGCAATAGCGGTGGGGCACACGGCCGATGATCAAGTAGAAACTATTCTTATGCATTTGATTAGAGGGTCCGGAATAGCAGGCTTAACTGGCATGGCCCAAAACTCCTATTGGCCTTCCAGGACAAGTATAAACAAAATACCCGTTGTACGACCGCTGCTGAATGCAAGCCATCAAGAAACACAAGAATACTGTGCACATATGGGGTTTATCCCAATTAATGACCTTTCCAATCTTTCAGATGAATTTACTCGCAACAGTATAAGACTAAATTTGTTACCCTTATTGCAAAGGTACAATCCAAAAGTCAAAGAATCCATTCTAAGGCTAGCACATTCAGCTTCCCAAGATCAGTCTTTCATACTATCCGAAACCAATAAAGCTAGATATCGGATTACTGAGCAAACAAACACTGGGGTTTCAGTTGACAGAACTAGTTTCCAATCTATGCCATATAGCCTGCAGAATTCACTTCTAAGAGTTCTCTATCATGAAATATCCGGGTCTTACTCCGGATTAACTAACAGACATCTACGGTCTATGTTATCTCTCGCGGGAGGAACTGCAGGAAAAATGTTGAATCTACCTGGACAAATCGTATTTTCGGTGGAGTATGCTCGTTTAAGCATAGATCTTATTAAATCCCCACGATCTGATATGCAAGATAAAAGCATTGAACATCCACTTCGAGTCCCGGGAGAAACAGTATTGCCTAATTGGATAGCCATTTCCAATATAAATAGTCACCCCTTGCATACTAGCAACGAGGCACAAAATGTAGCAAATCTAGACATTGATAAGATCGGGAACAATGTAAGATTTAGGACCAGGCAGAAAGGAGACATATTCCAGCCACTTGGAATGACAGGCCACAAAAATCTTGGGGAGTTTTTAATAGATTCTAAAATCCCCAGGCATCTCCGAGATAAGATGCCATTACTCACATCAGACCTTGGCATAGCTTGGGTAATCGGAACCAGAATTGCCAATTGGGCTAAGGTAACACCTACAACAACTAACGTTTTGACAGTAAGTCTGTCTAGGAAAACCTAATTAAATAATCTCTGCAAGTCTGTCGTTAGGAGTAACCCCCGGTATGATTCCACGTCTCGCAGTTGCCTCTCCATCTGTCTCATGAATGCTAGCATTAAACCCGATAGGTGGAGCCTCTCCTATATATCCGGTCACTTGCAAAGCATTTATGGGAGCACGATTACTCACAAGACTGGCTATAACCTGTGGAGTCAACATACCGGACAAAACAATCTCTACATGGGAATACCCTGCGATATCTAGTCTAGACCTAAGCTCCCTCACCAAATTCAAGCTGGCCACCCAATCGTTGGAAGGCTCCCTTACCTCTACGCCCCTCAGCTTCTGACCAAGCACCCTTGCAAGATCCAGCGCCTCATGATTTTCATCATTAATAACATTTACAGGCGCTATCCTAGAAACGTCTTGAGGGGTATGTTGATCGAATGATTTCATAGCATTCACTGGTCCACCCATGATCAGTGAAACATTGGAGGATATTATACCCAATGGGTTTGTCCCAGAGAGTTTCCCTCCTTGATTGGTAGTCCCGGAAACGCATCCGCCAATAATCGCCGAATAGTCCATTATTCCTGCAACATTCGGATGGACACGATTGCTACTATTCGATATAACTGGCGTTCCATCCGCTGCCTTGACACATTCCCTACTAGCTGTAGCCCACCCGCTACATTGGGCTAGTATGCCACAGATAGCAGTTTCGTATATACCAAAGGAACTGTAGGGTGCCTTAATCCTAACAACTACTTCCCCTGCGCTCATCTGTAGGCCATCATCCAATGCCCAAACCTCACGATTAGCCTCAGGAAGTATTTTGAGTAGTAAGGCCTTGATCTCACGGACACCACAAACCACACCCTCTCTGCTAGCAGTAAATTCAACTATAGTAGTGGGGTTAATTTTTTCGTTACGAAGGATGGTCACACCTCTGTACAATCCTGTATCAGCTGTATCGCCAACTAGTACAGATGGTCTAACGCTAAATTCATCGTCAGACATTATCCTCCTCAGTATAAAAAGCTAATTCTATTAATCTGATCATGTTTAACTACGGGCTGAATCTTCGAACGCAATCTGAAAAATGGAAAACCGTTCTTTCAACCTAGTCCCTTTTCGTTTTTATATTCCACTGACAACGTTCACACCCAAAACATTTTTCATATGATCAAGGGCCCAACTATGGGCTTCTTTATTGAAGCTAGCAACGGTACTTTCAAAGACTTCCACTTTGAAATCCCTATTTCGTGCGTCGGCAGCCGTATGAAGGACACATATATCAGTACAAACCCCACAAATTATTATCTTGTCTGGGGCAATTTCTTCTAATTTCTTGCCAAGGTCAGTGCCATAGAATCCACTGTACCTTTGTTTATTTATTCTCTGGCCAGGGTACCCATCCAATTCGGTAATGACATTAGCCTCTTCTGTACCTTCCAAACAGTGTATCGGAAAGATTTCAAACTCTAGGTCGTCAGGTCTATGGCTATCACAGATGTAGAATACTGTGGATGATTTCCCGAGTTCTATATCGAGAAGATCTCGTATTTTGGGTATGACGCCCCTAGCATCGTCACCACAATATAAATTATTCCCGCTCTCCATAAAACCCTTAAGCATATCCACAACCAATACTACGTTCTTGCCTTCCATATTTACCATACACCTGCCAAATCCACAGATTGCACTACATATTACTCAAGGATGAAATACTTATCAAGGACAAAACGGTTCAATTTATCTAACGGCCACATCGTACACAAAAAATTGTGCGCCCTCTTTAACTGTCAGCTATTTTATTCGCTTGGCCATCAGCCAACAATTCCAATATTTTACCCCTTCACTCGCAAAAATTGGCTAGCATTAAAAGTTCAAGTATGGGCTACTCTTCTGATATCATCCCATGCTGGATATGATCTATGAGCAAAATATTATATCACTCAGTAACTTCTCATATTCTGTTCCTGAGCCAGCAATCAAATATGCGAAATGGTACTCGTGTATTGATATTTTTCGTTTTTGTATATATGAACAGGAAGATTCTTATTAATACTGACTGAAACTGATTGAGAAACCTTCAATTTGTTCTCTTGAGATATATATTCAATCTTTTGACCTGAGGCTAATCTAATCGCGTAGGAATAATGAGACCCTTTGAACTCCATCGAATCAACACTTGATGTTCCCTCTTTGGTACTTAAGGTAATGTTGTTGCCGCGGAGCAAAAGCTTCCAATTGCCATCCGTGGCATTGATTGGTTCATTTATTTTTATCTTACCAATTTCAGTAATCAAAGTATTTGAATCTTCAAATTTGATATCTATAAACGAAGCAGGATCCATGAATTCTGCAACAAATTTTGTTGCAGGCTTGTTATAAATTTGCTCTGGACTATCTATCTGTTCTATTTTACCGTCATTCATAATCGCGATACGATCGGCAAGATACATAGCCTCTTCTTTGTCATGAGTTACAAAAATAGTAGTGGCTCGAGCCTGTTTTAAAATGTCTTTGATCTCTGCCCTTATTCTCACCCTGAGAGTAGCATCTAAATTCGATAAAGGTTCATCAAAAAGCATAACAGTTGGATTAGGAACTAGGGCCCGTGCCAATGCCGTTCTTTGTTGTTCTCCACCAGAAAGTTCATTAGGCATTCTTTTTAGTAGATGATTTAGGCCTACTAAGTTAATTATTTCTTCTACTGTTTTGGTTGATTTAGTC
>CAYVMY010000001.1:34715-37178 GCA_964452695.1 uncultured Dehalococcoidia bacterium
GCCCATTATTTATTATTTATTATTATTATTATTATTATTTTTTTTTTTTTTTTAATTTTATCATCAAAAAACTGTAGAGGACCAGAACCGTTAAAGAAATAATTTACGATAAATAGGCCTACTAAGTTAATTATTTCTTCTACCGTTTTGCTTGATTTAGTCGAACTATCTAACCCAAATTCAATATTTTTTTGTACATTTAAATGCGGAAAGAGCGCATAATCTTGGAACACCATGCCAACTTTACGATTTTCGGGTTTAATAAACTTCCCTGTAGTAGATACTAATTGCCCACCTAAAGCGAGAGTCCCATTGGTAGGTTCTTCAAGCCCTGCAACTAGCCTTAATAAAGTAGTCTTACCGCAGCCGCTTGGACCCAACAGGACTAATATTTCTCCATAATATACTGTTAAATCTACATCTTTCACTGCTTCAGCTGTACCTGAGTAGGATTTCCCTATCCCAATGCACCTTATAACAGGAAAATTTTCATTGCTAATTTGCTTTGACATCTTTTTCCCTAGTATTTTGTTATTAACGTATGCCTTTATTTAATAATACAAACATAGGAAGACCCGTCAAAAGCAATAGTATACCAGAGTATACCGCTGCCATACCGAAACTCGCTTCAGTCGCATGGGTCCAAATCGAAGTAGCTAAAGTGTCAAAATTTAAGGGCGCAAGGATAAGAGTCGCTGGCAACTCTTTCATTATTAGTATAAATACAATCACAAATGCACCTGAAAGCCCAGGCATCATTGCAGGAATGTTAATGGTCTTCCAGATTTTAAAATTAGATGCACCTAATATCTTCGCGGATTCCTCTATTTTCGGATTTATTTGCAAAAGCACAGGCTTAATAACACCAATTGATACAGGTAGAAACAGAATTATATACCCTAATGATAATAGAATAATTGTTTGATAAATTGGCCTAGCAAAATTGATTCCGAAATAGACAACAGCTAACGCTACTACAATCCCTGGCAAGACAAATCCAATATATGAGATCTTTTCTATGAGTATACTAAAACCATCCTTATGTTTTGCTATTAATAGAGCTATTGGAATAGAAAGCGCTACGGTACAAATTGCGCCGACTGCAGAGGCATAAATAGAATTATATATTGAAGACATTTTGAAGAAATCATCTAGATTTATCGTGAAGGTGTAGCCCCAATACAACAACACCGATATTGGAAGTATGACACTGACAAAGATCAACATGCCAATAATGAAAGCTATAACCCATTTGTATTTCCCCAAATCAATTAGACGCGCATTTCTGGGTATTGTAGCGCTTGAACGGTATAAGTTTGAATTAGCGGAGTCCGGTCTATAAAACCAGATGGAGAGTAACCCAATCAATATCAATATGCTAGAAGTACTTGCAGCCGCACTACGCTGGATAGTCTCATATTGATTATATATTACATAACTAAACGATTTGTACTGAAGTAAAGATACCGCCCCGAAATCACTAACAACATATAAAGTTACAAGTATGGCGCCAACAATTATTGCTGGTTTAAGTAAAGGTATTATGACGTTTCCATATGTATACCAGATTGTTTTGCCAAGACTTAAAGAGACTTCCTCATAAGTGTAATCCAGTTTCAACAAAGAAGAAGAAACACTGATAAAAATATATGGATAACTCAATAATGTTAAACACAAAAAAGCCCCAACAAACCCATATAATTCAGGGATTCTTTCCACCCCTAGTGGTGCCAACACCTCGTATAACGCACCTTTTGGCCCAAAAACTATTATGAATAGGAATCCATAAATATAGCTAGGGAATATCAAGGGAACACATAAGAAAACCCGGATTATTTTTCTCAAGGGAAGATTAGATCGAATAGTAATGATTGCTAAAGGTACAGATATGCACATTGACGCAATGGTGACTGTCAATGCAAGGATAATTGTATTCCAAGCTAATAATAATGTCTTTCGGTCGAGGATATATTCAAGAAATTTACTGGGGGATGATATTAAATTTAAGGCAATATAGGTCAGTGGCACGGCTACTATTGCCAAAACAATCAAGGAAATTATTTGCAATACTCGTTGAGAAGAATGCTTCATATCACTTAATTCTAATTCCTATTATTCGGTAATCAAGTTTCTGTAATGGAAGTCATCCTGTTATGTTAACCCCAGATCACCAAGTATTAGACTAAGAAATACGAGACTACCGTAGGAGGAGCCGGTGTCCCAACTACGGTAGTCTGTACAAGTGCGATGACTTTTCTAGTCAAATCGATTCCGTTTATTTTTCGCGGGCACCAATCAAAGTCGCACCCATGGTGTACGGATTTTAGTAATTCTTGTCTTGTCGGCCTTGGTCAGGGCGGGCTTGATATTAATTCAGCATGGCAAGGGTGCGGGAGCAGGCGCGGGCGTTGGTTCTGGTGCTGCAGGAACAGTCTTTGTTGCAAGGGGTGCAAACACTTTTTT
>CAYVMY010000001.1:37188-50203 GCA_964452695.1 uncultured Dehalococcoidia bacterium
CGATTCCGCTGATCTTTCGCGGGTTCCAACCCAGGTAGCACCCAGGGTGTATGGATTTTAGTAACTCTTCTCTAAGGTCTATTCCAAGACTCCTGCGTCTTTCAACATTTGGGCACTGCCGGAAATATCACTTAATGCCGCTAGAGACACTTCAGGTTTATTAATGTCATCAAATGGTGTAATTAGTGGGTGTGTTTTAACTCCGTTAACTAAAGGATATTCCCTAGTATCATTTGCAAAATAGCTTTGAGCGACTTTAGATGTCATAAATTCGATAAACTTTTCTGCATTTTCAGTATTTTCAGATGTTTTCAAAATTCCTGCAGCTGACACCATAACCATCGCTCCAGGCCCACCACTTCGAGGATGATAGTTTCTAGCTGCAAACTCCTCGCCTTGTGCTTTATCGAGTACAAACTTGTAAAGGTAGTAATGGTTCACAAATCCTACATCAATTTCGTCGTTTGCGGCAGCTTCAACCTGCGGCGTGTTTTTAGGATACGTTTTTGCATCATTGTCTCGTATGCATTCAATCCACGATTTTGTTTCGGCCTCACCCCACTCTTGCCGCATGGCGGTGATCATTGTTTGGAAAGAAGAATTACTTGGGGCCCATCCGATCCTTCCCTTCCATGTCTCATCGCAAAAACCATGCATGCTGTCCGGTAAATCTGATTCATCTAACTCTGTAGTGTTGTAGACAACTACACGAGCACGTCCAGTAATACCCGTCCAGCGCCCATCGGGCGATTTGGCCCAAGATGGAACAACATCAATTTTAGATACCGTCCCATCCTCCGCAGTAACAGTATCCAGTAAAACATCTGTGCTGATGGGTTTTAACATGTTTTCAACCGAACCTATCGCACCTGGGTCTTGTGCATAAAAGACGTCGGCAGGAGTCTTATCTCCTTCTTCCATCAATAAAGCTGCCATTGGAGCAGAGGAACCATATTTCACCTCTACTTCTATGCCGGTGGCTTCAGAAAATTGTTCTATGATCGGTCCAATCAACGACTCTTTCCTCCCAGAATAAACAACTAATTTTCCGGGATACTTCTCGACCTCTACTATTTTTTCAACCTCAATCTCAACCACATTCGGGGTAGCCGTAGGATCAGGGTCTCCTAAGCTGCAACCCAAGATGAGAAGAGCCGTAATACATAGCCCTACCATGAATAACATACCTTTGTTTACCGACACTTCTTTCAAAACTTTGCCCACATTCTGCATAATCGTTGTCCACACTCCGAATTATATTTACTATTACGAAGCAATACCAGTTAGCTTACCCTTGCCCTACTGCTCACTATCTTCTATTTGTTTTACTTAGCATATGCTTAGCGGAATACTTATACAATGTTTTGCGTTTCGTGTCAAGGACGCCAATTATTACAATTTCCCTAGCCAGCCACGTGGATTCTTTACTTGACTGCTGATGTGCCTAACGTTATCCTTCCAGTAGGGCACAAGGTAGGTTTTACTATGGTAGACAACAACACAAATACAACTAAACGCGCGCATTCGAATAAAGATCGCCTCTCGCAAGGAACTGAAAATTACTTGCTATCCCTTTACATATTGATGGAGGAAGGTTTACGTGCTACTGCAGGCCAACTAGCCGACCATCTGAAAGGTTTGCCCGCCGGCGAGCATTTGGGCACTAGCCTACCCTCAGTACTTGGTATGTTGAGAAGAATGGCAAGAGAAGGCCTTATTGAGCTAACCACTGAAAAAGAGGTCAAGTTGACCAGGGTGGGAATAGTGGAGGCTGAGGCAATGGTACGCAGGCATAGGTTGGCAGAGAGGATGGTCGTAGACCTGTTTGGCCTGGATTTGCACAGGGCTCATGAAGAAGCTCATAGATTGGAACATGCAATATCACCAGATCTTGAAGCTAAAATCGCTGAAAAATTAGGATACCCAACCACTTGCCCGTTCGGAGGACCTATACCAGGAAGTGGATATACTCCTCCCAGCAATAATATAATTAGCCTAGACAAGACCCAAAATAACGAGACTTATCAGATTGACAGAGTCCCGGAGGAAAATCCTACCCTCCTGGAATTCCTGGTAAAACAATCCATTCTCCCCGAACAAAAACTTTCCGTAGTGGACGCAAGCCCACATCGCGGAGTCATAGCAATAAGAACGAGTATGGGAGAAGAAGCCCTCGGATACACTGTTGCATCTAGAATATGGCTCCATCAAGTGTCCTAGAATTTATTTGGAGATAAGCACTTACACATAACGCGTCTAGGACGCGGCAAAACACAATCAATTCTAAACTTTCAGTTAAGTCTCTTGATTACTAAGGTTCTACACCGTCTCCAATCAAGACTATTGCTGTCCTTTATACCCCAAACAGCGAAGAAGCTACCCAAGATATTTGAACCACACTAATTAAGTTTATAAATTCAATCAAAATTGACTATGGCCTGCTTCAAATCTATGGCACCGGTGTAAAGGGCTTTGCCAACTATCACAGATTCCACATCTAGCGCAATAAGTTTCTCTAAATGTGAAAACGTAGCTACGCCACCCGATGCACATAAAGATCCACGGCTCGCGCTCAAGATCTCGCGAATGGCCTCAAAGTTAGGCTCAGTGAGGGTTCCATCTCTAGATATATCTGTATATATAAAGTGATCCACCCCTATATCTTCCATATCTTTCATTAATTCGAGAGCGGACATGGAAGAAATATCTCTCCAACCTCTCAGTGAAATCTTACCATCTTTAGCATCTAGGCCAACCGCTATAGAATTTGCGCCGGATTCCCTACACAAAGATGCAACTAAAGCCGGATCCTCTACAGCTAGAGTTCCGAGTACAACGCGTTGTACTCCAACAGAAAACAAGTCCTGTACGTCTTGTTCATTCCGTATGCCACCTCCAACCTGGATTGGAATATCTAACGATCCAGCAATAGCTTTGATTATATTAAAGTTTGCAGAAACTCCAGAAATCGCCCCATCTAAATCAACCACATGTATTCTTTTTGCTCCTTCGGTCTGCCAGCGCAATGCCACCTCAACTGGATCATCGGAGTAAACTGTTTTCCTATCATAATCTCCCTGATAGAGCCGAACACATTTCCCATCGAGGATATCTATAGCAGGTATAATGTCCATATTAGTAATCCACCATATTCCCTGTAGCCAAAGCCAAGAAATTTTCATACAATTTCAAACCTACTCTGCCGCTTTTTTCCGGATGAAACTGTGTTGCGATCAAACTACCTTTGGCAATTACACTACAAAACTCCACTCCATAATCGGTAGTGCCTAATATTAAGTCATCGTCTTCAGGATCGGCATAATAACTATGAACAAAATAGAAGTACGATTCATCCTCAACTCCACGAAATACTGGATGCTTATTCCTCAACCTAACCCGATTCCACCCCATATGTGGCCGCTTTACATCCTCAGGCAACATTTTTACTTTTCCATGTACCAATTTCAGGCAGTCAGTAGGTCCTTCATCAGATGATTCCAACAGGAGCTGTAGACCTAGGCAAATTCCAAAGAATGGAGTGCCCCTAAATATAACTTCTTTAACGGTGTCTACTAACCCGTTCTTCTCTAAGTTATTCATTGCAGGAGGAGAGGCGCCCTGCCCAGGGAAAATAACCGCCTCTGAGTCTAAAATCTCCCTAGAGTTTCGAGTAACTATTGGAGCATATCCAAACCTTTCCACAGCCCTCGCAACGCTCCTAATATTACTAGCGCCATAATCAACTATTGCTATTCTTGCATTGCTCATTTGTTTGCCACTACTCCATTCTAGTGTCGTACAACTTAGCTATGTACATGATATGCCTGATATATGAGGTGGGAGTTTCTCGCCGATATGACATATTCTTAAAGAATTGGATTCTTGATATAAATACACTTAGACTACAAAGTTATGGTATGAAAACCAATTTACTTAGCCAGTAACAATATCCAGAGGAAGCTTTCTATCCTCAAACCGAGCCATTACGAACACTAGATCAGCAAGCCTATTTAGGTAGTTTATTATATACCCATTTTTCAAAAGATCGTGCTCCTTCAAATCAACCACTCTACGCTCAGCCTTCCTGATAACTGTCCTAGCCACATCCAAAGCAGCTGATCCCTTAGATGCACCTGGAATTATAAATGCCTTGGGCATATCAATTTGTTCGATCATTTCGTCTATTATTTTCTCGATATGATTGACCATTTCTTCAGTAACAACGTTAAAGTTCTCAAGTAATTTAGAATAATTGCTAGTATCAGTAGCTAGCTCGGCGCCCACAACAAACAATTCTCTCTGCAATTTCATTATAGTGTCCTGCAAATCACTATCTTCCACTAGCGATCTAGCCAATCCTAACGTAGATACAGCTTCATCTACTGACCCATACGCTTCGCATCTCAAGTCAGCCTTAGAAACCCGTCCTCCAAAAAGCAGGTTAGTATCACCCTTATCACCCCATCTAGTATATATACGGGCCAACTTTTTCCTCCTACAGGAATTAAAGGAAGTATATCATAGTGAAACTCCCACTTGGCCTAGAAGTATCATTTCAAAAGCTCTCTACAACTTGTTTATCAGCTAACAATGTTGGCTTGGTTCATTATATTGGAGCACTCTAGTAATGATACTGTGATATACTTGGAAACCTACACTCAGGCATAGATCACATAGATCACAAGGAGCGAGTTGTTTCGTACAGATGGCAGAGCAAATGATTCCGCCAGGCCAATCAAAATAACACCATCTTTCTTAGTTTTTCCAGAAGGTTCGGCTCTGATTGAAGTAGGAGAGACTAAAGTTATTTGCACAGCCTCAGTAGAGGACAGAGTCCCTGTGTGGATGAGGGGACAAGGAAAAGGATGGATTACAGCTGAGTACGGAATGCTTCCGCGATCCACATTAACTAGGCGTGCAAGAGAATCGGGGAGCAACAGACCAGACGGAAGAACATATGAGATACAGAGGCTTATAGGACGATCGCATAGATCTGTAATCAATATGAGAGATCTTGGAGAAAGAACCATTACCATTGACTGTGACGTAATACAAGCTGACGGCGGCACACGTACAGCCGCTATAACTGGATCATATGTAGCTCTATATGAGGCTTTCCTCCACCTAGCAAGGATTGGAACTCTTCCATCCCCACCCCTAATGAATTCCGTAGCAGCAATTAGTGTTGGAATAGTTGAAGGAGAAAACGTACTAGATCTTTGCTATTCAGAAGATTCACAGGCGGATGTAGATTGTAACGTGGTGATGACTGGTAGTTGGGAATTAGTAGAAATCCAAGGAACTGCCGAAGGAAAACCATTTTCCATATCTGCAATGGATGAGTTAGTAAAACTAGCTCAGAAGGGCATAGAAGGACAATTTCAAGCCCAAAAAAACGCCATAGATTCACTCACCATGCTAAAGCAGCCATGAGTACCACCCCCATCATCCAATGAGTCATCCATTGCCGCGAAAAGGATACACCCAGCTTAATTAACAAAAGCCTTGCTGTACCTTTGACTAACTTGGGAGCGGTTAAGAGGTGTTAAGGATCGATTTTTTGGTATTCCCATACGAACGACGTAACTCTGGACTTATTGATACGGGATATCTTGGAGCATTCCTCAATGCCTTATACATAGTAGGAAGCTTAGAGAAATCTGACTCAAATCTATCCCTAATTTCAATTAAAGACTCTCCTGTCTTAATAGCTTTCCCATGGTCCATAACCGTTTGCAACATAGGCTCAACCATTTCGCCTGTGTAATCCTCATTTTTCATGGACACGACGTCGCGAACCATGTTCCCATCTATTCCGTAGAAACGAAAAACCTGCTTTTCATTTGGCAAGGATTGTTTAGAATTACTTAACTTCATAATAGGTCTATCTCCGTACCTGACTAGTTTATATGCCATGTCTAACGATGGAACATCTCCGGATATGCCCATTTGCGTCCCTACGCCAAATGCATCTATTGGAGCAGAGCTCTTAACTATTTTTTCAATTTTTTTCTCATCCAATCCCCCACTAGCCAATATGCTTAGATAATCAAGCCCAGCCTGATCAAATATCTCGCGAATAGCAATGCTGAGATTTATCAAATCACCACTATCTATGCGCACGCCAATCATCCTATGGCCCCTAGATTCCATCTCTAACGCCACGGTCACTGCCTTATGCGCAGCCTTCAATGTGTCATAGGTATCCAATAGCAAAACTGTGTTGTTAGGGAAATGACGTGAAAAGGTCCTGAATGAATCGATCTCGTTTTCAAAGCTGGCGACGTATGAATGTGCCATGGTTCCAGTTATAGGTATGCCAAAATCCCTCCCAGCCAAAACATTGCTAGTTGAAGTAAAACCTGCAATATAGCTAGACCTAGAGGCTATCATCCCAGCGTCAATTCCATGGGTTCTTCTGACAGAGAAATCAACCAACCTTCTACCATTCGCAGCCCAAAAACACCTCGCTGCCTTTGTTGATATTAAGGTATTAATGTTCAATTGATTAACAACCAATGTTTCAACCAATTGAGATTCCATTATAGGGCCAGTTACCTCGAGCAGAGGTTCATTCTCAAAAAATACACGGCCTTCGGGTATCGCTCTAATAGAACCCGTAAAGCTAAAGTCTGATATGTACTCAAGAAACTCACCACCAAATATATTTGTAGATTCCAAGTAAGCTATAACAGAATCTGAAAAACAAAACCCTTCTATATAATTAAGTAATTCTTCAAGGCCAGCGGACACATAATAAGACCTCTTGGTATTTGAGGGACGAATGAACAGGCTAAAAGTGGCGGAATCAAACATTTTCCCACGGAGAAAACTTTCCGCCATTTTTAATTCATATAGATCTGTGAAAATGCCGATGTCCTCTCTTTTCAACGAACCTGATCTGTCCATGATTAACTCCTAACAGAATATTTACATCACATATAAATCAAAAGCGAATCCTAGTTTTTCTAGTTTTTAGAGAGCAAAACATATTCATAAAACGATGCCAAGTCTAATCAAACAAATATAATCCATCCAAGATTCCAATGTAACCCGTAACATCGACTAACCCTGATTATTACGCGTAAAGCCAATGTATTCATCACGTTAATTCACATGTTAAACTATCATCACTATCAAGAACTTAATTACTGACAAAACCCTTAATCACCAGCGATTCAAGCATATTAATAAACAAATGAGCCAGCAATGATCCCCCTAAGACTCGAGCTTAAAAACTTCCTTTCATACAAGGATCAGGCTCCAGTTTTAGACATGAAAACGTTCCATGTAGCCTGCCTATGCGGAGATAATGGACATGGCAAGAGTTCTCTTCTTGATGCCATAACATGGGCCCTATGGGGCCAAGCTAGAGCTGCAACTCACAGTGACTTAGTTTACCAAGGGGAGCAAGACATGAGGGTAGATTTGGAGTTTCAGGTATCCTCATTTGAATACAGAGTTTCGAGGCGTTTCACCCGGCCATCAAGAGGGAAACAAGGAGCTACTATACTGGAATTGTTTCAGATTAACGAAGAAGGATACCAGCCCCTATCTGGAAATTCCGTAAGAGAAACCGAATCCAAAATCCGACAACTCTTAAGAATGGATTATGAAACTTTTGTGAACAGCGCCTTCATAATTCAGGGTAGAGCCGACATGTTCACTAGAAGTACTCCATCGAAGAGAAAGGAAATATTAGGAGAGATACTAGGTCTTTCTTGGTATGAAAATCTCGCAGAGCTCTAAAACGAAACAGAACCTCGAACAATTATCATCAGAAAAAGACCAATATCAAGCGGAATTGGATTTGGCACATACGGAGATTCAGGCATTTGGTGACATGCAAAAACAGCTCTCCATTTTACAAACTCAAACCAAAATCTATATCAGCAACATAAAACAAAGGAACACATCGATATCAAAAGCCAAGGAGACCATAAATAATCTTCTAGACAAATCAAACCAGATCCATGATCTAGAGATTGAACTGGGATCAGCAGCCGATGCCATAGAACAATCTAATGCTCCGTCCCCAGAGCAGCAAAACAGGACCCTCAAAATCCAAGAGTTGGACAGCGAGGTAAACCACATAAAAAGAACCAATTCCCAACTTCTGGAAGAAATGATGGAACTTCGCAAGAAAGTAGACTTCTTGAGAGACAATGACGGTACTACCGCATGCCCACTATGCGGACAACCATTAGACGATGACGGTTGCCAACATCTTGCAGAAAAGTACGAGTCAGAAGGATTGGAAAAAGGATCTACGTATCGAATGAATGAAACCTCCATCCAAAAATTGGTATTAGCCTCTGACAATATAAAAAAAGATGTCGATCAGGAGGAAACTGAACAGATTAACTTGAGAAAAGAAGCACGCGTTCGATACGAATATCTAGTAGGCCTGGCGGAAGAAGCAAAAGCATCGCAAAAAGCGCTCCCTGATTTGATATCTGCCCTGGAAAACGACGAGCAATCCCTTAAGACGACCACAGATGAATTAACGGATACCACAGAACAGATCGTTTCACTCGAAGAATCAATCACACAATTCTCGTCGATTAAAAATAGGCAAAACAAAATAATGGATATACTAAGGACTTTGTCTGATCAGCAGAATATAGCAAACCAGAAGTTAGGAGCTGTTCAAAACACACTGGTGAAGTATGCCGTCTTGGAAGAAGGGCTTGAGGAAAAAGAACGCCTATTTGCCAAAGAATCCCACGATAAAGGTATTTATGACCAACTCAGTACAGCCTTTGGGAAAGCCGGAGTCCAGGCATTAATAATAGAACAAGCCATTCCACAACTGGAAGAATACGCTAATGATCTCCTAGGGCGTATAACAGATTATCGCATGGGTTTAAAGATAGAAACACAAAGAGAAAGTCGATCGGGGGGGAACCCAAGAGAAACTCTAGATATAAATATATCTGACGAACTAGGTAACCGAAGTTACGAAACTTACAGTGGCGGCGAAGCTTTCCGCATAAACTTCGCCCTTAGAATAGCTCTATCTAGGCTTCTAGCTTACAGATCCGGAGCCCCATTACCCACGCTATTTATAGACGAAGGTTTTGGGACTCAGGATTCCTCAGGACTTCAGAAACTGGTGGAGGCAATACAGACCATCCAGGCTGATTTCGAAAAAATATTAGTAATTACACACATAGATGAATTGAAAGAGGCTTTCCCTACCAGGATAGAAGTAACTAAAACTTCAAATGGATCCACTTTCCAAGTAGTATAACCGGAACCATTATTGGAGATCTAGTACAACACAATTGATTTATAATGGACATAAAGCCAAGCACCTATGAGAGGATACATTTTGACTAATTATCAAGAATTGATAAGAGATATACCTGATTTCCCAAGAAAAGGCATTCAATTTAAAGACATAACACCTGTGCTATCTAATCCCGACAGTTTCAGGCAAGTCATTGAAGAAATGTCCTCCCCTTTCCTTAACAAGAACTTACAATCCGTTGTTGCAGTTGAAGCCAGAGGATACATATTCGGGGCACCCATAGCTAATCATATAGGAACCGGATTCACTCCAGTGAGAAAATCCGGGAAGTTACCTTGGATAACTTCTCAGATCGAATACTCCCTGGAGTACGGGTCTGCCACTCTAGAAATACACCAAGATGCTTTAAGTAAAGGTGACAGAGTGCTTCTAGTGGACGACATATTGGCAACGGGAGGTACCTTATATGCTACGGCTCAATTAATAGAAGGTCTTGGGGCCACAGTGGAAGGAATCGTTGTTTTGGCAGAAATAGTGGCCCTCAAAGGCTCAAACCAGTTGAAACAATACGAACTCTTATCCCTGATGAAGGTATAAATTTAACTCGGTGACCAAATATTTCTTAGTCCCACATTCTAGTTAGGCTATTTGCAAATCCACCCAAGGTTTTTGAGAATAATCAGTAGTAAATTTATTGACCCTCCATGCTATCAAACCCTACAAGAATCCTGTAGATATTGACAAGTTATAATGGTATCATCTCGCTAAACTACGATCAGATTTTAAGATCAAATACTCACCTGAACATAAAGTTTGAGAACAAACAAGCTACCTACAATAGTTTCAAACAATAAAGGAAAATCGGGGACTAATGGTATATGTAGAAGCCATCACATTCGATCTATGGCAAACCCTCATCATAGACAATAGGGAACTCGGAAGGGCAAGAACTCAAAAGAGGCTAGAGGATACCAGCAGTTGCCTCAATAATGCTGGCTATGATTTTACTTCTGAACACTTGCTTGAAGCCTACAGAAATTGTTACAGAACCTGCAAAGCCTTACATAACCAAGAGAAGGATTTCACATTCGACGAGCAAATAAGGATCTTTATTGACAGCATAGAACCTGACCTCTCCAACAAACTCGAGGGCCACGTCATAGACAGAATAACTCATTACTACGGGGAAGCTTTTTTTGATTTTCCCGCGCCTATGGCTTCTGGAGCACTAGAAACCCTCAAGAAGGTCCAAGATAAAGGTTACAAAATTGGCCTAATCTCTAATACAGGTATGACGCCTGGAGTATTGTTCAGAAGATATTTTCAGGACAAACAAATCCTAGAATTCTTCCAATCACTTATATTCTCAGATGAAGTGAGGTTAACCAAGCCTTCTAAACAAATATTTGACATCACCCTTAGAGAACTTGAAACAGATCCGGCCAAAGCAGTCCTCGTTGGAGACCATATACGAAACGATGTTCTTGGAGCTAACTTAGCCGGGATGCAAAGCATACTTCTAGGGAAAGCTGATGGACAGGAAAGGCTTGCTGAGCCCCATACACAGATCTCCATGCTTGAAGAATTGCCTGAGATACTAAGTAAAGTATACCCCTTAGGCTAGATGACATCTCGTAATCGTAGCCAAACTCAATTACGCACCTGAATAACAGTATATTTCTAATGAATATCGAACCAATAAATTGGACCGGGGATTCCGTCAGAATACTTGACCAAAGCAAACTCCCATCTGAAGAAATTTTTCTCAACCTTCAAACATCGGAAGATGTCGACCTGGCTATCAGGGAGATGAAAGTCCGAGGGGCCCCGGCAATAGGAGTTACTGCCGCTTATGGAATGGCTTTGGCAGCAAAACAACTCGGGAGACTTACAAATACTCCAAGCCTGAAAGCCCTCTCCAATGTCGCTGAAGTTCTAGTCCAATCTAGACCTACTGCCGTTAATCTGAAGTGGAGCTTAGATCGGATAATGAACGTCGCAAAGCATCTGGACAGCAACGTTAACCTTTACGAATCTATATTGTTAGAGGCACATAAAATCCATAAAGAGACCCAAATATCTGACACCATTATCTCCGAGGCGGGGGCATCACTTATAAATGGCCGATCATCTGTGCTGACCCACTGCAATACCGGAGCTCTAGCTACAGGAGGTTTCGGCACAGCGTTAGGTGTTATCAGACATGCTTGGGGCCAAGGAAAGATAGCTAATGTGATAGCCACCGAAACGAGACCTTGGTTCCAAGGTGCTAGATTAACGGTATGGGAGCTAACAAAATGGGGAGTACCTGTAACTTTGATAGTAGATTCTGCAGCAGGTTACCTGATGAGTATAGGATCAATCCAGTACGTCATCGTTGGTGCAGACAGAATCGCTACCAACGGAGACTTCGCAAATAAGATCGGAACATGTTCGTTAGCCATTATGGCCAGCGTATATGATATACCATTCTATGTAGCTGCCCCGACAAATACAATAGATAGATCAACCAGCACTGGAGCTGAAATTCAAATAGAAGAACGACAACCAAGAGAAATGGCTTGGGAGTCCAGCATGTGGCCCGAAGAATACAACAGCAAGGCACTAAACTTATCTTTCGATGTCACGCCATACAAGTATGTGCAATCCATAATAACTGAGAAAGGGATTGCTAGGCCACCATATAAGAAAAGCATAGAGGGTTTATTCAAAGATGGTAAATAGTAGAATAGGCATAATAGGTGGGAGTGGTATATACCAAATAGATTCAATAAAGAATGTTGAGAGTATCATGCCAATTACCCCTTTTGGTAGACCAAGCGCGCCAATAATCACTGGCAGCATATCCGATAGGGAGGTTGCCTTTCTTCCAAGACATGGAGAAGAACACGCCATATCCCCCTCTCTTGTGCCCACAAAAGCAAACATTTATGCCCTAAAATCAATTGGCGTCACTCGTATAATATCCATCAGCGCAGTAGGCAGCCTAAGAGAAAATATCCATCCACTTGATCTCGTCATACCTGATCAGTTAATTGACAACACCAAACATCGATCCAACTCTTTTTTTGGCGATGGAATAGTAGCTCACGTAGCATTTGCGCAGCCATTTTGCTCCGAACTGCGCAAAATTTTGACGATCGCCTCCGAACGCGTAGGGGCTAAAGTACACAAGACTGGAACCTATATAGTAATCGAAGGACCACAATTCTCGACCAAAGCCGAATCTCATCTATATAGATCCTGGGGATGTGACATCATTGGTATGACGGCTCTTCCTGAAGCCAAATTAGCAAGAGAGGCAGAGATGTGTTACGCTACCATAGCGTGCTCCACAGATTATGACTGTTGGCGCGAGAACGAAGAGCCCGTAAGCGCTGACATTGTGCTCAACAATCTCGGCCAAAACGCCGCTAGATCCAAGCTCATACTTGAAGGCGTCATAGCTTCCATGGATTCACAGCCGGAATGTCAGTGCAATAACGCCCTGAATAATGCTATAGTAACTCCCCATGATGCGATAACAAGAACAACCCGCGACTCGTTAGGAATAATAATTGAACGTTATATGGAATAACAAATCTATACGGAGGATAGTGTAATGCCAAGACAAGACCAAGGAGAGCCATATTCCAGAATAAGTCTAGAAGAAGCCAAGGATATGATGGAAAACCAAAATGCTTTGGTCATAGATGTAAGACAAAAAGACGAATGGGACTCAGGCCACGTTAGCGGCGCAATACACATGCCAGTCGACGACAT
>CAYVMY010000002.1:0-7043 GCA_964452695.1 uncultured Dehalococcoidia bacterium
GGACTATCACATCTCGATTCTCACTAAGTAGAAGACGATTCCATTGTCCTCTTCGGCCTTGATGGTCATGGCCCTGAGTGGCAGGACACTTCTCAGACCATACCAACTGTGGGTTTTTACCTGAAGTATCCTTAACCAAACCCAGATAGTGGTCCTGTATCTCTATACTCAATTCCTTAGTATGGCCTAGATAATAAGCCCCTCCATCTAAGGTGATTACGTATGTATAACAACTATCCAAGAACCCCAATCCCCCGCTTGTGGGATTTGCTGGCTAGAATACAGATAAATCCCACAAGATTTCGTGATTTTATATCCTAAGGAACAAACTTACTGGTCAATTTATGACTAGTGAGTTTGTTCCTGCATAGCCTCAAGAATAGCACCAGGCGACATAGGCAGTTTATCCATTCTGGCACCTGTAGCATGATATATTGCATTCGCCATAGCTGCCATTGGTGGGATTAGAACGGTCTCTCCAACTCCACGCAAACCAAATGGATGACGGGAGTTAGGCACCTCTATAATCATAGTGTCTATCATGGGCAAGTCCAAACTGGTAGGCATTCTATAGTCCAAGAAACTGGAGTTAGCCATTGTGCCGTCGTCAGTGAAATAGTACTCCTCATTCAAAGCCCATCCTATTCCTTGAAGAGCCCCACCCTGCATCTGACCTTCCACATACGCCGGATGTGCCGCCTTACCAGCATCTATAAACGTAGTATATCGTAAGATATCTACCTTTCCAGTATCCGGATCTACTTCTACATCGACAATATGCCCAGCAAGCTGCGCCCCTACTCCGCCTTGTTTATCGGCAGCAGAACAAGTCACGGGGCCACCAGTGTCCATTAATTTTCCGGCCAGTTCCCGGAACGTAAATTTGTCCTCCGTATTCTTGGTACATATAAACGTACCGTCAATGAATTCCACATCATCCTGTTGTACTTCCCATAACAACGCGGCCCTGGAGCTCATCTGCTCTATAACGAGTCCGGCTGTATTTATCGCTGCCCTGCCGGTATCGAAAGCAATTCGACTGCCTCCCGTAGTGCCAGTAAATCCAACAGCGTTAGTATCTACAATTGTAGGATTCACATCTTCCACCGGAATACCAAGAACCTCAGCAGCTTGCATTGCCACAGAAGTTCTTGTCCCCCCAATATCCACCGATCCTGTAATAAGATTGATGGTTCCATTTGCGTTAACATTAATTGTAGCCGACGACCCGCTACCTCCTCCGTTCAACCTGTACCCTACAGCAACACCCCTTCCCTTATTTGGCCCCTCCAGCGGAGCGCTATAGTGAGGATGAGATTTCATCGCTTCCTCCACCTCTTCACAACCCCATATCAGGTGAGGAACTCCGCTAGGAGCCCTGTCTCCTTCATGTGGGGCATTCTTGATCCTGAAATCAATAGGATCCATACCCAATTTCTCAGCTAATTCATCTATAACTGGTTCAACCGCGAAGGCCGCCTGTGGCTGACCAGGCGCTCTGTAAGCAGCAGTTTTTTGCTTATTCACAACAATGTCGTACCCGTCTACCAACAAGTTATCTACCTTATATGGGCCCAATCCACTCATTGCACCTCCGCCTACCGGTGAACCGGGAAAGGCTCCTGCCTCGAATGCCAAATAAAGCTCTGCTGCAGTTATCTTCCCATTCTTATCTGCACCTATTTTGCATCTCATATGAGTACCAGAAGTTGGTCCAGTGCCTTCGAACACTTCTTTGCGTGTCATTGTTATCTTGACTGGAGCACCCGTTTTCTGGGAGAGCATAGCAACTACAGGATCCAAGTATATTACTGTTTTCCCTCCAAACCCACCACCTATTTCCATAGGTATAACTTTAACCATTGACTCCGGTATCCCAAGAACTGCAGCAGTCGAGTCTCTTATAGCAAACGAACCTTGCGTACTAGTCCAAATGGTAAGGTGACCATCCGAAGACCATTCCGCAGTCGAGCTATGTGGCTCAATATAACCTTGGTGAACGGATTGGGTATTGTATTCCCTTTCCACTATCACATGAGCTTCTTTAAACCCTTTATCTAAATCACCACGCTTGAACTGAATATGGCCAGCTATATTACTATTAACGCCAGTATCTTCTCCCTTACCAAATCTATCTACACGAAATGTGGTTGTAAGATCATCATGTATGAGAGGTGCATCTTTCCTGAGGGCGTCATGAACACTCAAGATAGGCTCAAGAACTTCATATTGTACATCTATGAGATTTAAAGCCTCTTCGGCGATGTGAGCATCCGTAGCCGCCAGAGCTATTATTGCGTGCCCCTTATACAACACTCTACTCTTGGCCATGATATTCTCAGCAATAATGCGAATATTAACCATGGTCTCACCAAAATCCAGCGCTTTCTCGGTGAATATCGGAAAATCATCGGCCGTAACTATCGCCTTAACACCCGGCAATGCTTTTGCCTTGCTGGTATCTATAGACTTTATTCTGGCGTAGGCATGAGGACTCCTAAGGATTTTCCCATGGAGCATACCTGGAAGATTAATGTCGGCTCCATACTTGGCGCGACCAGTCACTTTATCCAAACCATCGTGCCGTATAGGCCTAGTTCCTAATATTTTGAGGGATCCCACATCCATATTATCTAACTTCGTAGCCATTGATATAACCTCCTTGGAACTACCTTACTAGGGAGTTCAATTAGATGCTAAGTCACTGTATCAGACTATAGCGCATACCCTACCCTGTCAAGAAAAAACCCCCTATATATGATTCCAAATGAAAGACAATTGAACCCGGCAGGCTTCAGGGTGAAAATATAAGCCAGTTTAGTGTTAATTATTTGGCCTTAATGGTTTAATTGACCCATATTTGCCCCCTAGTGTAGACTGATAATCTCCGAAAGTACCAGAACGTCAAACAGACAAATAGGACAAATGGAGGTTTTGAAATGGCTGGCCCAACAATCGAAACTGTACCTTATTTACTATATGAAAAGGAGGACAATGGAATCCTCTGGATCAAATTCAACCGACCCGAAAGAATGAACGCTGTCATAGGCGGAGCACAGGTCAATGGAACCTTGGCCAAAGTAGTGGAATACATGAAAGCCGGAGATGACGACCCAGAAGTCAGAGTCATCGTACTAACTGGAGAAGGTCGAGCATTTTGCGCCGGAGTGGATGTGAGAGGAACAGAAGGATTCGACCCAGGGGGTAATCCACTGGGAGCATCACCATCTGAAGGACCGGATGCAACCAGGCAAAATTTCTACTACTCTCTGACAAAGACTATAAAAGACATATCTTATATAAGAAAACCTACAGTCGCCATGGTTAACGGTCCTGCTGCAGGATTCGGCATGGATATGTCTCTACAGTGTGATATACGCTACGGCTGTGAAAATACCCGATTCATTACCTATCAACAAGTTGGACAGATAATTGAAAACGGGGGATCTTATTACCTTCCCAAATTAGCTGGTTTAGGAAGAGCACTGGAATTCGCTTATACCGGATTCCTAGATGCCGAGACAGCCTTCCAGTGGGGTATACTCAATAAACTCGTCCCCTCAGATCAGCTGGAAGACGAAGTAAGATCACTATGCCAACGTATAATAAATAGCCCACCCATAACCCAATGGATAAATAAACGTGTCATGAGAGCAGCTGTAGACAGCAACCTGGAAACAACAGCAGTCTTAACATCAAACGCTGCTGTAATACTCGGAATGTCTGAAGATGCTAAAGAAGCAAGACAGGCCTTAACTGAAAGACGAACGCCTGTATTCAAAGGACTCTAAACACAACTAACACCGTTATGGAAGGAGATTAACCATGGCCGAGTTCACCCAAGTTCCACATTTGTTATATGAAAAGGAGGACAATGGAATCCTCTGGATCAAATTCAACCGACCCGAAAGAATGAACGCTGTCATAGGCGGAGCACAGGTCAATGGAACCTTGGCCAAAGTAGTGGAATACATGAAAGCCGGAGATGACGACCCAGAAGTCAGAGTCATCGTACTAACTGGAGAAGGTCGAGCATTTTGCGCCGGAGTGGATGTGAGAGGAACAGAAGGATTCGACCCAGGGGGTAATCCACTGGGAGCATCACCATCTGAAGGACCGGATGCAACCAGGCAAAATTTCTACTACTCTCTGACAAAGACTATAAAAGACATATCTTATATAAGAAAACCTACAGTCGCCATGGTTAACGGTCCTGCTGCAGGATTCGGCATGGATATGTCTCTACAGTGTGATATACGCTACGGCTGTGAAAATACCCGATTCATTACCTATCAACAAGTTGGACAGATAATTGAAAACGGGGGATCTTATTACCTTCCCAAATTAGCTGGTTTAGGAAGAGCACTGGAATTCGCTTATACCGGATTCCTAGATGCCGAGACAGCCTTCCAGTGGGGTATACTCAATAAACTCGTCCCCTCAGATCAGCTGGAAGACGAAGTAAGATCACTATGCCAACGTATAATAAATAGCCCACCCATAACCCAATGGATAAATAAACGTGTCATGAGAGCAGCTGTAGACAGCAACCTGGAAACAACAGCAGTCTTAACATCAAACGCTGCTGTAATACTCGGAATGTCTGAAGATGCTAAAGAAGCAAGACAGGCCTTAACTGAAAGACGAACGCCTGTATTCAAAGGACTCTAGTTCATAAACCTGCCACCATCTACGTTTATGGACTGTCCAGTAATGCTCCCAGCGTCGTCGGAAGCGAGGAAAGCTGCCATTTTTCCTATGTCTTCTGGAGTCTGTTCTCTTTTCATAGGGATCATAATTTCTACTGTCTTGTTGAATCTATCTCTTCCTTTCAGTCCGCTCAAATTCTCGTCCATTGTATAACCGGGTCGATCTATTAGATGTTCGTAGAGAGGGGTCCAGAGAAGTCCTGGACATATAGCATTAACATTGATTCCATACTCTGCAAGCTGCACGGCACTTGACTGTGTCCAGCTCATTACTGCAGCCTTCGAAGCACTATAATGGGGAATGTTAGCGCCTCCACGCCTTGCTGCAATAGATGCAATGTTGATAATCTTGCCATAATATCTGGCCTTCATATGTGACTCAACGGCCTGGGTCATATGCACTACTCCCATAAGATTAATATCAAACACAGTATCCCAATCTTTATCGCTGGGAACACGCCTATCCCACCAGCCATCTGCCCCTACAACTCCTGCATTATTTACAAGAATATCAAGACGATCAAATTTATCAAAAAATATTTTTATTCCTTAGTCCACAGAAGCACGACTTGTAACATCTATTTCAAGAAAGATGGATTGACGCCCTATGTTAATAACGTGCTTTGAAACTGCCAACGCACCTTGTTCATCAATATCAGCGACAGCAACGTCTGCACCCTGTTCAGCCAAAACAATACATATCCCTTGACCAATGCCGCTAGATCCACCAGTTACCACGGCTGTTTTTCCTGTTAGATCTATCATAATTTGCCCCCCTGCTCACGGGTTATAAAATACCAAACCACGAAGTTGTTTTCATATCTCTATGATGAACTTAGTCTTTTTGTTGAACTCTAAGAATCCAATCTCTAAAAGACGACATGTTCTTTTCAACTTGAGATCTAACCGCGTCGCCAATCAAATCACCTTGGTCATTAAAATTGCTCTGCCCACCAGATATTCCAACATCTGGTCCCGGCATAGTAATTGCCCCTGGATAAACCAGACTCTCCCTTACATGTGCACGACCTTTTGCCCCATTGGAGGTAGCCCCTCCAGTAACAGACATGATACAAACAGGTTTACCCAGCAAAACATTGCCAGGATGTGAAATCCTTCTCGAAGCCCAATCGATTAGGTTTTTGGTCACAGCAGGCATACTGTAATTGTACTCAGGGGATATTATTAGCAAACCATCCGCTCCCGCAATAGACTCCTTGAATTTTATGACAGAATCAGGAGGGCCATTATCCTCTATGTCAGCGTTAAACAAGGGAATATCAAATATATCGAGTTCTTCCAAAATCATACCAGGAGGAGCTAGGGCGGCAGCAGATAACTGCATCATCCTGTTCAGAGAACCCTTCCGAAGACTACCTGCAAAAGAGACAACTCTGAGATTATCATTGTCCATATTCATCTCTCCCTAAAATATAATCCACAATAACCTGATAAAATAAACCGTGGTTACTTTCTACACACCTTCACGATTTACCAACAAGCACGCCACCTTAACGGTCAAATCTCCACTACAGTTAAATGTACATTGCTCAGTTACCAATCCCGCCGAACCTCAAGAGAATCACCTGCCTACGAAACTTAAATATTCTCTTCAACTGATCGGCAATCAAGAATCTATGCAATAACCTACCTATTATACCCACTGGAATTCTATATATAACAGTATCCATCATGACCGTCTTACCGTTATCTTGAGACCTGAATATTCTATGTTCATGCCACCAGAGACTGTAAGGTCCTTTTACCTGATTGTCCACAAACAAAGAGATGGGGTTCCACGTTACTATCTCAGTAACCCAAGTTAGTGTAATGCCCCACAACTTTATCTTGTAAGTTATGTTGCTTCCTACCTCGATATTGTCTGGCATTTTGTGTATTTTGAAACCCATTCCAGGTGGCGTGGCAAGACCCAAATTAAGAGGGGATGAAAAAAAGTCAAAAACCTGTTCCTCGTCAGCTTCCAAATGGGTTTCTGTTGCCAGTTCGTATTGACCATTAACTGGAGTATTTGGCTCAAATTTATCCCGCCTGGAAACCAAATCATCGGTTGAGAGTTTTCGAATAAATACTTGCTGATCATCTAGTTCATAATCAAGAGCTTCGTCTATACTAGAAAAGTAGAAGTTGAATCTCTTGGACAAAAGCGCACCCGGGACCACATATTGGCTACTAAGATAATGCTTCGCATTTTCTCCGAGCGCAATAGACAAAATCCATGATGGAACCCCAACCAACATCCCTCCTACAGTCATACGCCTCAAAGCTTTAGCAAATTCCATCGGCGGCTCCCGGCCGGGTGGTGGAAGTAGCTTA
>CAYVMY010000002.1:7053-16250 GCA_964452695.1 uncultured Dehalococcoidia bacterium
GTTGCAAGGATAAGGAGATGAGCAATTAAACACGCCCTGAAAGCTAGAATCTTCCAAACATCTCACCATTACCCTCAGTGCATCCAACAGATGAATCCAAGGCATATCTTGTTTCCCATCGCCTAAGAAACTACCCAACCCAAACCTGAAAAATGGGGTAAGTAATTTTAAAATGCCTCCCTCCCTTCCCAACACCACTCCCAATCTCAAAATACACACGCGAGTAAACTCGCTGTCGACAGAAGTCGCGGCATTTTCCCAATTCACACACAGGTCCGAAAGATACCCATTGCCACTTGGGCTTTCCTCACTCAGGGTTTCTTCAGGTCTATTTCCATAGTAGCCAACTGCGCTTGCGGACACGAAAACCGAAGGAGGAGATTCGCATCTGCGTATTTCTCTGGCAAGGATTTCCGTCAATCCCACTCGGCTATCCCATAGCTCTTCCTGCTGTTGTCTGGTCCACCTTCCCAGCGGAATCGGCCTGCCGGCCAAATTCAAAACTGCGTCACACTTTTCAAGTACATCTCTTAGTAAATCCCCTTCTAATTCAGGTCCAATCAATTCAGGCCCATATCCCAACATATCTCTGGCCTTTTCGACAGATCTAACCCAAGCTACAATTTCGTGACCTCTCCCCTGCAATAATGTCACAGCAGCCCGACCAATAAAGCCTGTAGCGCCTGTCACGAGTACTTTCATAGTGATTTATCCTCCATAGTTAACCAAGTACCAAGTATAAGATATCACTTGTCACAATGCCCAGATTGGTATATTAAGCCAGAGTATTATAGAATGTGACTAAGTTCTTAAGCAAAATTAATCCAGACCTCCTCAATATGGGATTGCCACACATAATTCTTGGATCTGTAACTTAGTGGCCAAACTATGAATAAACCGTTCATCAAAGTGTACTACGGATGGTGGATCCTAGTGTGTGCCGTCCTGACCCAGTTTGTATCCACAAGCACAGGTCAGATGGTGGCCGGAGTATTCCTAGGCCCACTAGTAGACGATCTAGGATTACAAGTCTGGCAATTCGCGATGGCAGTATCAGCTGCAACAGCCGCGGGCGGTATTGCAGTTGTCTTACTTGGACCACTTGTAGACAGAGTAGGCCCACGAAAATTCATGCTCATCGGAGCCCTTTTTGCCAGTTTGGGATTATTTGGAATATCACAGCAATCATCCATTTGGCATTTTGCCCTCTTCCAAACCATTGGTTGCGCCCTTGGATGGACATTATTTGGACCCTTGGTAATCAATGCCACTCTAACGAAATTCTTTGTGGCGCGCAGGGGATGGGCGCTAGCCATAGGATCAAGTGGAGTGTCGCTCGCAGGCATAATAACTCCAATCACCATGACTGCATTTGTTGATGGGTTCGGATGGAGAGCAGGGTATATGGCATTGGCAGTGGCAATATTGGTGATAATAATACCAGTAGCATTCGTCATGAGGAGACGTCCGGAAGACCTTGGTTTACTACCGGATGGAGCCGGAACAATTGAACAAGCAGGACCAGTAGACGATAAAGTTAGGTCAGCAATCGCGGCCGACGATAGACAAACTTACACCCGTCGGCAAGCCTTCAGGACCTCCGGTTTTTGGCTACTTGCCATAGGGTACGGATTAAATGGGGCTGCTCTCGGGTCAGTTGCAATGCATGCGATTCCATTCGCCAGCAGTATAGGATTCTCGAGAGCTCTTGCCGCAACCGGGATGAGTATAAATGGAATTGGAAACCTTTCCTCCAAGGCAGTATGGGGTTGGTGCCTTCAGAGGTTCGACGCCCGTAGGATCGCAGGTGTGGCCTTGTCAATATCCGCCACTGGAGTTTTGACTATGGTATTGGCGTCTTTTACCCACAACACAATAAATTTGCTTATAGGATTTTTCTTGTATGGCTTTGGATTCGGCGGAACAATTCCCATAAGTGAGTTCTTGTGGGCACGTTATTTTGGAAGGCGCAACATAGCATCCGTACGAGGATTCGGCCGACCTATAGCTATGATATTTGGCACCGGAGGTCCGATAGTCACAGGCCTATGGTTCGATTTATCTGGGTCATATACCACTGCATTCATGATGCTAGCCTCAGTTTACCTAATGGGAGCTACCATTATAAATATATCCAAAGATCCACCTCCCTTAGGGGATCAAACCAATTAGAAACTATCCTTATTGACAAAAACGAGCCAATATTCCTATTCGGATCACATTGGAGATAGTATAATTGTGCGTGTTCTATCTTGAAAACTACTCTATAAAGTAACGGAGGATATCACCTTGAACGTAACAGAAGCTGTTGCCAAAATCCTGAAATATGAAAACGTTGAATGGCTGTCTTGTTTTCCATCAAATCCCATCATAGAAGCAGCTGCCAAAGAAGGTATTCGCCCAATAGCCTTTCGACACGAACGTGGTGCTGTAATGGCGGCAGATGGTTATAGCAGACTAAATTGCATAAAAAAGTTTGGAGTAGTCGCAATACAAGATCAAGCTGGAGCAGAGAACGCTATGGGAGCCATCAGCCAAGCTTTCGCTGATAACGTTCCAATATTGGTCCTACCTCGTGGCTCTACTCTAGAACGTATAGCAGTCCGACCATATTTCACTGCTGCTATTACTTATAGAGACATAGCAAAACATGTCGAAACAATATCCAAGCCTGAAATGGTAGGAGCGGTTATGAGGCGCGCATTCCATGCCTTACGCAATGGACGTCCTGGGCCCGTAATCGTCGAGATGCCAGCTGATGTTGTTGACCAACAAATTGACGAAGACAACATTGGATACCATTCCCCAAAAATATCTATACAACTCCCTGCAGCATCCGATATCAAGGACGCCGTCAAAACATTGTTAGATGCAGAACGGCCCATGATTTGGGCGGGGATGGGAGTGTTATTAGCTGATGCCACTCAAGAACTTAGGGAATTTGCCGAATTGACACAGATACCCGTTTACACGTCAATGCCGGGGAAATCCTCTATAGACGAACGGCACCCTCTAGCCCTCGGAGCAGGTAGCAGCGCTACAACCCTAGCAGCACGTGAGTGGTTACAAAGCTCAGATGTACTTTTTGCCGTTGGTTCCAGCATGACTAGAACCGGATACGGTCAGCTTGTGCCCCCAGGGAAAACTATAATCCACAATGTCGGCAGGCTGGAAGACATAAACAAGGATTTCGGGGTACACATCGCCTTGCCTGGGGACACAAAAGCAACCCTATCAGCCATGTTAGTTGAAGTCGTAGATCAACTCGGACCAAATGGACGCAGAGGAAACACAACGGTGCAGGAACAAATTGCAAGAACTAAAGAAGGATGGCTAGAAACTTGGATGCCTGTACTAACGGATGACTCGGAACCAATCAATCCATATAGAGTGATCTGGGAATTAAATAAGAATCTGGACTTGGAAAACAGCGTTGTTACACATGATGCAGGGTCGCCACGAGACATGATGATGCCATTCTTAACAGCCACCTCACCACATAGCTATATAGGGTGGGGTAAGTCTACACATCTGGGGTACGGTATACCACTCATGATAGGTGCGAAAATGGCAATGCCACACAGATTCTGCGTAAATTTCATGGGTGATGGGGCGTTTGGTATGTCAGGTCTAGATATAGAAACTGCTGTAAGATCTGGAGCGGCAATAACAACCATAGTACTCAATAACGGTGGTATGGCAACTTATCCTGGCTTCTCGCCTACCGCCAGAGAAGTTTACAAAGTGTCACATATGTACGGGGACTACGCAAAGATTGCCGAGGGAATGGGAGCAGTCGGAATCACGGTAATGAAACCATCAGAACTTTCAGGAGCTCTACAAAAAGCCCGGGAATTAAACAACGATGGCAAAACGGTTCTAATAGACATTCACACCAAAGCTGAGGATCGCAGATCACCAGCCGGCTTTGAGACAGTCACTCAATGGACCAGATGGTCTCGAGATTCCTAGATTCGGATAAATCACCCGGTATAATATAAAGACACTTACGACCAAATTATCAGGAGGTCAGGTATGGTAACAGAATTTATCACCAATCAGGAAATAGTATTAGCTGCAAGACATAACCTTAATCAGGGGACTTGGGGATACTTGTCTGGTGGCTCTGAATCTGAAACCACGCTCAGGAGAAATAGGCTGGCATTTGACAGCCTGGCCTTCAGGCCAAGATCCCTAGTGGACGTATCGAATATCGATACCTCTGCCCAAATCCTTGGACATAAACTTAGATTACCTCTCATATTGGCTCCAATAGGATCTCAACAAGTATTCACGCCGGACGGAGGAGTAGCCGCCACAAAGGCAGCCGACCAATTTGGTGTACTAGATACTATAAGTTCAGTTACAGAACCAGCTCTAGAGCAAATTGCCGAGGCAGCAGGTAACCCAAAGGTCTACCAACTTTACATACACGGAGATTGGGACTGGATTAAGACTATGGTATCAAGAGTCAAAGACTCTGGATACGAAGCTTTATGCATTACGGTAGACACAGCCAGGCCAAGTCGAAGAGACAGAACACTGCTAGCCAGATGGACCCCAAGGGCCAACTTCCTAGGATCAACAAATCCCAATGGCCATCAGGTAGCTGGTGGAAGGCATGGCGCATACCCATCCACTGTAACTTGTGATACAATTGCGAGAATCAAAGATTTAATAGATTTGCCCGTTATGTTAAAGGTTATAGCTATCGCTGAAGATGCTGCGAAGGCCATAGAGCACGGAGTAGATTATATATGGGTTTCCAACCATGGGGGGAGACAGCTTGACCACGGCTTGGGAACAATGGACTTCTTGCCAGAGATAGTTGAGGCTGTAGATGGCAAAGCAGATATATTCTTGGATGGAGGCGTCCAACGTGGAACCGATTTATTGAAAGCAATAGCCCTAGGAGCCAAGGCCGTTGCAATAGGAAAACTTCAGTGCTGGGGATTGGCGGCTGGAGGTACAGACGGTTTAGTAAGGGCTCTAGAAATCCTTGAGGACGAAGTTATATCCTCCATGGGATTAATAGGGGTTAATAATATGGATCAATTAACTCCCTCATACATTGCCAAGGCCCCTTAGGTAACAATGCCACACGAGATGAGTTCTTGGGTAAACATGCCGGGTGACCGCGTGCTCTAATGTATAACTTAGCCAAAGATTCATAGGTACATTAATCATTCTAGCCCTATTTAAATAAACCTTTGTTGCATTGCCATCAGACCATGGAAGTAGTCAGTACACGTAACTATCAAGGTACCGACTAAAGTCAACATTCTCACACCTCTGTTGCTATAGACTCCAGTCCAGCAAGCATAGGTATATGAGCCCCATATATCTGCTTGAGAACTCTGAGGAAAGCTATTACAGATGGGCTGTATTCCTTAGCCCGGCGAATTAATACGGCAGTAGGCAAAGTTACATTGTATCCTTCCGAAAGTGGAATTAGCCTTATTGTATCCCTTTCGAGTTCTTGGCGGACACCACTTCTAGGTAGGAATGAAACTCCCATCCCCAATTCCACCAAATGCTTTGTTGCTTCAATACTGTCCAAAGTCATCTCAACCCGTGGGATTATCCCGGCGGCCCTGCAAACTTGGTTAATAAGCACAAAATATGAAGAATCACGATCATAGAGTATGAGAGGCTCCCTGGCTACGTCATATATGCTAGCCTGTCCTCTCTTCGCAAAAGGATGGTCCGGGCTAGTTGCCAAAGATATATCTTCATCATAGAGATGAATGGTAACAATATCACTGTGATTTAACGCCCTGGCTAAACCTAACTGCACCTCGTCATTCA
Organism: uncultured Dehalococcoidia bacterium; assembly: GCA_964452695.1. Classification (GTDB taxonomy): domain Bacteria; phylum Chloroflexota; class Dehalococcoidia; order Lucifugimonadales; family UBA2985; genus CAYVMY01. The sequence goes on from CAYVMY010000002.1 coordinate 12,862, forward strand.
AAACCAATTCCAAAACATCCGATGACCTGCCAATATTTATATGCACATTGATATCAGGATACTGCCTCCTAAACTGCTCCAACATAGATGGAAGGGCATAGGTCCCTATATTCCGAGCCGATGCCATATTTAAGTTTCCACCAGTGTCATTTAAGGCATTATATATAATACCCTTCCCCTGCCGCAGAGAATCCATGGACCTCTCTGCATACGGAAGGAATGTTTTGCCCATTTCAGTAAGGCGAACTCCACGCCCCATCCTGTGGAACAAAGAAACGCCTAATTCCTTTTCTAAGGCGTACACACGTGCACTCAGAGAAGGTTGTGATATATGCAAAGCTTCAGCCGCCCTACGAAAACTACCGTTCTCTGATGACGCCAAAAAGGCCTCTATCTGAGATATTTCCATAAAACCCCCATCCAACACTTACTTACCTAGGAATTATGAGTGATAGGCCTAGTCTATCACATCTATAGAACAAAATACTCTTGCATTATACCTCAGGTCTATTATACTTATCCTGTCCGGTTAAATAAGTCGATCTGATGCGACATGGGATAAGAACTACACTGAACTTGGGTCGGCTCTATTGAAGAGGCTAGTGCAGCTCACAAATGGTGATTCACACCACTACAAAGTGCACTTATAGGATCATTGGACCACAGAATGAAGAAGTATTATAAGGAGCGTGAGGTATGAGCAACAATCACAACGGCACTTCTCAACAGGCTGCAGACCTAGAAAAAAGTTGGCAGAACGACCCTCGGTGGAAAGGCATAAGCCGCAACTACACAGGAGCAGACGTAGTGAAACTGAGAGGATCTGTAATGATTGAGCACACTCTGGCAAGACGCGGTGCCGATCGTTTATGGGAATCAATAAACAAGGATTCGTATGTACGAACCTTTGGCGCATACACAGGCATGCAAGCAACAAATATGGTAAAGGCCGGGTTGGAGGCCGTATACATGAGCGGCTGGCAAGTAGCTGGAGACGCCAACCTAGCATCCCAGACATATCCAGATCAGAGTCTATACCCATCCAACAGTGTACCTGCAGTAGTCAAAAGGATTAATAACGCACTGATGCGTGCAGATCAAATTCAGGCATTGGAACAAAGCGGAGACTTGGACTATTTTGTTCCCATCGTAGCAGACGCTGAGGCTGGGTTCGGGGGAGCCATACACGCCTACGAACTCATGAGAGGTATGATAGAAGCTGGAGCAGCAGGAGTCCATTACGAAGACCAACTTGCTGCGGCAAAAAAATGTGGGCACATGGGTGGTAAGGTCCTAATACCAACCAATATGTTCATTCAAACCCTCAATGCAGCCAGATTAGCAGCCGACGTTCTCGACATACCGACTATACTATGCGCCCGCACCGACGCTAGGGCAGCTACGCTACTCACCAGTGACATAGACGACCGAGACAAAGAATTTGTTACAGGCGAGAGAACCGCAGAAGGGTATTATGTCATCAGAGACGGCTTTGACGCAGCAGTGGCAAGGGGTTTGTCATACTGCCCCTATGCAGATTTACTTTGGTGTGAAACCTCCGAGCCTGACCTTGATGAAGCCATTGCATTTGCCGAAGCAATCCATGCCAAATTCCCAAACATGAAACTTGCTTACAACTGCTCCCCATCATTTAACTGGAAAGCTTACCTCGACGATAAAACCATCGCTAAATTCCAGGATGAATTAGGAAAAGCGGGGTATAAATTCCAATTCATAACCCTAGCTGGATGGCACATGGTTAATCTCAATGCATTTGAATTTGCAAAATCTTACAGCACAGAAGGCATGACAACATTCTCCAAGATGCAAGAGCAAGAATTCTCACGTGAAAAGGATGGATACACCGCTACAAAGCATCAGGCAGAAGTAGGAGCTGGCTACTATGACGAAGTCCTACTTAGCGTAAGCGAAGGAGAGGCATCCACGGCAGCATTGATCGGATCCACTGAAGCCGCCCAATTCTAGGTCATTAGAATAAAAACAGGTGGTCTGTGGCCTCAAAACCACAGACCACCTGTTTTTTTGGTTGAAATACTGTACCTATATATAACGTAATTTACATACTCACTTACCTACTATATAAATTCGGCATTAGGTTATCATCCTAACTCGAATTCTCATGAATACTCTTTAAACTTTGAATGCTATTGACAATGGGTGTAATATTCTTGGGCACCAATAGTTGAATTATTCCATGAGTCCCAACGTGCTGTTAGCAATTTTTAGAATCATAGGTATATCTGCTAGGGCAGTAAACGACTTTCTAGACAAGAACGGCCCTCATCTCGCTGCCGCGGTATCTTACTATGCGTTATTCTCTTTATTCCCTCTGTCACTTGCAATTCTATCTGGATTGAGCTTTATACTCGGGCCAGACGCCGTAGACGGGCTAGCCGTAAGAATCGCAGAACAAGCCCCAGTTTCCAACCAAGCAGTAAGTGAAGCATTAAGTAGCATAGTTGGAAGTAGAAGCATAGCTGGATTGACCGGTATAATTGGTCTTCTTTGGGCCGGTACGGCTGTTTTTGGCGCAATACGCAAGGGAGTTAACACCACTTGGGGCATCACAAAACCTAGGCCATTTCTACAAGAAAGACTAATAGATATATCACTTATGCTGGCAGCAACTGTATTGATGCTTATATCAATATCATCTACGGCGGTATTGGCATATCTAAGAGAAATCATAGAATTTATAACTCTAGATGCATATGTCAATGAAGATTTCTTATGGGACAGGCTTGCTTCGCTTATTCCCCCCACTTTGTCATTCCTAGTTTTCTCTGGCCTATATTGGTTTCTACCTAATACCAAAGTAAAAGTAAGTGAAGTGTTGGTAGGAGCTGCGGTAGCAACATTTTTCTTTGAGGTCGTAAAAAATTTGTACGTCACATACGTGACACAATTCTCAGTATATACCAGCGTATACGGGTCTGTGGGAAGCATAGTTGCCCTACTTGTCTGGGTATATGTATCTGCAATAATACTTTTATTCGGAGCATTGGTAACATCAAGATATTCCCAATATAGAGAACTAAAACGCGAAGAAGAACGTCTGTCTGTCAAAACCTCAAAAGCTCCGAGATTTCCGGTCCGGCAGAAACGACAAAACTATACAAACCAGTAAACTCATATCAAATACTATAAGATCACGTTAGATTTGAATACCTTACAAAAATTAATAGTCGTAATATAAAACCGTTAATATAAGTTATGCACAAATACTACCAACAAACACCCATAGCCAAATATAACGGATTACTGATTACCATCCTAGGCCTAACTCTAATTGTCGTGGCCGGTGTTTCGTGTACTGAAGATACTTCATCCCCACAAGTGACTCCCACTCAACAGCAGGCTTCTTCAAC
>CAYVMY010000002.1:16260-34106 GCA_964452695.1 uncultured Dehalococcoidia bacterium
GCAATAACAAACCAACAGCCAATTGAATCAACATCGGGACATGATATATCCACTGCAACTCCAATCACAAACACCCTACCGGCACATAAACAGAACCAAGATAGTCCTACACCATTTCAATCATTACCATCAATATCAGACGTAGTCGACAAAGTTAAACCATCAGTAGTATCAATAGCAGTTACGGTCCGAGTTGAACAATGCGATTTATTCCTTCGCTGCAGAATTGTAGAACAGCAGGGGGCAGGAACTGGCGTTATTTTTAGCGAAGAGGGGCTTATAGTAACAAATAATCATGTTATAGAATCAGCTGTAAGCATAATTGTTTCACTGGTAGATGAAACTACATACACAGCAACCTTGGTTGGCACAGATCCGGCTTCTGATTTGGCCGTTATTCGTATTCCTGATGAAAATTTGCCTCACACAAAATTTGCGGACCACACTAGTCTCAAAGTTGGAGATTGGGTAATTGCAATAGGTAATGCTCTTAGCCTGGTTGGTGGACCTACAGTCACCGTAGGTGTAGTCGGAGCCCTAGATAGAATAGTAATGACTGAAGGCGGTACTCTATTCGACATGATTCAGACAGATGCCGCAATTAACCCGGGCAACAGCGGGGGGCCACTTGTAAACCTTAATGGAGAAATAGTTGGCATTAATACAGCAAGAACATCACAAGGTGAAGGCATAGGATTTGCAGTTGGAACATTTACTGTATCTCCCGTAGTAGACTCCATTCTTCAACATGGAAAGGTAATATTCCCATGGCTAGGTGTAGGGGTTGGAGACGTAACCCCCGTCATATCTGTTCAAGAAGGCTTCAGTGTAAAAAGGGGAGTAATATTGGTATCAATAACCCCAGATGGACCTGCACAAAAAGCAGGGCTTATAGCGGGAGACATTATAACTAATTTTAATGAGACCACCGTTAGCAACGTTAAACAACTACAAAAAGAAGTTCGCCAGCGAGAAGTTGGTGAAACTTCTTCAATCACGGTTGTAAGGGGAAGCAAAACCCTAAATATGAAAGTGGTACTTGAGGAGATGCCACGTAATTAACGGATGGTTTTCTTCTACCAAGTAGCATACAAACATACCTACATTCATCAATTAATAATTCGCCATCTGGCCACTAGCGTGAAAATACAGGCCAGCCCAAAATGAAATCTTTGATCTCTATGAAACCGAACCTATAATTTCTTTTTGGGTAAGAACTAGTCTCTTACCACACCAAAACTAATCTCAAATCCATCCAAAGACTGAGTTTCGGAATAAGCATTGCTAGGTGGAATGGATTCCAACAGATGAATTGACAGTGTCTCTTCTTTAATGTATTCCGCAAAAGAATCTATCACTCTACTCAGATTGTTATCTCCTACGTAATATATATTGATATGATCAGATATCTCAAAACCTGCAGATCTCCTCATCATTTGAAGCCTATGCACTATCTCACGAGCTAGGCCCTCATCCTTAAGTTCATCAGCAATGTCTGTAGATATAGAAATCATATAACCACCGTCATCGACAGAAACGTATCCTGTTTTGTCTGATACGGTCACAGTAACTTCGTCAGAATCAATAGTGAACCCAGAAGCTTCTATAGGTAGTCCAGACCTTACTCTAGAAGCAACCAGTGTGGCATCTTCACGAGACAAGGCGTCTTCCACTTCACTCATACTCGAACCGTACTTGATCCCGGCTACAGCTGGGTTAAGCTTCACATTAAATATAAGTACTTCGGTCTCTTTATCTAGAATATCTACTTTCTTAACGTTAAGTTCATCCATTATCTGTGCAGAGATTTGCTCAAGCAAAGGCGCCTCCTCGAGACTACGTAACTTGACTGACACTCTTGGTAATGGTTGTCGGACCTTTATCCCTGCTTTGCTTCTAGCTGACCTGCCCATGCTAGATATTTTCATCGCTAATCTTGTGGCTTCAGAGAGTCTCGTATCCACTTGTGACTGATCCGCCACAGGGTAGTCTACTAGATGCACACTTTCTGCCTCATTCTCTCTCACCGATCTCACCAAATTCTGATACATCTCTTCGGCTATGAAAGGGGTAAGCGGGGCCAATACCTTAACAAGGTTGACCAGGCAGACATAGAGTGTCTTATAGGCTGAGATTTTGTCCTCATCGTTGCCGCTTTTCCAAAACCTTCTCCTGTTTCGCCGAACGTACCAATTGGATAGTAAATCCACGAAATCTTCTATATCCCGACCTGCATCATTGGCACTATATTGTTCCAGGTTAACTGTAACTGAGGATATCAGGGAATTAAGCTCAGACAATATCCATCTGTCTATTTCGGGAGTTTCCTGATACCATTTAAATTCCACAGAGGAACCTTCAAAAAGATCGCTTGGATCAAATAAATCGATATTCGCGTAAGTAACGAAAAAAGAATATACGTTCCACAATGTCAACAAGAAACGACGCCTAACCTCTTCTGCGCTATTAAAACCGAAATTTAGATTATATGCGGGGTTATGCCTAATAAAGACCCATCTCATCGCATCAACGCCCATTTTTTCTGCAGCTTCCACAAATTCTATAGAGTTGCCTTTACTCTTATGCATCTCTTGACCACTCTGATCTCGCATTAAGGCATATCCAAAAACAGTTTTAAATGGTTCTCTATTCTCAAGAACGGTACTCATAGCAAGCATTGAGTAGAACCAATTTCGAAACTGTCCCGGGAAACTCTCTGATATCCAATCCGCAGGAAACCAATAGTTCCAGTATTCACTATCATCGCGGTAACCAAGCGTGGAATAGGGAACAATTCCAGCATCCAACCATGGATTACCCACGTCCTTTATTCTATTTACCACCTCGCCACACTCAGAACAGTTTATTCCGACAGCATCCACCCAAGGTCTATGTGGAGAATGACCCTCAAAATCCTCCCATCCGACCACAGCTCTTTCTTTCAATTCAAGTTCACTCCCAATGACCTCAAAATGGCCACAGTCACACTTATATATTGGCAGTGCTAACCCCCAATAACGTTTCTTGGAGATCATCCAGTCATCCATATTACGCAACCAATCCAATTCTCTTTCTAATCCAAATGAAGGTATCCAAGAAATCTTACGTGTAACCTCTGCAATCATATGCCTAAGATCACCCATAGAAATAAACCACTCACTCACTAACCGGAACACTAGTTCAGAGTCGCATCTCCAGCACACCGGATAACGATGACTATAATCCTCTACCCTATAGAGCAACTATTTCAGTTCAAAGTCTAAGAAGATATCCTGGGCTACGCCTGATACATTACGCCCTTCAAGCCAATCGAATCCTTGGATATAATTGCCTGAATCATCTAAAGGAGCAATTGCCGGCAAACCAAATTCCCTGCCTAAAGCAAAATCTTCTTTTCCTGCCCCTGGAGCTATATGCACTATACCTGTTCCTTCGCTTTCAGTTACGTCTTCCCAAGGTATTACACTATGTTCCACTCCATTCTGGGCAGATAATTCATCAAAAGGACCAATATAAGAAATCCCAACCAATTTTTCACCTTGCATTTCCTCTAGGATTTCATAGTCCCCTTTCAGGATATTCTGCCTGGCTTTGGCCAAATAAAATATCTCATCACCCTGACGTACTTTTAAATAAATCAAAGAAGAATTAACTGCTGCTGCCACATTAGATGTCAGGGTCCAAGGGGTTGTTGTCCAAACCAAAAGGGATTCTTTTTCCCTACCCTTGATGGGTAACCGGAGGAAAACACTAGCATGAACCACTTCTTTGTATCCTTCGGTCACTATTTCATGTTCGGAAAGACCAGTTGAACACCTAGGGCACCACGGCATAACGTCAGTACCTTCGTAAAGCCAACCCCTCCTGTAACACTCCTTCAGAAAATGCCAGATAGTGTAATTATTCTCAGTTGCCATAGTATGGTATGAGTTATCCCAATCCATCCAATATCCTAGCCTAATTGATTGTTCAGTTATTATGTCGGCAAAATGTTGAACTCTCGCTTTACAAGCCTCCACGAACCGATCTATCCCATAGGCCTCTATATCTCTCTTAGAATTGAACCCCATTTCCTTTTCCACTTCCACCTCGACCCAAAGGCCTTGACCATCAAAACCATTTTGGTACCTCTGCCTGAAACCCTGCATAGTCTTAAAGCGTTGGAATATGTCCTTGTATGCTCTACCCCAAGCATGATGTACACCCATAGGGTTATTTGCTGTAATGGGACCGTCTATAAAGGACCAGCGCTTTTCAGAATACTGGTTTCGGTTGAGATATTTTGACATTATGTCAGCTTTCCCCCACCACTCCAGTAGTTCTCTTTCCATCCCAGGAAAGTCTATTCTGGAATTTACAGCCCTGAATGGCTGCTTATTTCCAGACACATCTTTATTCTCATTTGGATTCATTTGTTTCCCTCAATTCAAATCCATTGAATAGGCAAATAGTAAACATAGCAAGTCATTAACTCTTTTCTATAATGAACCATTCATCTCGGTAAGAATTAAACTCCTGAGTTTTAGCTAACATGCCCAAATACAAAGTCAAGCAACTTTCTTGACTCAACACAGTTACCGCTAAGAATTCATTTATCTTTGGCCCAACTCAGGATACATTCATCTAAACCAGTGTCAAATCCAACCGCCCAACACATGACGCAGAGATAAACCAAGCACCACAGATATCCTTTTCCACGCCTACCTCTATGGTAACATAGCCTATCTGATCCGAATGAGAAGTGTCAACAACTCAAAATCCCATCTCCTAACAATTTACACAGTTATCTATGCAACTGATGCGTCCAACATAAGAGTCCTCACACATCCGAATTAGCATAAACACCCACTAAGATCCATTGTCCTATTGTTAGCTTTAGGTCAGTCGGTGTATCATAAGAGTAACGAAGAAAGGAGGTGATCGAACATATGTTAGAAATTGATAAACGGACCTTTCGTGAGGTGACTGTAACGTAAAAGGTAACAAAAGCAGGTGAAACTCTCTTGTTCCTTGTTACGGAATGTGAGCAGCCACCGGGCCCCAAAGCTCCTGGCCTGGTCCTCCAGGGCGGATTATTTCCGAAGAGCTTTGGGGCTCACTGTTTTTATCAAAAACATGGGAGCCAAATCCAACGCATACTCTAATCCCAAACCAGAAAACACCCACATTCTTCCAACGCATTTAACATCTAACAGATGTTTTCTACCCGAAATTCCTTAGCCCATCAACAGATTCCCTATCCAACCCCTTGATCACAGAAACGACCAAATCAACAGTTTTACCCACGTCCTCAAGATTTATAACGCTGTTATGGCTATGAAGATACCTTGTAGGAACGGATATGTTAATGGATGGTGCGCCATCATGTGACCTCTGCATCTCAGCGCCATCCTCACCATACCCACTGAGAACGTCAAACTGCACTGATATATTTTGCTCTTCAGCAGTCTCCACAAATAAATTACGTAAAGCCAGATTCGGAATCATGGATGAGTCATGTAGGAAAATTGTTGGGCCCTTCCCTAGCTTCTCCTGAGATTCATCTTGTGATGTACCAGGATAATCCCCAGCTACTCCAGATTCGAGATTTACGCCAACTTCAGGACGTATCTTGTAACTACTAGTTTGGGCTCCCCTGAGGCCAACTTCTTCTTGAACAGTAGCTACCGCATACAAGTTACTGGATATGCTAACACCATCCAAACGATTCAGAACATCTATCATAACCGCGAGTCCAACACGGTCATCCCACGCTTTGCCAATAAGAAGATTATTACCAGCCATTGGAGAAACTTTGCTATCTGGAGTAATAGGATCTCCTGGGGTTATTCCAAGTCTCTCCTGAGCATCTTCTTTGCTGGTAGCACCCACATCCAAAAACAAACCATCGCGCTTAAATACCTGGTTTCTGGATTCCGCACTCATCACATGCGGCGTTTTGATACCGGTGAGCCCATCAACTGGGCCAAGTTTTGTGTGTATGATCCATCTCTGATTAATCAAAGCCTGATCAAGCCAGCCTCCTAAGGTCTGAAACTTCACGTAACCTTCAGCCGTAATGTATCTCACCATCAAACCAACTTCATCCATGTGGGCAGCTATCATTACCGTGGGACCTGATAAATCACTTCCTCTAAAATGTCCCATAAGTGATCCCATACCATCGGTTTCCAAATTGTCACAGAGCCCCTCTAGTTCCCTGCGAACTATATTCCTAACCGGCCCTTCAAATCCACTTGGACCATGTGCATTGCTCAGTTCGTATAAGTTGCCCACTATATCAGACATGTTCCCTCCAAATCTTGCTTGCAAGTTTACTTTAACACTATCTTCAATTTAAAGTTAGACCATTTGATTCAGGTATCTAATTAATTGCCATTTTCCGCAGTGAACAATAACTAGATATATTGTGCTACATCCCTACAATCACGAGACGGTGTTTCTTTTTACAGCGTACGGCTATATCCTATGTAACAAGATTCTCTTCAAGATGTAATATAAAGTAACTGCGTGTTTTAGGCAGAGTATTATAATGTTGATTGCGCTCCCGACTACCTAAGGTAAATAGATCTCACTTATCTAAATATGTAAACACACATGATTCCAAAACTGCTTCAAAGAAATAAACTCTCGCTTAGACCCAAGATATTCTACGGATGGTACATTGTGGCCGCAGGGATGGGCATACACCTATGGGTCAGCATGGCTTGGGTTTATGGAATGCAAGTGTTCTTCACGCCTATCGTAGAAACCTTCGGCTGGAGCAGAGCCGTAATATCAGGCGCATTCGCCCTGCAGAGACTAGAAGGCAGCATAGCCTCACCAGTTGAAGGTTTTCTTGTGGACAGATTTGGACCAAGGCCCATCGTACTTTTTGGTGCCATACTATCTGGATCTGGATTAATTATGCTCAGCTTTCTCCAGTCAATATGGATGTTCTATGTATGCGTTCTACTAGTATCTTTAGGAATAAGTGCATCAGTCGGTATACCCAGAAATTGGGCAATCGTTCAATGGTTTAGGAGATTAAGGGGCCGTGCTCTAGGTATTGGATCTTCCGGAGCTGTTCTAAGTGGTCCACTGTTAATTGTGGTGGTATGGCTGGTAGAAGGTTTAGGGTGGAGACCAGCTTTCTTTATATTGGGAATCGCCACATGGATTATATGCATACCTTTGGGTATGGTATTTAGATCCAAACCGGAATTATACGGACAAGTGCCAGATGGAGATAACCAAATATCAGAGCAACCCTCAGTAAATAATTCCCAATCGGATAAAGGCAACTCACACATAACCGAAGAGAGCATGACTATTCTAGATGCACTTAAAACCAAAGCATTTTGGATATTAGCCCTAGTATTCGGTGCACAAACTATGGGAGTAAGCGGACTAATAGTACACCTTATACCATATCTCCAAACCATAGGGTTTTCTTCTACAGAAGCAGCATCTGTCCTGGCCATCTACACAGTACTAAGTGTGTTCGGTAGATTAGGAGGCGGCTGGGCAATGGACTACGTGGATCCAAGACTCATCCTGTCGGGACTACTGGCTTGTATGGCAGTTGGCATCCTAGTGCTGGCCAACTTGAACTCCTACTGGCAAATTTTCCCTTTCGCATTACTCTACGGAACAGCATTTGGAGGAATGATACCGGCAAGAAGCGTGTTGGTGAGTATGTATTTTGGTCCTAAGAATTTTGGAGCCCTCCAGGGGCTAACCCAAAGCGTCACAGTAATAGCCGGAATGACATCTCCGGTTTTGTTAGGGGTAGTATTCGACCTAACCGAATCTTATCTGATTGCATTATATATATTGGTCGCCATATCAGCCCTAGCAATACCTGTGGCTCTATTGGCCAAGCCTCCACGAAGTAATCATAAGACCAACATTACAGTCGAATAGCGCATATTAGTCCATGCAGGGTATAATCTAGATGTATTGAGTGAGCCATCTAGCTAACCATAAAATGAGAGTGTGGACCATTACATGAAATCTATTTCTTTTAACAAATTTACCCTTCCAAACGGATTGGACGTCATACTGCACCAAGATAACAGCCTGCCAGTAGTATCCGTAAACGTGTGGTATCACGTTGGGTCCAAAGATGAAGAACCAGGAAAAACTGGGTATGCCCATCTGTTCGAACATATAATGTTTGAGGGTTCCAAGCATCATAACCGCAGTCACTTCGAGCCGCTGCAGAAGGTCGGAGCGAACCTTAACGGATCTACAACAACAGACAGGACCAACTACTGGGAAGACTTACCATCCAATCATCTAGAGTTGGCCCTATGGCTTGAAGCAGACAGAATGGGATTCCTACTCGATGCCATGGATCAGAAGAGTTTTGATGTGCAGCGCGACGTCGTGAAAAACGAGAGAAGGCAAAGCTATGAGACCCAACCGTACGGAATGACAACGCTCCCACTACAGGGATCTCTATATCCAGCACCTCACCCTAACCACTGGCCTACTATAGGATTTCACGAAGATCTTGATATAGCTACCCTAGAGGACGCTCGATCTTTTTTCTTGCGATTCTATCATCCCTCTAATGCTAGTATAGCCCTTGCGGGAGATTTCCAGGAAAACATGGCCATAGATCTTGTGAATAAGTATTTCGGAGATCTCAACCCAGGAGAAAATATTTCGAGATTCAAGCAAACAGATTCAGGTCTAGACGGATTCGTTGATAATGTAACTTACGATAAGGTACTACTCCCAAGGCTCTGTCTGACTAGGCCGTCAGTCCCAAGATTTAGTCCAGACGAAGCTCCACAATCAGTTCTCGCAAGCATATTAGCTGATGGTAGAAGCTCTAGACTATATAGATCACTAGTTTACAAACAGCGTATAGCTCAGAGCGTAAATGCTTTTCACTCGCCATCCGAGATAGCAGGTGACTTCGAGGTAGTAGCAACCGCTTCGGAAGGGCAAAATATACAACAAATTGAAGAAACAATACACGCCGAAATCGCTCAACTACAAAGCACTCCTCCTTCCCCAAGGGAAATGCAGCGGATCAAGAACAAAATAGAAATGAGACAAGTTAGACAAATGGCAAGTATTGGAGGATTTGGTGGTAAGGCAAACCGCCTCAATTTCTTTAATGTTTTCAAAGGCGATCCAGATGGTATAAACACTGACTCTGAAAGATTCATGGCAGTAAGGTCTGAAGATGTGTCAAGGGTGGCAAATCAATATTTCACAAATAGGCACGTACGTGTAACTGTTCTTCCAGAACCATCTCTTAAAGCATCTCAATCCGACGTAGACCGGACAATACAGCCCTCTGCCAAGCCAACCCCATCATTCTCTCCACCTACACCCCAGAGAGATAAATTGCCTAATGGACTAAACCTTCTCCTCCTCGAGAAAAGGGGCTTGCCTTCGATAGCACTGGGTATGGTACTGAGAACTGGAGCATCCATGGATCCCGTTGATTCGCCAGGATTGAGTTCCTTTACAAACGCCATGGTTCAGGAGGGAACCCAAAAGAGAACCACCAGTGATATATCCGACGAATTTGAATTCATAGGCAGCCAACTCTCAGGAATGACAGGAAGAGAAAGAACTCTGTTCGCAACTGAAACCCTATCCAAACATTCTGATGCAGCCCTGGAGTTAATGTCAGACGTTATCCTTAATCCGACTTTTCCACAACAAGAAGTCGACAGATTATCAACTGACAGAACAACCTCACTCAAGAGGGTCAAGGATGATGCCAATTCCCTAGCAGCCAGAACGGCACCAGCTCTACTATACGGCCATGACAGCCCATACGGCCACCCGATCACTGGTGACGAATATACAATACAAAACATAACAAGAGACAAACTGTCTGAGCACTACCTGAAAACCTTTGATCCTGCCATTGCTACACTTATAGCTGTTGGAGATATATCTATCGGGGATCTAAAATCCCAAGCGCAAAAATATTTTGGAACATGGCCAACTTCCAAGGAAAAGCACACACCACCAGAACAACCTAGTAATAGTTTGATGTTAGACTCCAATACCATATATTTGCTCAACAAACCCGGGGCTGCTCAATCAGTGATAAGGGCTGGCCACATCGGAGTGGCAGCCCATCACCCAGACTATCTCGCCCTATCTGTACTAAATCACATATTTGGAGGCCAATTCACAGCCCGTCTTAATATGAACCTGAGACAAGACAAAGGCTACAGTTACGGATACAGATCATGGATAGAATGGCACGAACAGTCCTCTCTAATCTTGACTGGTGGTGGAGTGCAAACCAACGTAACCAGGGAATCTGTAGAGGAAAATATAAAGGAATTTAATGGGATGGCCGGTGACCTGGAAATCACCGAGGAGGAATTTATAGCCTCAAAAGAAGCCTTAATAAGGCAATTCCCGGCCGCTTTTGAAACTAACGGGCAAGTCCTAGACCATCTAGCCCAACTTGTTTACTTTGATCTTCCGGATGATTACTACAATACATATACAGAAAGGCTAGACTCTATAACCTTAGATCAAGTACAAACCGCTGCGCGAAAACATCTCAAGAAAGACTCCCTCATGATTCTTGTAGTTGGAGACCGCACCCAGATCGAACCAGAACTACGAAAACTCAATTTACCTATATTCTTCGTAAATCCTCAAGTAGAGTTTGTAGACTAGGACAATATCAGCGCCCGCGCCGTTTCCTATAAGAATCGTTCTATTAGTGAAAGTATCATAGTAAGGGTAAACAAGCTAACTAAAGTGCTCACAACTACGGTACTCGTAACGAAGTTGGGTCGCACCTTGAACTCCGTCGCTACGATAATAGTCAAAACTGCAGTAGGCATAGAAGCAATAACGATAAGTACTTTCTGAGTCACATCCCCAAATCCAAATAGCAGCGTCAGTATGTAGGCAATTCCACCTGCTACGATTAATCTTATAAAGCATGTTGCAAACAGTACGATCGGTCTCCCAATCGAAAAAGGCTCAGCAAGTTGAATCCCCAAAACAATCAACATAGACGGGACAGCTGCCTCTCCCAGAATCCTTATTGGCCCCCCCAACAAAACTGGCAAATCCACACCCAGCAAGTTGACAGCCACACCAGCAACGGACGCATATATAAGGGGCACCCGCATAATGGAAATCAAGGAACCCTTCACATTAAGCTGGCTGCTAGAAGCAATAAAAACCGCTAAAGTGCCGGCCAACGCAAATTGAGCTACGAAAAACACGAGTGCGCGATCCAATCCCTCTTGCCCAAATGCAAATATTGCAACAGGCAGGCCGTAATTCCCAGAGTTCATAAAAAGATTAGTCAGAAGAAAAGCACTTTTCGTTTCCCTGTCGAGTTTCATACCGCGGGCTACTATTATTGACAATATATAAGTGGATGTCGCCAACACCACAGCGAATAGCGCAATTTTGATAAGTTCTTCTCTAGGAAGAGTCGTATTGGCTAAAGAATGAAAAGCAAGACAAGGAGAAAAGATATAAAGCGTCACGTAGCTGATAGGCTCCACTGATATCTTACGAAACGCCCTCACAGCAGCGCCAGCACCAGCCATAAGGAATACTGGCAAAACTATATCCAGAAAGATTTCTAACATTGAAAAACAGTCACCAAGTTATTCCAATCCTCAGTTACACTCGAATTATTAATGAAGATAGATAGCAATGCCTCTAAAATCACAAAGACATGAAACTACTAGTACATAAAACCTAAGAGGCAACCCCCCATAGCAGAGAGGTTGCCTCTTATAAACTCACCTATAGGCTCGTTTAGCTATTTGTAAACTGAGCGGCTCGTTTCTCGGCAAATGCTCGAGGTCCTTCCTTCGAGTCATTCATCCCACGCAGATTATACTCGAGGGCTGACGCAAACGCCTGTGCTTCGGGAATCGACCGACCCCAGCACTCGTAAGCCATCTGATGGAAGTTGCGAATCGCCCTTGGAGCCATATTAACAATGGTCCTTGCCCAGTCAACCGCCTCGTCCATGAGATCATCCAGGGGAACTACTTTGTTAACGAACCCTATCTCGTAGGCTCTCTGGGCGCTTAAGCGCCTATCAGCCATGAGACATACTTCCAAGGCATGAGGGATTCCTATAAGTCTCGGAAGCCAAGCAACGAACCCCGCACCCTGATTCCATCGCGCTTCTGCAATGTTCATAGTGGCGTGGTCGGCTGCAATTCGGAAGGTGCACTGCTGGGCAGTGGACCAACCTCCAGCTATTGCGTAGCCATTTATGGCTGCTATAGTCGGTTTCCAGCAATTCAGTTTAGGACCTAGAGGTTGTACTGCATATGGAACACGAGTGCCCATATCAGAAGGAGCCTGGCCTTCCCCGGCCGCCTTTTCCCTCTCATCCCTTATTTTCAGATCTTGACCAGCAGAGAAAGCTCTGTCACCTGCTCCGGTAACAATCGCTACCCACTGCTCGTCATCCTCTGCAAACTGAGTCCATGCATCAAACCACCTCTTTCCCATTTCTGGGTCACTGGAGTTCATTCTCTCTGGGCGATTGATGGTGAAGATTGCTATACGACCGTTATCCGTCGTTTCATAAAGCAATTCTTTATGAGGCCATCCCGGCATAGGAGTCCTCTCGAAACCTGATTTGTCACTCTTCGGTGCACTCCAACTGGTCATGCCGAACCTCCGATTTTTTATTACCCAGAGGAGTTAATCCTGTACGCGTCTCCCTCACCTACAGGCCTTTCTAGGCACATATATTCTATTTCATAGGGTGTACATCGTCAATCCCTAACACAATTTATAGGTGTGTACATCACGGTTATATTACCGTCTATTTCAGTTTAACAGTCCTCCGATACTAACCATCTCGACCATACTATCTTTCTTATCCTAATCGAAAAATAAGAATACTGCTGATTATGTATAGTAAGGTGATGGAAAAACCGTCTAAGGTCCAAACTCTCATGAGCCTACCACGGGATCTCACTAGCATCCCACCCATAACCACGAAGGTCATCAATACCGCAATAATCCCTGTAATGATGTGAATTTCAGAAACATCCCCCCAAATTGCACCATTTTGATAAGCAAGGTCATCAAGAAAAAGCACAAACCCCATGTTGAATATATTGCTTCCAAGGACATTGGAAATAGCCAACTCAGGGGCGCCCAGTCGGATTGCAGCTAAAGATGTTGCCATTTCAGGCAAAGAGGTGCTAAGAGCCAAGAACTGGGTACCCATGAAACTCATCTCCCAGTCCATTGCCCTAGCTAATTCCTCTCCAGTTATTGCCAGGAATATCGCGGAAGCCACCATAGTAGATGACGCGGCACCATAAACCAAGAACGCCCGACGCAAATTAACAGATCCATATCTCATGCCATCAGTCTCCCCGGCTAAATCGTCCCCGTTCTCGCTATCTTTAAGGTAAATAACATACATAGATACAATGAATATAATAATTAACAGAATAGACATAGGGCTTACATTCAATATGCCTATAGACGATATACCATCCCCGAAACCCAACAAACCGTGATGAATTATCATTGTCAGGGACGCCACGGTAATAATCAGGGCCCCAAGAAAAGCAACTATAAGAGGTGTTCTCCCAACCGAATTCAGCACCGGCCCATTGCGCCATCCCAAATCTATTAACCCAATAATGAGCAGGTTAAACAAGTTGCTTCCAAATGCATCTCCAGCCGCTAAATCAGGTTCTTCCACTAGCAGTATTGCGCTAAGACCAGTTCCGAGTTCAGGAAGAGAAGTAGCCGTAGCTAAAAGAATAACTCCTATGAAAGAGCGTCCAAGGCCAGTACCCTCAGATATCCTGTCAGCAGAACTAGCCAGGTATTTCGACGCAACGAGAATCAATACTGCTGTCCCAACGAGTTGAATCCATAAAATACCTAACTCCATACATTATCCTTGTTCAAGTGATGGGCAAAACTTCCCAATTTGGTCTTCCCGTCCAGACAGAGTGTATATAGCAAGAAGACTTTGGGCATTCCTTCTCCCAAAACCTCCCAAGGTATTGGTAAGCAAGTGCACAACCATTAAGGCTCGGTGGCTGCTATCCTATTGCTGATCAGGCGAGTCTGCAGACTCGTTCCCTTCCACATTACGACTGACCGAACGCCTGGTTACGAGAGCTACAGTAACCGCAACTATTATTATCACCACAACGGCCGCCCCACCAATTGTAATCAATGAAATCCCAGACTCGGCTCTTACATCAATTACCTGCGTAACATTTCCAACAGAGATCGTGTGTTGTCCTAACCCGGTGAGATTAACTACGAATGTAAGATCCTTAGTTTCACCAGCATCTAGTTCTATTTCCCTGGACTCCATTATAGTACCGTCAACCATAAGATCTATGGTACGTTCAACCGGATGCTGGTTGGTGTTACCCACCGATACTTTGACCTCCAAGGTCTGCCCCGGTTCTATATTTATGGCTCCACGACCTACTGCAAATGTTTCAGAAGTCTCAACTATTGTTATAGATAGCCCGTATTCCAAATCCTCTAGAGCTCCTGCTATAACCCTAAATGTCTCAGTAAATTCCCCTACAGATACGGTATAAGTACCCGGCAGAGATCTGCTCACTCCAAATGTAACTGGTTCAGTAGCTGAACCAAGTACTGTGATTTCCCTGGACTGGTCAACATCTCCGTCCACAAGCAAAGAAATTTCCTCAGTCCCTGTTTGCTGACCATTATTTACCAGCACAAGGGTTACCGTAACAGTATCTCCCGGTGCTATTTCTTTCTGACTCAACGTCAGGCTCGTCACAGATATGTCAGCAGGAGTCAGGGGCTCCTCGACACTGAAAGTTCCTGACAAACCATCCAAAGTGACGGTGTATCTGCCCTCAGCTGTCGACTTGTACACGAAAGATATGTCTTTCGACTCCTTCGCTCCCAGTATCACAGGGGCTATATCAGTCAACACATCGTTGACAGACAGTTCAATATCAAACTTACCTCCACGTTGGCTGTTGTTAGTAACAGATGCTGTTATCGTCACACTTTCCCCTGGTTTCACCACCTCAGGATCTATCACCAAGTTATCGAAGCCAAGCAGACCCTTATCCAGTTGGGTACCAACTCCAAAGGACCCAGTTAGCTCCCCAATCTTTATCTCATAGTTACCCACTGCTTCCCTTATCAACGTAAACCTGACAACGCTCTGAGCCTTGGCGGCAAGAGTAATGGATCTCACATCTTGAGACACCCCGTTGACCTCCAGGAACACTGATTTAGTCTGCGCAGTGCTACCCTCATTCAACACAGTCACATTTATATCAACAGCTTCACCCGGAGCTACCACGGAGGGTTCAACGATGAGCTGAGAATAGGCGAAATCTTCCGACTCCGGAGCGAGTGCAATCAGCGCGAACACAGAGAACCCGGACGGTGAGATACCTTCGAACATCATCCGACCCTGTGCATCTTTACCCACAAACTCCGTTTCAAGCAGTTCCATAAACCCATCGTCAGCCTGTCTCGCGATCTGTATAGCCGAGACCCCACCAACAGTATTAACCCAGTCACTGCCAACTCTTAGCTGGGCAGTCGTAGATCCTACGTGAGTGCCGTTCTTGAGATTCGTACGGTTCACCTCAACCACCATAGCAACATCAGCTATAGATAGTTCAGTCTTATTTGCAAGTGCCTCAAAACCAATATACGCATCCGGGCTAAGTGACTTCTTAGGAATAACGGCGAGTTGAGCCCCATCCGGAATCTGAGCTAGTTCGGAGGTGAATCCAATCATAGCTTCACCTATAGACGGATCTGCCAAACTCATATCAACCACCTGGTCGCTAATCTTCAGCTTGATCGTACCCTTCTTGAGGGTTGCCACGGCACTATTCCCAGTACCTTCCGTAAGGGATATATCGCCGGTTATTTGCATTGTTATATCGCCATTGATGTCTCGAACAGGTAACGTTAGTTTGCCTTCCTTAATCGTGATCCCACTTGCTTTGTCCTCAAAACTCGTAAGATCCGAACCTATCGCTAATCCGACCGGCAACACCACCTGGGCATTCCCAGCGGTGTCCTCCTGAAGTTTAACGCTGTTCCCGGTAAGCTCTAGGGCGTTTCCATCAGCATCAATTGCAGTCGTGGCAAGTTCACTTATAGCAAACTCAGACGGGATTTCCTGGTCTACCAGAAGTGGCAATACCACCACCTGATCAGAAAGGTTCCCAACAGATATGTTATAGCTTCCGGCACTCGAGAAGGTGGTCGTAATACCAAGGGTTTTGGCCTTGCCCGCCACCAAGGTTCCCTCGAATGTCTCTATGACACTCCCTGCAGCCGATATAGTGGCACTATAAATCCCGGGGGCTAAACCTGTGTTCTCAACACGTACTGATATCAAAACAGTCCCACCAGGTTCAACCACTCTTGGGTATACATCCAAGTCATAAAGCTCTATCTTTGGCCCAGTTACCACAAAGCTTTCGACAAGATCCCCCACCGCCACCGTGTAGCTCCCAGGAACCGACCTTGAGACGAAGTGACTCAAACTCCGGATACCTCCGCCCTTAAGGGTGCCATTCAAAGTCGTCTCGACTTCTCCGTTAACAACGATCGTAATCGTATACGGACTCGCAGCGATATCCTTGCTCTCATTTTGCACCGTAAAATTCACCTTAACCGGTACGCCAGGTCCCACCGAATCGTCCGACAGAGAAAGCCCACCAACTACCATTCCCTCACCAACCTCCGGGACATCTATAGTTGGTATAGCAATTGGCAACACCGTCGGAGTCGGAGCGCCTTCTGGCACAAGTTCTGGTTTTTCCGATGTTGTCGTAGAAACCGCGTCACCATCAATAGCCTCCGGGGTTGCCACCGGCACCGCTACAGGTGTCGGAGTGGCAATAGGGGTCGCTGTTGGTGTTGGTGTTATAGTGGGCGTAGGCGTAGGCGTGGGTGTTTCAGTAGGGGTAGGTTGCCTAGGCCTAAAGAAGAATCCCCCGCCACCACCGGTAGAAGCTGCCGCGACTACATTTACAGAATGAGTCGAGCTAGCCGACGTGTATCCACTTTTACCAGCGTTCACTGCAATGTTGTATGACCCCACCGCCGAGTAAACGTGGTTTACGGCGTAACCACCGCTACCATCTGTGGTTCCGGAGTCACTACCTCCATCACCCCATACAACCCCAACCGTAACCCCGGAGATAGGGCTTCCGTCCATATCCTTAAGCGTGTTATTAGAAGTAACTAGTGTTCCAACGGTGGGAGCGGAAGGAGCAGTAGAATCCATGCTTAACACCTGGCTACTAGGGACTGCAAGCGTAAGCCCGGCTGGTGTCGCTCCAACCCCGAACGTCACCGAGTAGGCGCCGACGTTCCCGGTGTAACCACTTCCGGATACACCAGAGTCCGGTCCTACCACCATAACTACAGTATCCCCTTCTTCGGCCCCGTCCTTGGCATTAGTATCCAGGTTATCAGCAGGAACGTTAAAAGCGAAGTTACCCGAACCGTCAGTCGTTGTAGTTTTGTAGCTGACCCCGCTTACCGTCGCAGAAACCACCGTTCCAGCAGGCGCAGGGGACTCACCAAAAGTAACCGATCCAAACACTCTCGTCGGTTGCCTCGGTGGTGTAGCAGCATCTGCACTGCTTACCCATACGGTCGACAGAAGTACGAACAGGCCCAGGAGTAGAATCCCTGCCCGTCCCATGTATGTCGTACTCTTGAAGCCTCGGCGGGGCCGAAGCCCCGCCGACTTGTTTAAGCTTATCAAATTCCCTACCTTGGCTGCTATTACCTGTTTACGGAGTTATATCACCGTCATCAACCATAAATATCCAGTACCCGTAGCCAGGCGTCATATTCTCGGTGCTAAGCAACCTCTG
>CAYVMY010000002.1:34116-36922 GCA_964452695.1 uncultured Dehalococcoidia bacterium
ACCTCTGGAAGGCTCCCAGCAGTATCTCAAACTCCGGTTCTTCGCCTTTTTTGTCAGGTATCGTATAGACGATCCTGTTGTTGTACTGGAGCAATGAACCCCAGATCCTCTGCGGTGATTCCAAGCTCTGTAGCGCTGTCGTCACAGGAAGCTCATTCTCAGAGTGGAAGCCCATCGCGTTCCACCCCTCTACCACCTCGTAGCTTGGAGGCAGCGTACCAGGTTCCACAAATTGACCAGAGTACGTCATCTTAATCGCCTGAGGCGTATGTGGCAATCCAGGCCCGAGAGGCGAGGAGAGCGTAAACGCATCTGGATCCATCTTGAACCAGTACCCACGACCAGTCTGCAGTGTCGTTAGTGTATCGACATCAAGGGTCGACGGCGTGTACACAAGCCATCTGTCTGTTTCCGTCTCACCAGTAGCCAAAGTCTTCGTAGCATCGTAGTACCAGATCGACTGTATACCGGTTGTATTAGTGGTCAGTGTCGCTATGTCACCGCTATCTGGCATCAGCGGGAGGGATACCAAGTTCCAGTTAGGCATCAAGTTAACGTTGTACCCTTCCAGAGATGCGACCACCGAAGCCGCCACTGTATCGCTCGTCACGTTACCAGCCGTGTCATAGGCATTAATCGTCAGCGAGTACTGCCCAGGGGAAGCGTTGTCAGGTATCTTAGTAGGTGCCATGTATCCGCCGGTAATATTCCAAAGATCGCGGATAGCTTCAGGAACCTGGGCAGAGGTCTTAAACCTGGACGTGCCCGCATTACCTGGGAACACTACTTCAATCCTATCTACAGGAGCTCCCGTGGCCTCAGCGTCAACGCTAAATATCACCGGTTCTCCCTGCCTGGCAGAAACCGCACCAATCGGATAGCTCGGTGTGTTAATCGTAAGCACCGGTCCAACCGTATCAAGAACCACCGCTACGCTCGCAGATGCTGTAAGACCAGCTCCGTCCTTCGCGGTAGCAGTGAATGTATTAGTACCCTCTACGAGTCCAGCAACTTTGGAGAAGAGACCGTCTTGAGGCAGTGTCTTCACCGTTACGATTGTCTTAGTACCAAGACTGGTAGTCTGGGTGATTGTGAGTTCCTGGAAGTTCACGTCACCAATTTCACCAGCCACCGTTGCTGTCGGCGCCTTCGTTGGGCTCGTCAGCTCAGTCATGGTTATCGTCGGTGGCGTAGTATCCAGGAATCCAGATATCTCCTTCGAGGACGTCAAGGTCGCATCATACGGGTTTTGGCTGTTAACCTTGATCGTGTTAATACCTTCGGCAAGTGCGAATACAACCGAGTAGCTACCGTACACACCTGCATTATTTTGGGTAGTATCTGTGACCGGGGTAACAGAGCTAGTCACGCCCAAGAAACCGGCACCACCAATCTCAATATCATCAATCCACCAGCCCTCCATGGCGTTCACATAAGCGTCCATGGTATCGAACTTAAACCGTATAGATATAGTTTTTCCGTTGTATGGTGCCAAGTTGACAGATACTGTTTCCATCATTGGCTGACCACTCTGTGGACCCGGACCCGGACCCGGACCAGGACCCGGATTCGGTGGGTTGTTACCGGGCTCACAATATGGAGGGCATCCTGTCATGCCAGGTCCCTGCATTTTTGCCTGCGGCACTCCCAACCACTGGGAAACCGAGCTCAACTGCCCAGGTACATCCCACGGTTGCCCATTCTCGTCCAAGTCATACGGCCCGAGTATCGCTGCGACCGATGTCCATGCAGCGCCGGCTTCCATAATCTCCACAAGGTTCCGGTCGTACTGAACACCAGGCTCAGTATCCCACCATGTGGAGAAGGAGAATTGTATGTCTTCGCTAACGACATTCAGGTCACTAGCAATCTGAAGTGTTCCAGAGTTGTTGCCTGTGTCGTAGTTCATATTTTGTTGGTTACCGTAGTACCAAGCACAGTCCCCAGTCTTGGTCTTGGCATCGCCTGGGACATCATCATCACAAGCGATATTCCAAAGCCCCGTCTTAGTAAACTTCGCTGTTGAGGTGCTACCATCTTCAGCGCTGTCTGTGAACAGTTCTGTAAACGGCAGATCCACTCCAACTGACACCGTGTCCACAGCCGGGTCATTCACTGTCCCCTCAATCGTGATATTCGGCGTAAACACCGAGAACCCAGTGAGAGGAGACGTGACAGCTATGTCAGTGCTCTGTATCTTACCAACAGTGAAGTTCGAAGCACTACTTGTCACAGATGTGCTATCTGCTACAGCAGTCAGTGTCGATGCGTAGGAGCCAACTATTGTCAGTTCCGGGATATTCGTTGGTAGGGTAGTCCCCTTCACAACTCCAGAGATATCGGCGAGGTACATGGTGGTACCTAGGTACGTTACACCACCAACCTCAGTGACTCCGTGCATCCCACCCGAGTTCTCCAGCTGGAAGTTGCCGTATTGCTCTTCATATCTCTTCATGACGTTTCCAGAGAAGCTATAGAGGTCGTCTCCAATAAATACCATAGAATTGGAGCTATTGGACCCGTTTAGGTTCGAGTGGTCGGCGTTACCAGGGTTATTTAAGTCAACTGTAAAGATAGAAGGTTGCATGGCATACCCTCCAACTTCCTCAACGGACTCAAATATTTCACCATCGGCATTCGCAATCCCGTTAGCCTCCTGGTAACACGGCCCCTGCTGACAGGCGGCAGGCAATTCGTATGTAGCCTCTGAAGCCCCTGTGTCCTTATTAAGCTTGGTAACTACAGCCTGTTGATCACACTGCATTCCCTGACAGGATTCCTGAAGGAGTACGGTGTAGAGCGCGCC
>CAYVMY010000003.1:0-4098 GCA_964452695.1 uncultured Dehalococcoidia bacterium
AATAGGATCATGCCAAACTTGAGGGTCTTACTCTCCTACATGCTCATGACCCTCATGCTCTTCCTCATGCTCTTCCTCATGACCCTCATGGTCACTGCCAAGGCCCACATCTAACCCATTCCCACCAAACCCATCGGCCGAATATGGTCGTAATTCCACATATTTAGACAAATGTACTATTGTAGCTTCATCTTCAAGCAACACATCAGACAAACTGTCAATCCAGCCCTCCTCATAATGTTCACCAACAAAAAACCCTACTTGGGAGCCATCCATATCCGTCATTTCTTTTGGGGTCAGCCTAAATGTGTGCGGGTCCACCCCATCAGGAACAATCGTATGCACCTCCACCCTTTCTCCTCCAACGCTCTCAATCCAATCGGCCAAGATATTAGTAGTCGCAACAATTCTTATTTTCGCCACCTCTGTTGCGGAATCTCTATTTTGTAATTCCCCTTGACCTACAGAAGTTGATAAATCACCATCACCTATGACAACTGGGTCTTTCCCCTGGCCACACGCAACGACCAGCAATACCCCCAGTAACAACAACGCTCTTACAAAAGCCAGATAACCATATTTGATACTATGTCTCACTAAATGCCCTTTCTATCCCTTGAGTTTGTTTTCACGTTTTTTGAGCACCCTACATGTCCGAAGACAGGCACAAATTACACGAAATATAAAGTTCTAGTCTATGCCCCTCTATCGATCCATTTATGTCCTGTTCGATAGACTTAAGTAACCTCTCTACAGTGGAGTCCCTAAACTCACTAACTCTTCCGCATCTAACACACACAGCATGATGATGATGCCCAAACTTCGATACGGCATATCTAGGAGAACCTGTCTGAGAAATCAATTTGCACAACACCCCCGAAGCAAGCAACAACTTTAGAGTTCTATAAACCGTAGCTCTTCCGACACCTTGCAAACCATGATTAATTTCCTCAGCCGAAAACCCGTCGCTCTTACCGTCCAGTAACTCGACTATGGATCTCCTGGCGTCAGTCACTCTATGACCTGCATCCTCCATAACTGCTAGTAGATCATTTTGTCTCAATTTCGTCGTCATGATACTCTGTCTCAAAAAGATTTTTCCATGGTAGCACATTCCCAAATGTCCTGTCAACTTAAAACCAGGTTCATATAAACCGTTTGTTCCGATTAAATAGTCCTATGCCAACAATAAATATGTTATGTGAGCATATAGTTAGTACTGAGCCAGTTGACAAATGAGCTTAATGGCCTTATAGTCGACCTTTGGCCGTGAAGGCGCGGCTTTTTGTGCGTCTGACACGCCTGACATATAGAAGTTAAGGAACGGAAGGGCGATATGCCTACTGTAAATCAATTAGTAAGAAAACCTAGAGTGAGGTCGGTTAGCAAAACCAAGGCTCCAGCCTTGAGATACGACTTCAATGCCCTCAAGAATAAGTTAAAGAGAACAGATGGATCCCCTCAAAAGAGAGGGGTTTGCGTCCAAGTTAGAACAATAACTCCCAAGAAACCGAACTCAGCCCTGCGCAAAGTAGCTAGGGTAAGGTTGGCAAATGGAATGGAAGTAACTGCATACATACCCGGAGAGGGTCACACGCTACAAGAACACTCAGTCGTTTTGATAAGGGGTGGCCGGGTAAAAGATCTACCCGGAGTTAGATACCATGTTGTACGCGGCGCCCTAGACTGCACCGGAGTATCCGATAGGATGCGTGGCCGAAGCAAGTATGGGAGCAAGAAGAATCCAGGGCCGGGGAGATAATCGAATTGGCACGCCGCAGACGACCTGAAAAGAGAACTATTCTGCCTGACCCAAGGTACAATAGCATTCAAATAAGCAACTTCATAAACCGGGTCATGCAGCGGGGAAAGAAAACTGTGGCACGCCGCATAGTATACGACGCACTAGACATACTGAAATCCGAAGGGTCCAATGACCCGCTTGATGTATTTAACCAAGCCATACGGAACTCCACACCTCAACTGGAAGTTAAAGCCAGACGAGTTGGCGGCGCCACGTATCAAGTGCCTATTGAGGTCAGAAGCGGCAGGCAGCTTGCATTCTCAATGAGATGGATTCTGAGAGCGAGCAGAGCCAGAACCGGGGCCCCAATGGCGCGAAAACTCGCACAGGAACTTCTTGAAGCCTCTAGGGGCCAAGGTGCAGCAGTAAGAAGGAGGGAGGAACTTCACAGGATGGCCGAAGCCAACAGAGCTTTCGTCCATTACAGGTGGTAGACACCCGTCCGTCACACCCTGAGCGCAGTAGTGTAGGTATAGCCATGGAGAATTTTCCGTTAAATCAGATTCGCAATATTGGATTCATTGCTCACATAGATGCGGGCAAGACCACAGTGACAGAAAGAGTCCTTTTCTTCTCTGGGCGGACACATAAAATAGGAGAAGTACATGATGGGACTGCCGTTATGGACTGGATGGCTCAGGAAAGAGAAAGAGGCATAACCATAACCTCCGCTGCCACCACATGCGATTGGAAAGACTACCGAATTAATATTATAGATACTCCGGGGCACGTAGATTTCACTGCTGAAGTGGAACGCAGCCTGCGGGTCCTAGACAGTGGCGTGGTCGTATTCGACGCCGTCGCAGGTGTTCAACCTCAGTCCGAAACCGTTTGGAGACAAGCAGATCGATATCAAGTTCCAAGGATGTGCTTCATTAATAAAATGGACAGGCCTGGCGCTGACTTCCAAAGAACTATAGACATGATATCCCAGCGATTGAGGGCAAACCCAGTAGCAATACAAATCCCAATAGGAAGCGAAGACTCTTTCACGGGTATGGTGGACCTTCTTGAAGAGAAGGCTCTAACGTACTCGGCAGAAGATGAAGCTAATGGGAATACTTCCCCGGTTGAGGGACCTGTCCCAGCTGAAATACTTAATGAAGTCCAAACCTATAGGGACAGGCTAATAGAAAAAGTCGCAGAGACTGACGATGCCCTTATGAGCAAATATCTCGATGAGGAGACCATAACCAAAGATGAGATAAAGCAAGCCCTAAGAAATGCTACCCTAAACAACGAAATAGTTCCGGTGCTCTGTGGTACGGCATTGAAAAACAAGGGCATACAACCTCTGCTTGACGCCATCGGAGAATACCTACCGTCCCCTCTAGACATCCCTCCTATAACGGGAATCCGCCCAAAGAGCCAAGAGGAAACGACTAGAAGCGCTGGCACCACGGACGCCCTCTCCGCCTTAGCGTTTAAAGTAGTTACAGACCCCCATGTAGGCAGGCTCGTTTACTTCAGAGTTTACTCCGGAGAAGTTAAATCTGGGTCGTATGTGTACAACTCCACCAAGGGCATAAGGGAACGGTTGGGTAGAGTTTTGATCATGCATGCTAATCGACGTGAGGAAAACGAGTCTGTAAGTTCCGGCAACATAGCCGCAGCTGTAGGCCTCAAGAACACTTTTACGGGCGACACCATCTGCGAAGAATCAGATCCTGTCATACTAGAAACAATCATTTTCCCTGAGCCTGTGGTTTCGGTGGCAATAGAACCCTAGAGTAAATCCGACCAAGACAAACTCACGAATGCACTTGTTAAACTGTCCGAGGAAGATCCTACTTTTAAGGTCAAGGTTGACAACGAGACAAGCCAAACTGTCATGTCCGGCATGGGTGAACTACATCTCGAAGTTCTAGTTGATAGAATGAAGCGAGAATTTCAAGTCGCAGCTAATGTCGGCAGGCCAAGAGTCTCATACAGGGAAGCCATAACGGATCAATCTCGGGCCGAGGGTAGATTTGTCAGGCAAACTGGCGGACGAGGCCAGTACGGGCATGTTTGGTTAGAAATTGAACCTAACGAGGGTGGTGGTGGCTTCACATTCGAAAATAAAATCATAGGTGGCGCAGTACCAAGGGAATACATAAGCCACATAGAGACAGGAGTAAGAGAAGCCCTAGAGACTGGAGTTGTCGCCGGATACCCAGTAGTGGATGTAAAGGTGAAGCTAGTTGACGGAAGTTATCATCCTGTGGATTCCTCAGAGATGGCATTCAAGATGGCTGGGTCTATGGCTGTTAAGGCGGCCGTAAGGCGCGCAAGTCCAGTTATTTTGGAACCGT
>CAYVMY010000003.1:4143-9855 GCA_964452695.1 uncultured Dehalococcoidia bacterium
AACTCCGAGTGACTATCTTGGTGAGGTCATGGGAGACCTCAATTCCAGGCGAGCTCTGATCCAAAACATCGAAGGTCAGTCTGACACACAGATAGTGAAGGCATTTATTCCATTGATAGAAACCTTCGGGTATACTACAGACCTACGGTCCCTCACACAGGGCAGGGCCAGCCAGTCGATGCAATTCGACCACTATCAAAAAGTATCCAAGGAAATGGCAGAAGAAATAGCCAAAGTTTAGGAAGCGATTTATGCCTCAACAAAAAATACGTATAGTTTTAAGAGCCTTTGACCACAAGATATTGGATGTTTCTGCTATTCAAATCGTAGAAGCAGCCGAGAGAACTGGGGCGGGTGTTGCAGGACCAGTTCCCCTCCCAACTTCCATCAAAAGATTCTGCGTCATACGCTCTCCTCACGTGGATAAAGACTCCAGGGAGCATTTTGAACTCAGATCTCACAAGCGCTTAATTGATATCTTGGACCCTAGTTCCAAGACAATAGACGCCCTCACAAGGTTAAATGTACCAGCTGGCGTAGACATAGTTATAAAATCGTAGTTGTAGTTAGGGAGAATAGTGAAACGTATCCTAGGAAGAAAAAGAGGCATGAGCCGTGTTTTTACTGAGGACGGACGAGTGCAACCCGTGACGGTCATAGAGGCCGGTCCATGCGTCGTGACACAAGTGAAAACCAGCCAGGTTCACGGATACCAGGCAATTCAACTTGGCTTCGAGGAATACAAGCGATTAAACAAACCAGAGTCCGGTCATTTGACTAGATCTGCCCCAATGCGCCATCTCAAGGAGTTTCGAGTAGACGATTTGGAGGATCTTCAGGTTGGGCAACAAATCCTCGTTGACATTTTCTCCGACGGGGACTCAGTCCGGATTAGTGGAACATCAAAGGGAAGAGGATTTGCAGGAGGAATAAAGCGTCACAATTTTAAGGGAGGACCTAAAACCCACGGCCAATCGGATAGGTGGCGTGCTCCCGGATCAATAGGGGCAGGAACGACCCCTGGTAGGGTTTACAAAGGTACAAGAATGGCAGGCCACATGGGAAACCATAAAGTAACCATGCCAAACTTAAAGATAGTTGGCATAGATAAAGCCAGAAACCTTCTCTTCATCAAGGGATCTGTCCCAGGCAGCAATAACGGTATGCTAGTCATAACCGGGAACTCCAAAGGAAACTGAAGAATGCAAGTATCCGTATACAATATCTTAGCAGATGTAGTTGGTGAAATAGACTTAAACGACAGCGTGTTCGGAGTGTCTATGAACCAGGCTTTGGTCCACCAAGTCGCGGTTGGACACATTGCAAACCAAAGGCAAGGCAACGCGGCTACGAAAACAAGAAGCCATGTCGCTGGAGGCGGGGCAAAGCCTTGGAGACAATAACACTCCGGGAGGGCCAGACAAGGAAGTACCAGATCCCCACAATGGCGAGGGGGTGGGGTAGTGTTTGGGCCACATCCACGAGACTACAGCCAAAAGATACCAAAAAAAATGAACCGGGGAGCCATACGCTGCCTCCTATCCTACAAAGCTACCGAAGGCAAGCTTATTGTTTTAGACAAGCTCAAAATAGACGAGGCAAAGACTCGATATATGGTGGACATACTGGGGAGACTTTCTCCTAATAAATCAGCCTTGATAGTAACGAACATGCCTGACCGCGACGTAGTGCTCGCAGCTAGGAACATACCTAAAGTCAAGACAATACCGGCCTCTCAGACTAATGTATTGGACCTTATGAAATACGATCAATTGATAATAACTACAGAGGCAACCAATCGCATTGAAGAACTCTGGGCAACCCAAGATTCCACCGAGGGGACTCCAAGCCCGTAGACACCGAGGACTAAAAACATGGCAATGCACAACTTCGAAATATTACTTCGTCCTCTGATTACCGAAAAGAGTACTATCATACAAGATACTAAAAACAAGTATGGGTTCGAAGTGGACCGCCGGGCAAATAAGATACAAGTGAAAAGAGCCGTGGAAGCCGCCTTTGGCGTCACAGTAACAAGCGTCATCATAGCTACTGTAAAAGGTAAGCGAAAACGATTTGGGCCTAGAACGGTAAATCGTCCATCGTGGAAAAAAGCAGTAGTAAGTCTAAGGTCAGGTGATACCATACAGATATTCGAGGGAGCTTAGGTGTAGATATGCCGCTAAAATCTGTTAAACCAACTAGTCCGGGACGCAGAGGTGTTGTGTTAAACACCTTTGAAGAGATCACGCGTACCAAACCCGAGAAATCTCTTCTCGTCCCACTCCGAAAGACCGGTGGCAGAAACTCCCGAGGTAGAATCTCTGTACGACACCGCGGAGGTGGATCCAAGAGGCAGCTGAGAATAATAGACTTCAAACGAAATAAGATAGGTATTCCTGGCAGTGTCGTATCCATAGAATATGATCCAAATAGATCTGCCCGCATAGCCCTGATACACTATGTGGATGGTGAGAAAAGATACAATCTTGCCCCCAATGGTCTCAAAGTTGGAGATAAGATAGAATCAGGTCCTGATGCAAGTGTCACTATCGGCAACGCCCTACCATTGAAGATGATCCCCACCGGTTATCAAGTTCACAATGTCGAAATGCACTTGGGAAAGGGAGGCCAGCTGGTGAGGGGTGCCGGAGTAGGGGCACAAGTCCTCGCTAAAGAAGGTAACTATGTTACCCTCCGAATGCCCTCTGGTGAGATGCGCAAGATACACGATGAATGCACAGCATCAATAGGACAGGTGGGTAACCAGGATCATAAGAATGCCAAGTTAGGCAAAGCAGGAAGAAAAAGACATCTCGGGCGAAAACCACATGTGAGAGGGGTAGCAATGAGCCCCAGAGATCATCCACACGGTGGTGGAGAAGGGCGATCTGGTATAGGAATGCCTGGCCCTAAAACCCCGTGGGGAAAACCCACTCTAGGATATAGAACGCGCCGTCGTAAGGATGTTAGCGGCGCCATAGTCAGAAGACGTGGTAAGAGATAAGGAGAATAAGAAAGCATGTCAAGGTCAGTAAAGAAGGGTCCTTTCGTAGACCCAAAGTTGATGAAAAAGGTAGAAGCACTCCAAAGGAGCGGGGCCAAGACAGTTATAAGAACTTGGTCTCGTGCCTCTACAATAATGCCAGACATGCTTGGATTGACTATCGGGGTGCACGACGGGAGAAGACATGTGCCCATCTTCATAACAGAAAATATGGTCGGGCATAGATTGGGTGAATTCGCTGCAACCAGGACATTCCGCGGCCATATACAAAGATCAGAGCGAACATCTCAGGTGAGGGGTTAATTTAAATGGCAGTTAGGGCTATAGCAAAGAGCGTCGGGATATCTCCCTACAAGGTTAGGAGGGTACTAGATACCATCAGGGGGAAAAGGGTTCAGTATGCATTAGACGTACTCAACTTCTTGACCACCCCTGCTGCTAAAGAAATTGCCAAGTTAGTTAAATCGGCTGCCAATAACGCCGAAAATAACAATATGATGTCTCAAGGTGACTTGAAAATAGTAGAAATACGTGCTGATGCTGGACCAAGTCTCAAGATGATTAGGCCTCGTTCCAGAGGCAGGGCAGGAAGAATCACAAAAAGAACGAGTCACATCACCGTCCTAGTCGACGAGGAAGGGGTATCTTAAGATGGGACAAAAAACACATCCAGTCGGTTTCCGTTTAGGGGTAATAAAAGACTGGCAATCCAAGTGGTATGCCCACAAACCAAAAGAATATAGAGCTCTCCTTCAGGAGGATCTTCAGATAAGAAAAACTATAAATACCAAACTTCGCGAAGCCGGTATATCCAGGATAGAGCTAGAGCGCGGATCTCAAGTGCTTGTAGTAAGCATATATTCCGCTAGGCCAGGCATCGTGATTGGAAGAGGTGGCCAGAGAGTAGAGGAAATTAGACGCTCGCTTGAGGAGCTAACTCAGAAGCGAGCAAGGTTAAACGTACAAGAAGTAAGACAACCAGAGCTAGACGCCCAGCTAGTAGCCATCAGCATATCAGAGCAACTCGAACGCCGAGTAGCCTTTAGAAGAGCAATGCATCAAGCAGCTAACAGAGCAATGCAGGCAGGCGCACAGGGAATCAAGATCATTTCTTCTGGAAGACTCGGAGGAGTGGAGATAGCGCGGAAGGAAAAAGTTATGCAAGGGCGTGTTCCGCTCCACACACTTAGGGCAGATATAGACTATGGGCTTGGAGAAGCTTTGACAACCATGGGTAGGATCGGTGTGAAAGTATGGATCTACAAGGGTGAAATTATTCCAGACCCCAAAGAACTGGAAGGAACTGAAGAAGAAATGCGCATGATAGAGATAACTGTGGGAGCTAGCGACCAACAATCAGAGGAGACGGAAAATGTTCCAACCGAAGAGAGTCAAGCACCGGAAAACGCATAGGGGCCGCATGTCCGGCAAGGCTATGACCGGAAATCAAGTAGATTTCGGGGACTACGGACTCAAGGCGACGTCCGTCGCTTGGGTAACGTCACGCCAGATTGAAGCAGCTAGAAGAACCATAACAAGGCACCTTAGGCGCGGTGGAAAGGTTTGGATACGAGTTTTCCCGGATAAACCAGTAACCAGCAAACCTGCCGAAACTCGGCAAGGAAAAGGAAAAGGAGCTGTGGACCACTGGGTCGCTGTTGTGAAACCCGGTAGAATAATGTTTGAGGTTTCTGGTGTTGCGGAGCAGCTCGCAAAAGAGTCGCTCAAACTGGCGGCTCAGAAATTGCCTGTCAGCACTACTATACTAACTAGGACTGACACTGTAGCCGCTGTAAGTTAGGAGACCATTAATTGGACATTGTAGAAATACGTAATCTTTCAGATGAACAGATAAAGACGGCCCTGGACTCTTCTACAAGGGAGCTTATGAACATCAGGTTCAGGATTAGCACGCGTCAAATGGATAACCCTCAAGAGCTCCGGAACGCACGCAAGACTATCGCACGCCTGAAAACTGAAATGGGCATGCGAGGAATGGCAGGTGCCTAAATTGAACCGCTCATCAAGAAAAGTAAGAGTCGGGAAGGTCATCAGAAATAAGATGGATCAAACCGTCATAGTGGCTATAGAATGGCGGCGACGTCATCCTATATATAAAAAATCCGTAAGGCACATAACTAAACTTATGGCCCACGATGATAAAAACCTGTGCAACATAGGGGATACAGTGAATGTGATGGAAACTCGCCCACTCTCCAAGACGAAAAGATGGAGGGTCACGAGCGTATTGAGCAGCAACTCTCTAGAGCAGCCACAAACTGGCCAAATTACCATAATGAACGAGCCTAATGACGAAACGGATGATGCAGAAGTCAACGAAAAAGATGTCACGAACCCAGAGGTTACGGACACTGAGGAGGCAAGTTGATACAAAAATTCTCCAGATTAGTCGTTGCAGACAACTCTGGCGCGAAGACCATAATGTGCATAAATGTCCTCGGCGGAACAAACCGAAGATATGCGAGACTAGGAGATATCATAGTGGCATCTGTAAAGGAAGCCATACCAGCTGCCCAGGTGAAATCTGGAGAAGTTGTTAGGGCTGTAATAGTACGTGTAGCTGCACCTCACGGAAGGCCAGATGGGTCTTATATAAAGTTCGATGAGAACGCTGCTGTGATTCTTTCAGCCGAATCCAACCCCAGAGGAACACGCATATTCGGTCCCGTAGCAAGAGAACTGAG
>CAYVMY010000003.1:9865-14134 GCA_964452695.1 uncultured Dehalococcoidia bacterium
CATGAGAATCGTGTCACTTGCCCCGGAGGTACTGTAGATGGATATACGAAAGGATGACACAGTCCAAGTTAACTCAGGCAAAAACAGGAGGGCACGGGCCAAAGTTCAGCGGGTTGTAAAGAGGGAGGGCCTAATCGTGGTTGATGGGGTAAATGTGGTAAAAAAGCACACCCGTCCCAACCCCAACGTAAGACAGGCAGGAATTATAAGTATGGAGGCGCCCTTCCCAGCTTCCCGAGTAATGCTAGTGTGCAACCATTGCGACAAAGCAGTCAGGGTAGGCCATAAAAGTTTAGAAGATGGTAAGAAAGTAAGAGTATGTAAGTCTTGTCAGGAAGTGATAGATTGATGGAATCAACATCTAATACAGAATCTACCAACGTTGAGGAAACAACCCCAGCAACATCACGGTCGAAATCCTCTACGTCAAAATCAAAACCTAAGGCAGCTCGTCCCGCTAAGAAAAAGGACAGCGGAGCCACGACTGCTCCTAAAACTAGAAGAAGTTCTAAGGCTAAGGCTGCAACAGACATATCTACTGAAAAAGAGGCCACTCAGAACACTACCTCCACCTCACGCCTGTTAGAACGCTACAACTCCGACATAAAAACAACGTTACAATCCGAATTTGGATATAAAAACGTCATGGAAATTCCAAAAGTTAGCAAAGTGGTCGTAAATATAGGCCTTGCGGAGTCCAAACAAAACCCTAGGGCGGTAGAAGAAGCCACTACGGACCTTCAAATAATATCAGCCCAAAGGCCTGTAACCACCAGGGCAAGAAAATCAATCGCCGGTTTCAAACTTAGGGAAGGAGATCCCATTGGAACTATGGTAACAATGCGTGGGCAAAGAATGTATCATTTCCTAGATAAGCTCTTCAACGCTTCTCTACCACGCATTAGAGATTTCAGAGGAGCATCCCGGAAGGCATTCGATGGAAATGGTAACTATTCACTAGGACTCAGGGACCAGGCAATATTCCCAGAAATAGACTACAGTCAAGTAGGTAGAATTCGCGGCATGCAAATAAACATCATAACTTCCACCAACAAAGACGAGGACGCGATGCGTCTGCTTGAACTCTTGGGAATGCCATTCACAAGAGTGGACCAACAATAGAGATGGAAACGTTGAGATAACATAGGAGAAATTTTAATTGGCCAAGACTTCTAAAATAGCAAAGTGGCGGAAGCCTCAAAAATTCAGCGTCAGGCATCATAATAGATGTAATGTCTGCGGCAGACCGAGAGCATACATAAGACACTTCGGACTATGTAGAATATGTTTCCGAACTCTCGCTCTAAGGGGAGAGATAACCGGAATAAGGAAGGCTAGTTGGTAACACATTATGAGTTTTAGCGACCCTATTGCAGATATGTTAACCCGAATAAGGAATGCTGTTGCTGTAAAGCACGGTTCCGTCGTAATCCCAGGATCTAATACCAAGATTGCCATGACAAACATCCTCAAGAATGAAGGATTCATAGATGACTTCGAGATCCTAAGCGGAAACCATAAACGAGATATAAGAATACGTCTCAAGTACAGCGGCAGGAAAGAATCTGCCATAAATGGCTTGAATAGGGTAAGCAAACCCGGGCTACGTATATATGTTGGTAAAAAAGATATACCCCGTATATATGGCGGCATAGGAGTTGCAATTATATCCACTTCACAAGGCTTAATGACCGGATCCGATTCCTGGAAGAAAGGTGTAGGGGGGGAATTCCTCTGCTACATATGGTAGTTTAGATGTCTCGCATAGGAAATAGCCCAATAAGAATCCCGGATGGCACTGGTGTCACCCTCGACGGCCACACTGTCACAGTAAACGGAGCCATGTGGAGTCTATCTCAAAGTTTCAACCCAGATATCGTTATAACCCAACAAGACGGGGATTTGCGAGTGACTCGGCCTACAGATTAAAAATCACATCGATCATTTCACGGCTTAACCAGGGCTCTACTCTATAATATGGTGGTTGGCGTAAGTGAAGGATACAGAAAAACGCTTGAGATTATTGGTGCAGGATACAGGGCGACTCAATCAGAAGAGAACGTAACGCTCCAAGTTGGCCATAGCCACCCAGTGGTAATAGTTCCCTTGCCTGGAATAACTCTAGAAGTAGAAGGCCCAAACAGGATACATGTAAGTGGAATAAATAAACAAGCAGTTGGTGAAATGGCTGCACAGATAAGGCGAGTTCGTAAGCCAAATGCCTACACCGGCAAAGGTATAAGATACCAAGGGGAAAGGGTAAGACTGAAGCCTGGAAAGGCTGCCGGGAGGAAAACCTAGATATGAGTACAAGCAAGAATGGTAAAGCCAGACTAGTAATACGTCATCATAGAGTTAGGCAAAGAGTCGCAGGAAGAACTGATAGGCCTAGAATGGCAGTGTTCAAAAGCCTAAACCATATATATGCTCAGGTAATAGACGACGGACCTGGGCACACTATTGCAACGGCGTCCAGTTTAGACTTGACACTCGAACCAACTGGACCTAAACCGACAAAAACCGATTTGTCAAAACAAGTTGGCGCACTGATAGCCATAAGGGCTAGGGACAAGGGTATTACTAAAGTTGTATTGGACCGGGGCGGAAATAAATATCACGGTAGAGTTAAAGCTCTTGCCGACGCTGCACGCGAAGAAGGACTGGAGTTTTGATGGTTAACGCAAGACAGAGCGCTGAAGACAGAGGAATGGATGAAGGACAACTCCAAGAGAGAGTTGTGAGAATACGGCGAGTTACTAAAGTGGTAGCTGGAGGCCGCAGAAGAGGATTTAGTGCAATGGTGGTGGTAGGAGACGGACAAGGAAGAGTTGGAATGGGACTTGGCAAAGCTGAGGCCGTACCGGATGCCGTTCGTAAAGGAGTTTCAGTAGCCAAGAAAAATCTGGTGTCGGTCACCCTCAATGGAACAACAATACCACACGAAGTGCTCGGTAAACACTGTGCTTCAACAGTTCTATTGAAGCCTGCAGCTGCGGGAAAGGGAGTTATTGCTGGAGGCCCAGTTAGGGCCGTTGTTGAACTAGCAGGCATAAGGGATATATTAACCAAATCTCTTGGCAGCTCCAACCCTATAAATGTCGTTTCAGCAACAATCAAGGCTATGGCTATGCTGAAAGATCCTAAGACTGAGATAGCAATGAGAAAGGGTCTTGCTGGCCAAGTAAGAACTGAAACATAGAGGAAAGACTTTGGCTAAAATAATAATTCGCTGGAAAAAGAGCGCGATAGGATACCCAAGAAACCAAGTAAGGGTAATCAAGGCCTTAGGCCTCAAAAGACTACAACATGAAGTGGAACATGAGGATACGCCTAATATACGTGGCATGGTCCATAAGGTAAGACATCTTGTCGAAGTAAGGATTGGTGAAGGCCAATGAGATTAGATCAAGTCAGACCAGCTCCTGGAGCAAATACAGCAAGGAAAAGAGTAGGCCGTGGAAATGGTAGCAACCAAGGTACATACTCAGGGAAAGGAATGAAGGGGCAAAAGGCGAGAAGTGGAAGCGGCCCCCGCCCGAGCTTCGAAGGCGGCCAGTTGCCATTAGTTAAACGTCTACCTTCTCAGCGAGGTTTCACAAATATATTTAAAACACGGTACGCGACGGTCAACCTAGGGTCGTTATCAAGTAAGCTCGCAGATGCCAAAGAGGTAGACCCAAACTTGATGAGGCAAGCTAGATTGATCACTACTACCAACCTTCCAGTCAAAATCCTTGGTAAGGGATCCCTTGAAAGGCCAATCAC
Organism: uncultured Dehalococcoidia bacterium; assembly: GCA_964452695.1. Taxonomy (GTDB): domain Bacteria; phylum Chloroflexota; class Dehalococcoidia; order Lucifugimonadales; family UBA2985; genus CAYVMY01. The sequence continues at coordinate 13,631 of CAYVMY010000003.1, forward strand.
GGTCATGGCCAATAAGTTCTCAAAAGAGGCACGCAACAAAATAGAAGCATCAGGCGGTAAGGCAGTAGAGATTTAATATGAGACAATCTCAGGTGGCTGGGCAAGAATCAGGATATCCCAAATTGTTGCAATCCTTAGTGGATGCAATGCGTATACCTGACCTTAGGTTCAGGCTTCTCTTCGTGTTCGCAATGCTTGCTATATTTCGACTCCTAGCTCAAGTGCCTGTACCTGGCGTGGAAAGAGAAGCACTTGAAGATTTCTTCCGACAAAACGACCTTTTTGGATTCCTGGACATATTCAGCGGTGGGGCTTTGAGAAGTCTTAGCGTAGTGTCTCTTGGCGTATTTCCATACATTACTGCCTCCATAATTATGCAGTTGATGGTTCCAGTGTTTCCACAGCTTAAGGAACTTACCAAAGAGGGAGACGCCGGTAGACAAAGAATAAATCAGTTAACTCACTGGTTAATGATACCGATCGCTAGCATTCAAGGATACGGAC
>CAYVMY010000003.1:14144-36747 GCA_964452695.1 uncultured Dehalococcoidia bacterium
TTGATAGTTTTGCAAAGAGGTGGAGCAATAAGTGGCGTGGGAATAACTGGAGATGTTCTTCTTCCAACCGTTGCAGTGCTTGCGTCCTTGGTAGCTGGCACAGTACTTCTAGTGTGGATAGGTGAGCTAATCACTGAAAAGGGAATTGGGAACGGCATATCAATAATTATATTCAGTGGCATAGTAGCAACCCTGCCTGAGATGATTGGGCAGGGGTTCCTAGAAAGAGATAACCCGGCTGGTATAATCCTACTCGGCGCCATAGGGTTGTTCATGATATTCTTTATAGTTGTATTCAATGAGGCTGAGCGACGCATCCCAGTACAATACGGAAGATCAGTTTTCCGTGGCGGGAGAATGTACAGACAGGGCGGGAACACACATGTGCCAATCAGGATAAACTCAGCTGGCATGATACCTTTAATATTTGCATTCTCTATAATGATATTCCCAAGCTTGATGGCGAGCTACTTTGTTGACCCATCCAGCACATCATTCATCAGTCAAGCCGCGGACTTTGTGCAACGGCTATTCGATCCTACAAAATTCGTTTATTACATATTTGCATTCCTTTTGGTAGTCATATTCACATTCTTCTATGCTATCTAAGTAATTAGACTTCTGAACTTGGCTGAGAGCCTTCATAGATATGGAGGATTCATCCCTGGGATACGACCTGGTCCTCCCACCGAGGAGTACCTTAACCGTGTCATTATGCGAGTAACCTGGGGCGGGGCAATATTCCTTGGAATAATCGCCGTAATTCCATTCATCACCACAACATTAACAGATGTAAGAGGTCTTCAACTACCCGCTATAAGTTTATTGATCATGGTTGGAGTAGCACTAGACACAATGAGGCAGCTAGAGGCTCAGTTGCTCATGCGAAACTATGAAGGCTTCATAAAGTAAAAGGAGAAATTATCACTTGAGAATCGTGCTACTAGGCCCTCCTGGGGCTGGCAAAGGGACACAAGCAAAGATATTGGCTGACTATCTGGTCGTACCTCATATAGCCTCTGGTGACTTGCTACGCCACAACCAAGAACAAGGAACAGACCTCGGGAAAATGGCCAGGGAATATATGCAAAAGGGACTGCTAGTTCCGGACGATGTAATTATAGGAATGATAGAGGAAAGAATACAAAACGAGGATGCAAAGGAAGGGTATGTTCTGGACGGTTTCCCTAGAACTCTAGAACAAGCGCGATCACTTGATATAGCATTAGATGGACATGGACACAAATTGGATAAGGTCTTGAACATACGAGTATCTGAACCAGAATTAATAAAAAGGCTTTCTGGTAGGTGGATCTGCAGAAACTGCCAGCGGCCATACCATGAATTGAACTCCCCTCCCAAGGTAAATGGGAAATGCGATGATTGCGGCGGAGAACTATACCAGCGGGAGGATGACAAGTCTGACTCAGTAGTAACTAGGATAGAAGTTTACTCTCAACAGACTGTGCCGCTTATCGAGTTCTACTCGACTACTGGCAAATTGACTGAGATAAACGGCGAGAGGAGTATTGAGGAAGTACGAGAGACACTACTTTCATCAGTTAGCTAACAAACCCATGGGTAAAGATAAACTGTTTGGTGCGATAGAAACTAGGGACGTAGGAGTAACTATCAAGTCTGCGCGCGAGTTGGAATTCATGCGACAAGCCGGATCGGTTGTTGCACGAACGATAAATAAATTGACAAAAGAATTGAAACCTGGCATGACGACATCAGACTTGGATGATATAGCTGTAAGCGAGATTAAAAACATGGGTGCAAAGCCGTCGTTTAAAGGGTACTTAGGATTCCCTCGAACCATATGCACATCCATTAACAATGAGATTGTTCATGGAATCCCTGGGGACAGGGTAATACAAGATGGCGATTTAGTAAAAATGGATGTAGGTGCAGTAGTTGGTGGATTCCATGGCGATTCGGCAGTAACAATTGGTGCCGGCAACATTCCACCAGAGTCCTCCAAGCTTATATCAATCACTAAAGAAGCTCTAAACAAAGGCATAGCTGAAGCCCAAGCAGGAAAGCGAATTGGGGACATATCTTGGGCGATACAGTCATTTGTAGAATCTGAAGGATATTCAGTTGTAAGGCAATATGTAGGTCATGGTATAGGTAAGAATCTACATGAGGAGCCACAAATACCCAATTTCGGACAACCTGGCACAGGACCTCTTCTCAGGAAGGGTATGGTTATCGCTATAGAGCCTATGGTAAACATTGGTGGATGGGAAACGGAAGTTCTAAATGATAACTGGACTGTAGTAACAGCCGATGGCAGTCTGTCAGCACATTTCGAAAACACCCTAGCAATAACCGACGGAGAAGCAGAAGTATTGACACTATACCGTGAGCGAGACAAATAAAAGAAAGGTTTATCTAACTAATGGCTAAAAAGGCAGGACTACAGATTGAAGCCACAGTGAAGGAATCCTTGCCCAATGCAATGTTCTGGGTGGATCTTGCAAACGGCCACAGAGTTCTGGCCCACGCGTCCGGTAAAATACGAGTCAATTATATCCGTGTCCTACCTGGAGATAAAGTACTCGTAGAACTATCTCCATATGATCTAACCAGAGGACGCATTACATACAGGTTTAAGTAGAGGAGTCCAAAAATGAAAGTTCAAGCCTCAGTAAAGGCCAGATGTGAAAAATGTAAAGTGATAAGACGCAACAGGATAGTTATGGTTATATGCGAAAATCCAAGACATAAACAGAGACAGGGTTAGAATTGCAGGAGGTAAAAATATGGCAAGGGTAGCAGGAATAGACATACCAGACGCCAAGCGCCTTGACTTCTCATTACGACGAATTCATGGGGTTGGTCCATTAATATCACAACAGATAGCATCCAAAGCCGGCATAGAAGGGAACCCGTTTGTTCAGGATCTCAGTGAAGAGGACCTCACCAGGATCAGGGAAATCATAGATCGAGATTACCGAGTGGAAGGGGATCTAAGACGGGAAGTAAACTCTAACATCCGTAGGCTTATGGAAATAGGTTCATACAGGGGACTGCGGCATAGAAGAGGACTTCCTCTTCGTGGTCAACGAACTAAAACAAACGCTCGAACTAAGCGGGGTAGCCGGAAGACCGTAGCAGGTCGAAGGAGAGCCGGTACAAGGCGATAAGGAGAAATCATGACAACGAGACGCAGACAACAAAGAGGAAGAAGACGAGAACGAAAGTCCGTACCATCTGGTAAGGCATTTATCAAGGCAACATTTAACAACACACTGATATCTCTAACTGACCTACAGGGAAATGTCATAGGATGGGGAAGTGCGGGTACAGTAGGCTTCAAAGGATCGCGTAAGGGGACCGCATTCGCTGCACAAAGAGCCTCCGAGACTGCAGCGCGCAAGGCCATGGAACACGGATTGCGCCATGTTGAGGTATATATAAAGGGACCAGGAGCAGGGCGAGAAGTCGCTATACGATCATTGCAGACTGCCGGTCTCGCTATCACCAGTATCAAAGACCTGCCGCCAATACCACATAACGGATGCAGGCCACCCAAAAGTAGAAGGGTATAAAAAGGGAACCTATCAAAACCGATGCTAAGGCATTGGAATTCATCAAAGGAAGCATATATGGCTAGATATACGGATGCAGTTTGTAGACTTTGTCGGCGTGCCGGTGTAAAACTGTACCTTAAGGGAGAGCGGTGTTTGACCCCTAGGTGTGCAGTAGAGCGTCGTAGAAAACCACCGGGAGCACAACCTCTTAGAAGAAGGCGCTCCTCAGATTGGGGCTTACAGCTTAGGGAGAAACAGAAGGCAAGACAAATGTACGGCGTTTTAGAGAGGCAATTTAGAAAATATTACGATCAAGCTCAAAGACAACGTGGCATGGCCGGACAGTACATGCTTGAATTGCTAGAGAGAAGACTAGACAACCTAGTTTACAGGCTAAATTTCGCTGACTCTAGGAACCAAGCTAGGCAATTGGTTCGTCACGGGCATATCAGAGTTAATGGCAAAAAAGTGGATATACCATCATATCAAGTGGAAGTGGACGACGTAATAACATGGAAAGAATCCAGCAAGGAAACTGGAATCTATTCCATAATATCTGCTGACATACCGAAACGCCCTATACCAAATTGGATTAGCCTAGATTCTGACAATATGACAGGGCGTGTAAACTCAATGCCAGAAATCGAAGATATAGACACTGACGTTGACATGAGACTTATAGTAGAGCACTACGCGAGGTAGTAGGAAAATGGTAGATTTTATTAATACTGACGATTTGATTTATTCAGAACTAGATACCGAAGAGGCAGTGGTAAATAAGCCTCAAATACGGCAGGATGACGGGCAAACAGACACTTATGGACGATTCACAGTCGAGCCTCTTGAGCCAGGATTCGGGACCACTCTTGGAAATCCCATGCGAAGGGTTCTATTAACTTCGATTCCTGGTACTGCAGTCACTTGGGTCAAGATTGAAGATGTACTCCATGAATACTCAACTATACCGCATATGAAAGAAGACGTATCCGAACTTTTGTTGAATATAAAGAATTTACGTCTAAAGTCACTTGCAGACAGATCTGGAAAGCTTAGATTAGATGTGTCCAAAGAAGGGGAAATCACTGCTAAGGACATAGACGTTCCTTCGGACTTCGAGATAGTAAATCCGGATCTTCACCTAGCAACCATGGATTCTGGAGAGCAAAGATTGGAAATTGAATTCAACGTTGACCAAGGTAAAGGTTACGTTCCAGCAGGTAGCAATGAAAGCGCTTCTATAGGGAGGCTGCCCGTTGACGCTATTTTTAGTCCAGTTTTAAAGGTGAACTATACAGTTGAAAACACCCGTGTAGGACAGATAACCAACTACGAAAGACTTATTTTAGATGTCTGGACAGATGGCTCAGTATCACCTGTAGATGCAGTTAAAGAGGCAGCAGATAACTTACTGAATCAACTATTCTTATTCGCTAATGCTGACAAAGCTGGATCAGATTCAACAGGGCGTCCATCTTTCAGTACCACGATTCCTATGGCTCAATATAATACCCCAATAGAAAAACTCGACTTGTCATCACGGACCATCAACTGCCTGAAAAGAAGTAATATAAACAAGGTGGGACAAGTACTAGAAATAGAGAAACCGGACTTGCTAAAAATACGTAACTTTGGTCAGAAATCTCTGGATGAGCTCTATGAAAAACTAGCCCTATTTGGATTTATAGAAGACCCCGACGACCTACAAACACCCAGTGAGTCACCTGCCGTAGAGGAAGACCCACAAGATCAGGCTGGTGAAGCATGAGACACGGTGTATCAGGTAGCAAATTTAGTCGTAACACCGGCCACAGAACACTGATGTACCGGACAATGGTCACAGACTTACTGCGGCATGAACGTATCACTACCACAGAAGCAAAAGCCAAAGAAATACGCAGCATAGCTGAAAAAGTTATTACTCTTGGGAAAAAGGGACTGCTTCGTCACCGAAGGCAAGCTCTGGGTTTTATAACAGAGGAGTCTATTGTAAGAAAAGTATTCGACGAGCTCTCTGTAAGGTACGCATCTAGACCAGGTGGTTACACCAGAGTTCTAAAAACCGAGCCACGAAAGGGAGATGGGGCGTCTATGGCCATATTGGAATTGGTAACATGACCTCAAATATCTCCCCACATCCCGAACGATTCCAGTCCTCATGCAATCGACTAGCAATGATAGTAGAATACGAAGGCACAGACTATCATGGATTTCAATTCCAGCATAATGCTACATCAATTCAAGAGCAGTTGGAAAAATCCATCTTCAAGCTAACTGGTAAACGTACAAGAGTTAGTGGCGCAGGTCGTACAGATGCAGGAGTACATGCAACGGGTCAGGTCGTGGCATTTGATACCAACGTAAATCACGAACCATCAGTTTTTATGGAAGGTTTGAATCACTATCTTCCACCTGACATTAGGATAAGAAACGCTAAATATGCTCCAATGGACTTCAATCCTCGAAGATGGGCCACAAGACGCGAGTATCGTTACAGACTAATCAACTCTCGAGAAGCGAATCCTCTACTTAGACGGTTCGTCCATAACATAAAAAGACCTCTAGACCTGAACGTTATGCAAGTCGCAGCCTCCTCGATCGAAGGTATAGGAGACTTTGCTCCCTTCTCAGGCCCGTCTGTAAATGGAAGCACAGTACGAGAATTGTTTGAGTGTTCCATAACCTCGGAGTCTAGTGTAATAACTATAAAGCTAATAGCCAACGCATTCCTGAATCAACAAGTCAGACGAACCGTCGGGGCACTTCTGGAGCTTGGGCTTGGCAACATTACTTTACAAGAATTCGATTTACTGTCAAAATGTGGTGTAGTTGGCGCCGCTAACTGGGTGGCTCCCCCAAATGGACTCGTCCTAACAAAAGTGAGTTACAAAAAGGAATCCTTTCTAATTGAGAACCTGACGGCAGCCAATGCCCAAGAAATAGAATTAGGTAGTTTAGTATGAAAACATATTCAACCAAGGCAAGCGATTTAACGCCAAAATGGCACGTATTCGACGCATCCGAGAAGACTCTTGGTCGCCTTGCAACAGAAATAGCACACCTCCTTCAAGGTAAACACAAGGTTAACTACTCTAGACACCTTCTCAGCGGTGACTACGTGATAGTGACTAATGCAAAAAAGATCAGGGTCACGGGGAACAATAAGGAACAACAAAAGATATACTACAGTCACAGTCAATACCCGAGTGGACTAAAAGAAGTACCTCTCTCACGAATGAGAGAGAGACACCCGGACAGAATTCTTAGATTCGCCGTTAGGGGTATGCTTCCCAAAACCATACTGGGACGGCAAATGCTAAAACGCCTTAAAGTATATGCTGGAGAATCTCACCCACACGAAGCCCAGATCAATGGACAAACACCGTCCTAGAGGCAACAAAACCACCAACCATAAGATAATTATACTGCTTACACATCCAAGGACAGGGGGCAACAGAGTTGACAGAACAACATTACTATCATGGTACAGGCAAGAGGAAGACGGCAATCGCACAGGTTCGATTATACCCGGGTGGCAAAGATTTCACCGTCAATGACAAACCACTGGAGGATGTGTTTCCTCTCGAGTCTTGGAGATCTGTTATACGAGAGCCTCTTCAAGTTACCGAAACAGATGGGAAGGTTGGGATAACCGCCAAGATAAATGGCGGTGGCATAATTGGGCAAGCTGGAGCACTAAGACACGGAATAGCTAGAGCACTGCTGGCCTATGACCAGAACGTGAGGCCGGCCCTCAAATCTAGGGGGTTGTTAACCAGAGATTCACGAATAAAGGAAAGTAAAAAATACGGGCTGAAGAGGGCTAGAAGAGCACCTCAGTACACAAAGAGATAACATTCAGAGACCCTAAAACCACACTCCAATCCTCATGCACCAATGGCTAGGCCTAACTGTCAACTCCCATATCTGGCATTTGCCAGTTAGGAGATGATATGAAAGCAACCCACAAAACATTCTTACTGGCTTTATACCTGACCTTAATAGCCTTAGGCGGTTACGGTGTTGTATTTTCTCAAGACAGGCATGCGACATCCATAGATATATCGGGAGACATAAATCCTATAACCGCTAGGTACCTCAAACAATCACTAAACAAAGCTGCGTCTGATGGTGCGCATCTCGCAATAATCACCTTAGATACCAAAGGGGGGTTGTTCTCATCTACCAGGGATATGGTGTCAGCTCTACTTGAGAGTAAAATACCCACCGTAGTATACATATCCCCAATGGGGTCCCAGGCTGCCTCCGGTGGTACTTTCGTAGCAGCATCTGCCAATTTTGTGGCTATGGCTCCAGGAACGAACATTGGAGCGGCAACTCCAATCGCAGGTAATGGGTTGGATTTACCAGAAACCCTTAATAACAAGGCAACAGAAGATGCAGCAGCTCTAATAAGGGCAATTGCCGTGGAACGACAACGCGACTCGAAAAGCCTAGAGGCAACAATCTACACAAGCAAGTCATATTCACACCAAGAGGCCCACAACGCTGGCATAGCGGATTTCATAGCAACCGACATAAATGAAGTTTTGCTGAACCTAGATGGCAAGATAGCCCACACAACATATGGACAACAAATGGTCATAGACACATCCGAAATAGAAATCAGGAATCTCCATATGGGTTTGTTGCACCGTTTTCTGATCTTACTGTCCGATCCCAACGTATCTTTTATACTCCTTGCGTTAGGATCATTGGGAATATTTATAGAACTTCTGACTCCAGGTGCCTTAGTGCCAGGAATCCTGGGGGTCACATGCATTCTACTAGCCTTCACAGCATTCACTAATCTACCTGTCAATTGGTTAGGGATAGGACTTGTAGTAACAAGTTTCTTATTACTTTTCATGGAAACACAACTAGCGAGCTACGGAGTGCTAGGTATAGCAGCGTTCCTGCTTTTCCTATTTGGCGGGTTGATTATGTTCGATCAATCCCCTATTTCGCCAGGGATGCAACTTGATTTAAGAATATTGCTATCAGCCGCGTTAATCCTAGGTGGATTAGCGATCTGGATTGTGTTTATTATGATAAAATCTACTGGTGGAGCCACGAAAACAACTATAGAGACATTGGTTGGCAAAGTCGGTGTTGTCACGACCGAGATAGCCCCAATAGGCACAATACGAGTCACGAATGAGTTTTGGCGTGCTATATCGAACGACGGAGAATATATAGGACAAGGCGAAAAGGTAGTAGTAATTTCTATGGATGAAGGGTTAACCACAAAGGTGTCCAGAACAAATAACTGAAGGAGGTTTCTTAATGCCATTTTGGAGAGTAGTAAATCAATACGAACGCATGGTAATCCTAAGATTTGGAAACCTCTTAGGGGTCAGAGGGCCCGGAATACGTTTCGTAATCCCATTCATAGACAGGCCTATAAAGGTAGATATTCGAGAACAGGTAGATCGCGTCCCTACGCAAAAATACATAACCTCCGACAACGTAGTAGTAGATATGGATTTTGTGATTTATTACAGAGTTTTGGAGGATCAAGTAGATAAGGCAGTATTGGAAATCGAGAACTACAGGGTGGCTACTATAAATCTTTCTTTCGCAACTCTAAGGGCAGTGATAGGGGCTACGACGCTTTCCGAGGCACTCTCGGAACGAGAAAGAATCCGGGACCAACTTCAGATGCGCATGGATGAAGTAACAGGGCGATGGGGTATCAAAGTAAGTCAAGTAGAGATCAACGAAATTGACCCCCCTCCTGGAGTAAAAACCGCTATGGAAAGAGAAAAATCTGCAGCTGCTATAAAGACAGCCGAAATTACAGAATCGGAGGGAGCGAGACAGGCAGCGATCAACAGGGCAGAGGGAGAAAAACAATCGGCTATATTAACTGCTGAAGGTTCAAGGCAGGCAGAAATACTAACAGCAGAAGGAGATCAGCAAGCTGCAATACTTCGGGCAGAAGGTTTCAGCACCGCGCTGTCCAGAATCAATTCCGTAGCAGAGTCTTTGGATAACAGAACAATGAGCTTGCAATATTTTGAAACCCTAAAGCAACTAGGGATGGGATCAGCAACTAAGTTCATTTTCCCCATGGAATTTACTAGCATGCTTCAATCCTTTATAGGATCTATACAGCAAGGAAAACAAGAACATAATGATTAGATTCAGTTAGAAAAGATATTATCTTACGTCGTTGGATTATATCTTAATGCAATAGCTATGTTAAAAATGGAACTTGCCCGTAATGCGCGGGAATATTTAGGCCTATCTCAATTAGACGGTTGGCTTATATATGAATATCAACGTATCAACCCTGTCTTTTATCATTTCCTGGGTGAAATCTCCATGATCACGCGCCCATGCTTCTTATGGATTCCACAACTTGGACACCCCACTTTAGTAGCACACCACGTGGATATAGGTCGTTATAACCACACCGACATAAACGTTTTGGGATACACAGGTCGCCAAACTCTAGAAGAAACTCTTGTAGACTTACTAAGAAACTCTAAAAACATAGCAATGGAGTATTCCCCTATGGCCACAATACCAAGGGTATCTCTAGTAGACGCAGGAACCCTTGAAATGGTCAAGAACCTTGGGGTAGAAGTGTTTTCTTCCGCTGACTTGTTGCAATATTCGATCGAGAGATGGAAACCAAATCAACTTGAGTCTCACATGAGAACTGCAAATACACTTACCAGTTTAGTTAATGATACATTCACATATATCAGTGAGAACGTCCAAAACCAATTGACAGAAATAGACGTATCCAACTTTATAACACGATCATCATACGAATATGGGCTCGAAATGCCAGATGGCCCAGTGGTAGCCGTTGATCATCACAGCAGTGACCCACACTACATCCCAGAACTTATTTCAGCTTTAACCATTACACATGGAAGTTGGTTGCTAATAGATTTATGGGCCAAAGAAAAGACTCCAGAAGCAGTATTTGCAGATTTGACATGGGTAGCATATGTGGGAAAAGAAGTGCCTGACAAATATAAATCTGCTTTCGAAGTAGTAATAGGAGCTAGAGATATGGCTGTGGAATTCTTATCAAAGAGCTTTACAGACGGCAAATTACCTATGGGATGGGAGGTAGACATGGTAGCTCGCGAGTACATAGTCAACAAAGGATACGGAGACTACTTTACACACAGGTTGGGCCACAGCCTAGGCTCAAAAGTCCACGGGGATGCTGTAAACCTAGACAGTTGGGAAACATACGACAGTAGGACCATAATGACGGGACTTGGAGTCACTGTAGAGCCTGGAGTATACATGAAAGATTTCGGAATGCGATCCGAAATAAATCTATTTATCGCAGAAACAGGACCATATGTAACATCCAGACCCCAAGACAAAATCGTGCTCATAGAGGGGTAGTACAGTTCATAAGGCCGCCTCGGCTCTGTCGAGGTCATAAGCGATAACCACCAGCCTAGACCTAGTTGCCATGTATACCATATCTATATTTACCCCGGCATCTGCTATCTTTCTTGCGACCTTCCCAAGCTCTCCGGGCCTATCCTCCATATCAACAGTTAGGACTCGTCTCTCCTGACCTACTTCTAAGCCTAATGCTTCCAGTGCCTTTCTAGCATTACCAGGATCATCCAACAGTATATGAAGATAACTTTTGCCACTAAAAGGTACTGAACAATACCCCTGTATATTAATTCCCGCATTTCCCAGAGTTTCACTAACCTGAGCAAGTGACCCCGGCAAATCATCAATTACCACGCTGATATCATATGACATAATTCCCCTCTTCCACTTCACTATTGGTCAGCTTTACGTGAACCAAATGCTAAACAAAATATTGTAACCATAGCTAATATAAGTACTCTAACACTATAGCACACCAATAATAGGCAATACTATTTCATATTATACTAACAAGGCCGGATCCCACACGATATTACTTATGCTTTATATCGAATCAGAAAATGCGTCACACATTTGGCAAAAGATTTAAAGGAAGAACCCAAACTAACCTTATGTAAATTACTCATTGCTCTCGACTGAATTTAACTAAATATTCTTGAATCCGTCCCATTCTATCGGTCAGGTCAGATAACCTACCCCTTTCCCGTTCAACCACATCCTGAGGTGCCTTATTCAGAAAGTCTGAAGAGTTTAGCCTTTCGGAAAGTCTCTGCGCATTAGTATTGCACTCACTCAGTTCCGACTCCAATCTCTGTTTTTCCACGGCTGCATCCACCAAACCCTCTAGAGAAATAAAGACACTGGCCCCGGGGAGTATTGCTGTAACGGTATTAGGAGTTTCATGCGGGGGGTCATCATAAGAATAAAAACTCAAGTCGTCAACTCGAGCCTAAACTTTAATTGTTTCCTCGTCCTCCACCATGGTAGATTGGTTACGAGCAGTCACAATGACAACCTTCATATATTGGTTAGGTGGAATCTTAAATTCAGCCCTTATATTTCTAATCGACCTAATCACATCTGTTAGCAATGTAACTTCCGATTCCGCTTGTACATCCAACGCACTGGCATCTAGAACGGGGTACTTACAAACAATAAGAGCTTCACGAATTTCGACAGAGTCGCCAATATATGCCTTTAACTTCTGCCAAATTTCCTCAGTAACAAATGGAATAAATGGGTGCATTAGCCTTAGTGAAGTTTGGAGCACATGAACAAGTACCGTCGCGATTGATTGAGATCTACTAAAACGTAATCTTATCTTGACTATCTCTATATACCAGTCACAAAAATCGTTCCAGAAGAAGTCGTGTACCTCTCGTTGAGCTTCCCCAAACTGGAAATCACCAACAAGATGATTCACTCTCTCTACTACTCGATTCAAACGACTGATAATCCACTTATCATGGCTATTTTCCAGTACAACTTTGTCATAAGCCTCAATATTTGTAAAACTCGCGATCGTAGTCAACACGAATCTAGAAGCATTCCAGACTTTGTTAACAAAATTTCTGCTAGCTCCTAATTTCCCTTCGCTCACTCTCATATCATTCCCAGGCGCATTACCTGTAGTTAGAGCAAATCTCAACGCATCAGTCCCATAAACATCTATAGCATTTATAGGATCAATCACATTACCTCGAGTTTTACTCATCTTTAATCCTTTTTCGTCCCGAACAAGACCATGAAGATAAACATGGCTAAATGGTACTTCGCCCATATTCTCTATGCCCATCATGATCATACGAGCAACCCAGAAAAACAGTATGTCATATCCTGTTTCCATAACTGTTCCTGGATAAAAGTAATTCTTATCATGAGTATCATCAGGCCATCCCAACGTTGAATGTGGCCATAGGGCAGAGGAAAACCATGTATCCAAAACATCCGGATCTTGTATAAGTTCTGTGGACCCACATGAGTAGCACTTCTCCGGTGATTCCATACCTACTAAAGGTTTGGCTTCTAATCCAATCAATATGTGACTAGCATGAGATTCTATATACTCCCAAGATAACCCACGCTTAGTAAGATCGCTGTATGTCCCATGTAGTACTCCACTATCATCAAATGGTTCATTAAAAATTATCTGAATATGACTGCCGAAACATATAGGACAGTACCATGCTGGTATTCTATGTCCCCACCAAATTTGACGACTTATGCACCAATCCCTAATATTCTCCATCCAGTTTAGGTAAACCCTGCCGAACCTCTCAGGGATTATCTTAATGGTGCCATCTTTTACAACATCCATAGCGGGTGATGCAAGGCCCTCCATTTTCATGAACCATTGTTTACTTACCATTGGCTCAACAGCTACGTTACAACGACCACAGTGTCCTACAGAATGAGTATAGGGTTCTATTTTTTCTATTAGATCTTGTTTGGCCAAATCCTTTAAAACCGAATCCCTGCATTCAAAACGATCTGTACCAGCATATTCACCAGCTTCAATGTTCATGGTGCCGTCTAGACCAATAACCGTTATAGTTGGAAGTCCATGCCTTTGCCCAACCTCAAAATCAACAGGATCATGACCCGGGGTAATTTTAAGTGCTCCCGTACCAAAATCCGTATCTACTGATTCATCTCCTATAACGATTAGATTCTTATTTAGAATTGGAAGTAGGACATCTTTACCCACTAAATCCATATATCGTATATCTGTAGGGTTAACTGCTACGGCCGCATCACCGAATAAAGTCTCGGGGCGAGTCGTAGCGACAACTAAGTAACCTAACCCATCTAGTCGCGGATATCTAATGTGATATAGGTATGACTGTTCCTCCTCATGCTCGACCTCTAAGTCTGACAAAGCTGTAGAACATCTGGGGCACCAATTAATAATCCTCTCTCCCCTATAAATCGAACTCTTTTCAAACAAATTCACGAATGTGGTCTTAACTGCTTTACTAGGTCCCTCGTCAAGGGTGAAGGCTTTTCGTGTCCAATCACATGATGCCCCTACCCTTTTGTGCTGTTCGTCTATAGTGCTACCGTATTGATTGACCCAGCTCCATATTCGTTCTACGAAAGCACTTCTCCCTATATCTTGCCTAGTCAGTCCTTCGGATGCTAAGGTACGTTCCACCACGACTTGCGTAGCAATACCCGCGTGGTCGGCACCAGGCAACCAAAGAGTTGGGTCACCTTTCATGCGATGCCAACGGACCATTATATCCTCCAAGGTAGCAGTAAGCGCATGGCCTAGGTGCAGTTCACCTGTAACATTAGGTGGAGGCATAACTATAACGAATGGCTCCTTAGCATTGTCCACTATTGGAGAGAAATATTTTCCATCCAACCACATCTGATAGAGCCTTTTCTCAACTTCCTGAGGCTCGTAGGCTGTGGGCATATCATCGTTTCTAAACTCTAGTGTCATAAATTTTCACTGACCCGATAGATTCATAATGTGCCTAATCCGGCCATTGTACCACTAAGACTCAAGACATCAAAGTTGCGTTACAGTCAATGACTTGAAATGTTGACCATTACCACTCCTCCGACTCTAGTCAATCCTAAAAAGACAGACTATCCTTAAAAACAATAAGCTAGTTACCGCTATCGTTAAGTACACCTATATAGAATACTTCCGGACTCTAGTATCGTCTTGCATATCATTGGCGTGGCCATCATTATGCGAATTCTTAAGCAACAAAACAGCCTTAGAAGCGAATGCTCTCACGCCTCTATCGCTGTCATCTATCAGAGATGCGATCACATCAAGTGATTCGCCTAGCTGCAATAGAGACCAGGCGGCATTACGCCTTACCCATGCATTAGCATCATGCAGTGCGTTCAGCAGATAAGGAACGCTTTCAAGATCACCGATTTCACCAAGCGCGTACGAAGATGCTCCCCGCATATGTTCGTCACTATCATTCATGAACATCATAATTGGCCTTAAAGCCTCTGTAGAACGCAATTTATATAGGGAACGAATTGCAGAAAGCCTAACGGATCTATTTTCATCTTCAAGCAAGGGAATAATGTCCAAGCTATTTCCAGATTTAGTACGTCGTCCGATGGTGTGAATGGCCCAAGCCCTGCCAACTGGAGATGAGCTCAATAGAGCAGCCCGAAGGGCTTCATCGGCCAAGTCGCTTCCAAATCCAGCCAGTGCTTCAGATGCTTGTTCCCGTACCCAGTAATGATCATCAGCTAGAGCCGAGATCAGAGCCTGAAGACCTAGCTCCTCATGAATCAAGCCTATAGCACGTATCGACCATCCCCTAACCCAAACAGATCCATCTTTGGTTGCATAAATTAAGGAATCAAGCGCTTCCACACACTGAGCGTTACCCAAGGTTAGAGCTGCTATACCACGATCATAATCAGATTCTTCATACTCGCCGCTACTATTTCTGTGTTTCAGTAGCCTGATAAGGTCTTCGATTTGAGATTGATTGATCTTCTCATTCATAAACGTTCCAAATCAAGAAGATATAGAGAATACCTCTACCATACCTCTCAATAATCATACCAACCGCTGCCTGTCTTACGACCAAGTTGACCGGCAGATACCATTGTTTGTAACAATTGGGAGGGGCGATACTTGGAATCTCCCGTTTTTTCAAAGATTGTAGAAATTTCATGCAATATTACATCCAATCCAACCAAGTCCATCAATTGAAAAGGGCCCATTGGATGGTTAAGTCCTAGCCTCACACAATCATCAATATCTTCCTTACTAGCCAAACCCTCTTGCAAAAGGAATGTAGCTTCATTCAAGAATGGGGCTACAAGTCGATTGACCACAAAACCTGCAGAATCTTTCATAAGCACGGGTTTCCTGCCCATAGATCTAGCTAGCTCCATAATAACATCAACCGTTTCATCACTCGTATGATAACCCTTAATGACTTCAACAAGTTGCATCGCATATGGAGGATTGAAAAAATGCATTCCGAGCATCCTAGCAGGCCTGTGAGTAACTCTAGCCAACTCAGTTATAGGAAGTGTTGAAGTATTAGAAGCAAATATTGAGTTTTCAGGTGAAAGACGATCCAGTTCCTCGAATAATCTTTGTTTGTCAGATTGATCTTCCCATATATTCTCGATAATAACTGGGGCTTGAGACACTTCATCCAACCTAGAAGTAATTTCAAGATTATTTAAAGCCATATCCCTTACCGAAGCTTCCACAAATCCTCTCTTCACACCTATATCCAATCCAGTCGTGATTTTAGAAACTGCAAGTTCAAGTTGTTGCGTAGAAGCATCTGTCAAGGTAACCTGATAACCACTCTGAATCGCCAGTTGAGCTATTCCAGAACCCATAATGCCTGCCCCTATGATACCAATTCGTTCTGACATAAAAACCTCCCTGAAATTCTGAGATCGAGAACCCAACTATTATACCTAAGCATTATCTTGAATGGGTTTGCAATTAAAGTGCCGATCAGTAGTGCTCCAAATAAACTGGTTAAATCAACCAATAATAAGGAACTCCCACAATCTGATTTAGAGATACACTAATCTAACACTGAATACATTGACCAAAGATTTAATCTCGTCAAGAGCCTCCTGTGGAACGGTATCGTCTAATCCTAGGATCATAGTGGCCCTGCCCCTAGGTGAAAGACGTCCCACTTCCATAAAACCTATGTTCAGATCATGTTTGCCTGTTATAGTACCCACCGAACCTATCATACCAGGCTTATCTTCGTGGTCAGTAAACAACATATATCCACCGTTTGGAACTATATCGATCCAATAATCATCCACCCTAACTATATGGGTAGCAGATCTCATATGCGTTCCAGAAATTACTGTCATACCCTGAGAGGTTTCAATTTCCACAGTTATTAAACTATTATATTGCTCAACCACATGGCTCTTACGCTCAACTAGTTTCAGGCCTCGTTTTTTGGCCAGAAGTTCAGCATTAACCATGTTAACTTTCTCGTCACTTATTGGAGCCAAGAGCCCCATTAGACACGCTGATCGTAGAATAGAAGTATCGTGATTGGTTATTTCGCCATCAAAACCCAAAGTTATAGATTTGATCTGCCCTTGAGACAATTGAGTAGCCAATCTTCCCGAGTAATTCGCAACATCTATATAAGGAGCCAATATAACTTGAGTTTCTGGCAAAACAACAGGTGCGTTTACGATATACCTCGCAGGCCTGCCTTTTAGGACTGATATAATCTCTTCCGCCACTTCTATAGAAACTTCTGATTGAGCTTCACTGGTGGACGCACCTAAATGCGGAGTAACTATTACTCTATCATCCCTAAGTAGCGGTATATCACCTGGAGGTTCCTTAGAAAACACATCAAGAGCGGCTCCTGCTATCCTTCCTTCCTGCAGAGCTCTATACAAGGCTTCTTCATCTATGAGTTCACCTCTAGCAGTATTCAAGATACGCACAGTAGGTTTCACCATAGACAATTCTCGGTCACCTATAAGCCCCCTGGATGTTTCAGTAAGTGGGGTATGTATACATATAAAATCTGCATTCCCAAACAACTCAGGTAGATCTACAAGATCAATGCCAAGCTGATCAGCATATTCTTTTGAAACAAATGGATCAGCAGCAATTATTTGCATTTGAAGGGCTTTCGCTCTTCTGACTACTTCGGACCCAACTTTTCCCAAGCCTATCACACCCAATGTTCTGTTTCTAACCTCTACACCAGTAAACGAACTTCTTTTCCATTCCCCTCTTCGAAGTGAGTCATTGGCTTGAGGTATATTACGTGCAAGCGCCAACATCAATGCTATGGTATGTTCAGCGGCTGCAAAGGTATTACCAGTGGGTGCGTTAACTACAAATATCCCATTAAGAGTTGCAGCATCAAGATCTATATTATCCACCCCGACCCCCGCACGTCCTATAACTTGAAGCCTAACCCCAGCTTCAATAATCTCGGCGTTAGCTTTTGTCTCACTTCTAACCACCAAGGCATCATATTCCCCAATGCAGGCTTTAAGTTCATCTTGAGTTAGGCCTAGTTTGACGTCCACTTCACCGTAGGACTTTAGAAGTTGTACGCCCTCATCCGCTATTGGATCACTAACAAGAATCCTTGGCATAATTTAACCCTTAGCTGCAATTTCTTTTTGTTGAAATCCTAAGTTGGGCAACAACTGGCCTAACGATCCAAGAACCTCATCTATGTCTTGATCTTTAACATATCCCATATGACCAATGCGGAAAATTTTGCCGTCTAGGGAACCCTGGCCGCCAGCAAGCACCACATTGTGATCTGACTGCATTCTCTTAACCAAATTCTTGACATCTAGACCTTCTGGAGATTTAACAGCTGTAACCGTATTCGATGCCGTAAGCTCGTTTGCAAGAAGCTCCAAGCCCATCTCCTTTATCCCATCTCTAGTTTGTCCTGCAATTCGTAGATGGCGGCTGTAGATGTTTTCTAAACCTTCATCAAACATCTTGCCAAGAGAGACATCCAAGCCATAAAAAATCGAGATGGCTGGTGTCCACGGGGTCTGACCTCTTTCAAGATATGATTTCGCTCTCCCAAAATCCCAGTAGAATCTAGGCATCGTTGCACTGCTAAAAGCATCCCAAGCTCTATCACTAACACTAACGAAAGATAAACCTGGGGGCACATTCCAACCTTTTTGAGATCCACTAACTGCCACATCGCAACCCCATTTGTCAGTGTGAAACGGAAGGGATGACAGACTACTTACCGCGTCAACCACTGTTAATTTATCAAATTCCTTCGCAATATTGCATATGCCACCTATGTCATTCGTCACACCGGTGGAGGTTTCATTATGGGTTACTATGACAGCCTTAACGCTCGGATTATCAACCAGTGCCTTCCTAAAGTCATCCAAATCAATCGCCTCACCCTGCGGGGCAGACATTCGCGTAACACTAGCCCCATAAGCCTCTGCAATTTGAGCGAATCTATCCCCGAACACACCTATGGATAGCGATAAAACGTGATCACCAGGGGAGAGAACGTTCACGATAGCTGCTTCCATGGCACCAGTCCCAGATCCCGTTAAAATGAACACGTCATTCTTAGTCTCATACACACGTTTGAGGCCCTCAGTTATACGGAAAATCATGTCCTGAAATTCTGGACCTCTATGATTTATCATTTGTCCTGCAACAGCCTCTAAGATATCATCTGGGCAAGGCGTCGGCCCTGGTATTCTTAAGTTCACCACATTTCCCTCCAAATTTCCTTTTTTCACGGTTATCATCAAACACAACTACAGTATCTGATCCCTGGGACATGCATACCGTTACTACACCAAGAATTAAATTCGCTATTAAATCAAAGCCGGCCCCAACCACCAAGAGGCATAGCAAAATGCATACAACCACAAATCGCGCACAGAACACTTTACCGAGTCGGTAAACAATTATACACTACTTGGATTGGCCGTGGCTTTTATATTAGGCAATAGGGTCGGGATATTCCTCCCTGAGAACACGCTTAAGGACTTTACCCATAGGGTTCATAGGCAATTCATCTATAAACACAACATCCTCTGGGCGCTTGAACCCTGCCATTTTTGGCCTACAATGTTCCACTACCTCTTCAGCCGTAAGCGTCGCTCCAGGCTTTATGACAACAATTGCTCTAACACGTTCCCCCCATTCCACATCCGGTACTCCTATTATTGCGGCCTCATCTACTGCAGGATGAGACATTATTATCTGCTCCACTTCCTCCGGGGCTATCATCTCACCGCCTCTTTTCAGGAAATCCTTAGCCCTGCCCGACAGGAATATATATCCACCGTCATCCCAGTACCCGAGATCCCCTGTATAAAGCCATCCACCCCTCAGTGTCTCTTTTGTGGCTTCCTCTCTATTCCAGTATCCCTTCATAAGTCTATCTCCACGCGCCACTATCTCACCGTTCTCGCCTACAGGAACATCCTCACCTTCCTCATCAACTATGCGAACCTCCACATCAGGTAATGGCATACCTATAGATCCAAGTCTTTTCATCTTGAGTTCATAGTCAGGATCCCCCTCACGTATCTCGTGAGCATCGGGAGGGAGCATAGTTATCGTAGAAGCAGTCTCAGTCTGCCCAAAAGCGTTTATGAATCTAGTGTTTGGAAATTCAACTATGGCCTTCTTTATAACCTCCAACGGCATTGGTGCCGCACCATAGGTTATGACTTGGAGACTCGATAGGTCATAGTCCTTGAAGGTAGGCTGATCCATAAGTCGCTTTAACATTGTAGGAACCATCATAGCTCTATTAACTTTCTCATCTTGCACAAGCTTCATCCAGCCTTCTTCGTCAAACTGCCTCTGCAACACAAGAGTCCTTCCACCATATATTGCGGCCATCACAGCCTGCATTCCTGCAATATGATGAAGAGGAACACTCAAAACATTGCGCTCGGCGTTCTCAATATCAACTGGTTCTACATTCGCAAGTATGTAGGAACTAAAGCTGTTGTGACTAAGCATGACGCCCTTTGGTGTCCCAGTTGTACCAGCTGTAAACATAACTATAGTCGTATCATCCCCATCTGCTGAAGGGTATAAGTCTTCTGGAGATCCATTTGCTATAAGTTCATCGTAGGAAAGAAAGCCGTCACCCGATCCTTCCATAGTAACTTGATGCTCGACAGTCGTTAATTCTCCGCGTACTGAGGTAAGCATATCTTGGTATCGCTGGCCCAATATGACTGCCTTTACCCCTGAGTCATTCAACATGAAAACTAATTCTTCAGCCCTAGCTCTAAAGTTAATCGGAACGAATATAGCATCAAGTTTGGCTGTTGCAAAATAACTCTCGATATGTTCATTGCAGTTTACCTGCATAACTGCGATCCTGTCCCCGGCCCCAACGCCCAAGCTAGCCAATGAATTAGCTAATCTATTTGATCTCTCAGCAAGCTCTCCAAATGTAAATCTACTATCATCGAATATAATTGCTTCCCTTTCGGGTACTATAAGAGACGTTATTCCCAGTAGTTCTGTCGTGTTCATTTTCTACCTCCAGTCCTTCATGGTTTGTATAGTAATCCGCCATGTATTCATGACTATCCGGTATGACCGAAAGCAAAGGATCCCGATGCAACAACTAGCTCGAGATCTGTTCCTGTTTCAATAGGTCCATCCATTCCTCTTCCAATCACATACTTTATCCGCCTAATTATATCAGAAGGTTGTTTAGCAAGCATAGCCGCCCACGAATCAACACGACCTTTCAAATGTTTCTTGGGAACGATATCGTGAATGAGTCCCATTTCCAGCGCTTCCTTTGCATCTACTCGCCTTCCAGTCAAGAGCAGATCCATCGCCATTGCCTCACCAACTATGCGTGAGAGACTCTGGCTTCCACCTGCAGCAGGAAGCATCCCAAGCCCTGACTCTGGCAACCAGAAAAGACAGTCTTCAGAAGCGATACGAATATCACATAGAAGGGCCATCTCAAGTCCGGAGCCTACCACATAACCGTTCATCCCCGCAACTATGGGTCTAGATATAGAAATCAGTAACCCCCAAACATCTCTCTCCCACCTCACTTGCCTTGCATTTACCTTGGATGGATTGCTACCGAATTCTGTCAAATCCGCGCCCGTACAAAAAGCCCTTTCACCTTCTCCAGTAAGAGTGACTGCTAAAATATCCGAGTCGTCTCTTACTGAGGAAAGAATTTGATACATATCGTCTCGCATCTGCATATTATACGCATTAAGGACTGCTGGACGGTTAAGAACAATATTAGCTATATCACCGTCCTTAGAATATTTAACTGTTGCAAAATCGCTCATCGCTAGCCCTATTTATACAGGCACAAGCCTTCCGTTTACAAAGTAATATTTAACACTATAAGTACGGCCTTGCAACATACGCCTGTAAATTGCAGAAGGGATCTGGTCAAATACCATTCGTTTCCGACCAATTTCACCAAACTAGTTACCAGATTTTGAGAATCTATAAGATTGTGGTAAGCCAGGAGGCGTGCAGAACCAGAAACATACTACAGACAACACAGTCACGACAAGGAACACTCCTATTGCTATGTTATAGTCACCATTCTTGTCGTGTATCCACCCAGCATATACGGGTCCAATAACAGCCCCCCACGAATAAACCAAACCCATCAAACCCCTTAGTGTAGCAAACTTAGCACGGCCAAAGTAGTCTCCTACTATAGCCCAATTCAATATCCCGGCCCCATATGCTGCTGCCCAAAGAACAATAAACAAATATAACGCAAACGTGGAGTTCGCCACATAAAGAACGACCATGGCTAAACATTGTAATACCAAAAGGGAGGCCACAACCCTATGTTTAGAAAATTTATCTCCCAGAAACCCAACTACTATCCTTCCGGGAATACTTAGAAAAACCAACAACCCTATTGCAGCACCCGCCTTGGTAGTAGACATTCCCTGTGCCTGCAATATTGGAGCCAAATGAACCATAATTGCAGTATGTGATGTAAATCTCAGAGTTATTCCAGCAATAAGTATCCACATTGCACGGGTACGAAAAGCTTCACTAAGCGAAAAGGTTACCTCGCCCATTTCATCTCGGCCATCTAACTCATGACTTGAGGCTCCATCTTCGTCTTCATATTGTGATGCACCAACAATAATCCTAGGCTTATCACCATCCGGAAGCAAACCAACGTCTTCAGGGCTATTTCTTATAA
>CAYVMY010000004.1:0-5665 GCA_964452695.1 uncultured Dehalococcoidia bacterium
TCATTACCAACTTCCCCAGAGAGAGACCTTCTGGTAACGGCCGCATATATTGTGGTAACCTTCTCTGTACTTGTTCAAGGTCTAACTTTCGGAAATCTTATCAAACGTTTTTTCCCGTCTTAAGCCAACCAACTAAAAACTGAGCTCTTTATTTCCCAAAGGTTTATGCCTACAACACACTCTAGTTTAGTGGGGGCTTTGACAATAAGGAGATTGACACTATGGAATATGAGGAACTAAGGTTAGGCAGATATGCCCTTTAACGTAGGAATACCGTGGGCTGCTTTGCAAGTGATTACAACAGCAGTTGTAAATGTGCCAGAACTTATAGTGTTATCCATAACAGGGATACTGATTGGTAGCCAAGCTCGTTCCCTCTCAATATCTCATGTTCATTTGAAGTTGCCAAAAGTGTTCGTAACAACTTCTTCCAATATGAGATTATCGGGATTAGGAAACCACATTCTTAATGCTGTCCTTTTTAATTTAATTGGATTAGAAATCTTGGCAGCACTGCTAGATTGGCACTATGTTTTTAGTGGCCTTCTGTCAATACCAGCAGTAATATTAACAAACTTGGTTTTGTAAAATGGCTACACAATATGATGTCTCCCTACTAAGCTAATCTTAATGCCTTGCCTTATAATTTGTTGTATTTCCCTATGGAATTGTTATCAACAACCTCGCTTGAAGTGCGCCCCTTAGGCTAACCAAGATTCTCTATTGACCAAAGGTCTATAATTATAATGGACACTTGATGTCTAGATTTATATAGTATTGGCATAAGGAGAGTGACATGTCGCAAGATGGAAGACCAGACATAATTTATGAAAAATTCCCGGATAAACACTACGCTATTATCACGATGAACCGCCCTGAGAGATTGAATGCAATGGGTGGAGACATCCCACGGCTCATGGATGAGGCCTTAGCGGATTTCACAGCAGACTCCGAAATGTATGTCGGAATAATTACCGGGGAGGGAAGGGCATTTTCCGCCGGAATGGATTTGCGACAACGTGCAGATAGGGATGCAGCAATAGCAGATGCGAACTCTAAGCATGATAAAGGGGAGATTAAAGCGGGGGAGCGAGATCAACATATCGCTGCGGCTGAAGCCCAGGGAAGTTACATACGTAGGCACCCCGGTACCTTATCAGACAACCCCAAACCTTTCATAGCAGCCGTGAACGGGTTGGCGATGGGGGGTGGAACAGAACGTGCAATGGATTGTGATATAAGAATAGCTTCTACCGCCTCCTACTTTGCCCTGAGTGAGGTAAGGCGAGGTATTCTACCAGGTTCTGGAACTCACTGGGCGCCGCGATTAATGCCTATAGGACATGCAGCGTTGATGCTCTATGCCGGGCAAAATATGTCCCCGGAAGAGGCCTGGCGTATAGGGTTCGTACAGGAAGTTGTAGAACCTGATCAGCTTCTGCCCCGATGTATTGAAATTGCTGAACAGATAGGAGCCAACGCTCCATTGGCCGTCCAAGGTGTAAAAAGGATGCTACAGTATTGGCGCCAAACAGGAATACAGGGATCTCATCAGCTTCAAGCTGGAATAAACCTTCAGCTAAATGCTTCCGAAGACTCCAAGGAAGGACCACGAGCTTTCGCTGAAAAGCGTAACCCCGTGTGGCAAGGTAAATAGAGGGGATTACTCCAAGAAGAGAACACCTAAAAGTCTGTTCTCCTATCTCTTACCCTGAGATATTGTACGAACGGCCCTCTGCGATCCGGCAGAGAGGCCGTTCTTGCATGTATGCATAAATAGCCTCTAGGGCACCACAATCTAAAAGCTTGAATCAGTTTACCCTTATCGCAACCTTGAAGCCTCTTACAAGCCCTATAAATATCCCTACAATGAATTTCAAACTAATTTATAGGGTCAACCCCATCTTCTAGGTCCACTTGCAAAGCATTAATCGCAAGGCAAAGCATCGCATAATAACCAATCGTCACCACCAAATCTACAGTACCTTGCTGACCAAGTAAATGCTCCACAGCCAGATAGGTCGGACCTCGAATCTCCTTGTCTTCCAATAATTCACGAGTGAATTGTATGAAGACCCCATCCTTAGGCAACACTCGTCTAGGGGTTCCCCCTATCCTTATGGCATCGACAACCTCATTACCCACTCCTGCTTCACTGGCTGACATGCAGTGGTGAGTCCACACATACTCACACTTCAATATCCTAGCCGTTGTTAACGTGATAATCTCTCTCACACCGGCAGAAACAGTACTGGAGAGATAACGAAGCTGCTCTCCCAAAGAAGCCACGCTGTTAGCTACATCCGGACTGTTAAGAAGAGCCATAAATGGCCTCGCAACATGCCCTCTATGGGCCTCTATTTGCCCATACAAATCCTGTTTGTCTATAGGTAGATTCTCTCTACCGAGTAAAGGTACCCTCGGCATGGAAATCCTCCTTCGCGCAATATATTTTACCCATACATGGTACACTGTTGGAGAGCCTGTATGCGGGAATCGAACCCCTTTTTTTATTTTTCTCATGTAAAATATGAGGGAGAATAAATATAACTGGAGGGTATTTATCTCAATAAGAGAACATCCTGAAGACCACTAAGGAATTACACCCAATAAACCCTCCAGCCCTTTCAGGTGCTTCCACGTGCTGTTTCGCGCATATCATGTAAGCTCCATTCCCAAAAGGATAATAACAATATGAACGCCATAGAATTTATACGGTCAACCATGTTTGAGTTATACAGGAGTTTTGTTACAGAAGTCGAACCTCTCACCGATGAGGAAATGTTTTATAGGCCTACAGATCAAGCAAACTCCATTTCATTTCTACTTTGGCACTTTCCAAGAAGTGGGGATTCCGCCTTTCGTGCAGCTTCAACTCAAGAAGACACCCGCAGTGTATGGGAACGGGAACGTTGGTACCAACAGCTTGGCCTAAAAGAATCAGATTCAGGTACAGGATTTAATCCAAGCCAAGTAGAAGAATTCAGGCCAGACAAGAATTTACTGATCAACTACGTTGAGTCCGTGAGGCTCTCAATCAACGATGGTCTCTCTCTTATGACAGACAGTGATCTGGATAAACCACTCCATTCCAATAACCGTACCACAACACTGGGACGACATATCCAGACTAACATTATCGGGCACGGGTTCTTCCACCTTGGAGAAATACGATTCCTGAAAGGCCTACAAGGGTATCAATTTCCTCGTTAGTTCATAATATAGGATTCATATCAAGATAAAGCTGGAGCCATACCACCTTACACAAAGTCCATCATTGATCGCTAACAGCAGTTAGCCCTATAATTAGACCATTGCCACATTGGAGGACAACTTTAATGACCAACAAAAACGACGAAATAAAGCATCAGGTACAAGAAAGGTACGGAGAGAGGGCAAGGCAGGTATCAAAACTAAATGTACTAACCATAGAAGAGGCCTCTAGTTCTTCAAACGGAACCAAGAATACGTCCATGAATATATCCCTAGGTGCTTACTCAGATATCTATGCCCCTGGAGACCTCACGGGCATACCCCTTGAGGCTATAGCATCATCGGCAGGCTGCGGTAATCCTACTGCCCTAGCCGAATTGAAACCAGGTGAACGAGTGCTTGACCTAGGCTCCGGAGGCGGTCTAGATTGCTTTCTCGCAGCAAAACAAGTCGGGCCAAACGGCCTTGTTATAGGCTTAGACATGACTCAAGACATGCTCAATCTTGCGAGGAGAAACGCAAAAACATTAGGAATATCTAACGTAGAGTTTATAGAGGGTTTCATAGAAGATATACCATTACCAGACGGGAATGTAGACGTGGTAATATCAAACTGCGTCGTATGCCTGTCTCCAGACAAAGATGCTGTGGTGAGTGAAGCCTTCAGGGTATTATCACATGGCGGAAGAATACATATATCAGATATTGTTACCCTCGGACCGATGCCTCAAGAACTTCAGGATGACTTAGAACAATGGTCAAGGTGCTGCTCAGGAGCAGAAGAGGAACACGTATATGTTAACAGACTTCTGTCCGCCGGATTTACGGATATAAAGATTGAGTACGATGGCGATATAAAGCCCCAAGGAAACGGCGGTCCCGATATAATTAGTGCAAAAGTTGTAGCATACAAAACATAAGGCCAAGGCCAGCAACACGAAATCAAATTACAAATATAAGAGGCCCCAAGATATCTTGGGGCCTCTTATATTAATTACTCTTGTCCTAAATGCTAACTGCCATGTTTAGTAGCGGTGGAAGGGGTTGGAGCCGCACGTTCCTGAGTACGACTAACTCCAATTCTTCTAGCTAATACCACCTTGGCAATGTTAGTACTCCCTCCTGCGTGGCGCTGACCAGCTGCAGAACGCTGCCCAACTTCCTGCTTCCCTCCAAATGGAGCACCTGGCTCCTGTGTGCCAAGAAAGGCATACATACCCATAACTTCCCTGACTCTCCTTGCATTACGCATGTCAGATTCCCTGCTATGAACGTTGGCAACATTGCCCTCATAGTCTATGCTCATCCGGCTTTGATACATCCAGTATGTGCGTTTAGCAAGCAAAGTGTTTCTATGCACATCAATCAACGATTCCATTGTCACCTGCCATCCCTGATGGTCTCCACCTATGAGTTGGTCTCCTGGAACCCTGACATTATCCAAGAATATAGCATGTTGGTCATGTCCATTTAGTAAGGCTTGCTCTTTAATATCAAGCCCTTGCGAAGGGTTAGGAATCATAAAGTATCCTAGGTTCCTATGCCTAGGGGCATCTGGATCCGTCATCATAGGACCCCACAGGTAGTCTGGGCCACTTTCCCACTCCGGTCTAGGGCGACCACTAACAAACACATTTGATCCGGTCAGTAGCCAGTCATCCCCGTCCCGTACGGCTCTGCTCTGGTAGTTTGCCAGGTCGGCACCACCTTTTGGCTCGGTAAATTTCTGCCAGGAAGATTTTTCCCCGGACAGAAGAGGTACAAGAAATTTTTGTTTCTGCTCTTCAGTTGCCCATACCAGTAAGGTGGACAAAATCAATCCCGCGCTTGGCTTCCCAGCTGCTCTGGCACGAGTGAATTCTTCTTCTATGATTGTCTCGTGATCACCTGAAAGACCTCCGCCGCCATATTCTTTAGGATAAGTAGGATACAACCAACCCTTGGCGGCAAGTTCTTTGTGTTTTGCCCGCCAGAAAAGATATTGTTCCTTTGTAAATTCCCTGCCGTCCACCGGCTCCTTCATTTCCTCGGGAATGTTATTCTCCAACCAAGAACGTACTTCCTGTCGAAAACTTTCCTGTTCCTCGGTATATGGTAGTGAGAAGTCCATAAGCACACCTCCTGATCCATAAAGTTTCACTTAAGGTTACAGAGTTAGTCTATGTCCAATACAGTCACCGGTCAAGAGGTTCTATCAAGGGCTTACAAGCGACACTGAAAATGGAGAGCCCGCTTGAGGCAATCTAGGATATAATGGCACAAACTGCAGAATCTTGAGGAATCTGGGAGGCGAAGATGAGTGACAAAGCCTTTGATTTCAGTGCTTTTATCGCTGAGAAAAGTAGTGGATTTGAAGCGGGTAAAGACTTAAATAAGCTTGGTTATCGCGGTGTCGATACTACAGAATTGGTGTTCAAAAATTACCGGCTAGGTATCAATTCGTTGATTGGTG
>CAYVMY010000004.1:5675-5966 GCA_964452695.1 uncultured Dehalococcoidia bacterium
TGGCGATATGCAAATGGACGACCCAAGTTTGATTTTGGAACTGGGTTCCCAGACCCAGATTCTTTTCCAGCAGATGGCCTGCACGAGGCTTTAGGAAGGGCTCTCAAGGATCACGGTCGAGACATGGTACTCTATCCAGACCCACAAGGATTCCTTGGATTCAGGGAATTCATATCAGAAAAACTGCAACGTGAACGAGGAATAATAGTGTCACCGGAACGGATTTAAGTCATTGGTGGTTCGGGAGTAGCGTTATCCATTGTTACCCAACTTTTTACCAATCCGGGGGAT
>CAYVMY010000004.1:5980-10562 GCA_964452695.1 uncultured Dehalococcoidia bacterium
GTAATGAAATCCATGAATGCTAACGTGATCGGAATACACACTGATTATGAGGGCATGAGGCCAGATATTCTAGACAACACCATAAGCGACTTGAAGAGAAAAGGAGTGCTTCCCAAATTCATCTACACCATCCCTTCTTTCCAAAACCCACTAGGAACAGACATGAGTATAACGAGACGGCGTGAAATATTGAAGATAGCTCAAGAAAACAATGTTCCTGTGTTTGAAGACGATGCATACGAGGATCTGAGATTCAGTGGGGACCGTTCACCCGCTATTTTTTCGTATGACGACCGGGAAATGATGATGTACTGCGGAACATTCTCAAAAATTGTGGCCCCAAGCATGCGTTTGGGATACCTTGTAGCCCCTCAATCCCTGATGCCCCACATCACGGCACTACATCAAGGAAGACCAACAAGCCAATTTGCAGAACTAGCCACATATTACTACCTACGCGACAACCTTGATGATCACGTTGCAGAAATCAGCGAAATACTAAGAGCTAAACGTGACACTATGCTAGGGGCCCTCGGAGAATTTATGGGACCCAATGCAGTAGTCAATAAACCATCTGGAGGTATGTACCTTTGGGTAAGAATGCCAGATGGATCCAATCTAACTTCCATAGCTGTCAAGGCTCTCGAAAAGGGCGTATCTTACCTACCAGGTACCTCATTTTCTCCAACAGAAGAAGGTGAGAACTTTCTGAGACTGTGCTTTGGATATGAGAGTCATCAGGCAATACGAGACGGAATAGCGCTTCTTGCAGAAGTGTTTGGGGAAGAAGGCTTGTTATAGTACAGATACCTTCTAACGCTATAACGAGCCTCTAATATTCTATAATGCCATTAAATCTATCCGGGCTCAGTAATGCTTTCGGCTCACTAGTTTACAGGGATTTTCGTAAGTTCGCATTCTCCGCACTACTAACGTCCCTAGGAATGCAACTGTTCCAAACAGCAGTGTTGTGGCAAGTCTATGAGATTACTGGCAGCGCCCTACTGCTCGGGCTAAGTGGACTAGCACGCGCAGGACCGCACATGATTCTTTCCTTAGTAGGAGGGGTTGTTGCTGACAGATTCAACCGTGTATACCTGATCCAAATTGGCCAGGCCACAAACGCAATCCTTCTTCTAATTTTATCAACTCTATCTCTAACCGGCACAATTGAGGTTTGGCATCTGTACTTGATGACCCTATTGAACAGCGCATTCACTGCCATAACGCAGCCTGCTAGGACAGCACTCATACCAAGTTTAGTACCTCGGGGAAATCTTGTGAATGCCATCGCCCTCAACGCTTCTATTGGGCAAACCTCTCAAATAATTGGCCCTGCACTCGCAGGAATAACTATCGCCATATCAGGCCTCGAATTAACATATATGATAGGCGGAATATTGTACATCGCCTCTATGGTATCAATAATAGGCGTAAGGTCAACCGATACATCTGCCATGGCAACCAAGGAAGGACCATGGCAAAGTTTCATTCAAGGACTAACCTTTGTACGAAGCAGGCCGGTAATCACGTCTCTTTTGCTCTTAGACATGGGAGCGACAGTATTGGGAAGCTATCGTGCTTTACTTCCTATATTCGCTGAATCGCTCGGTTCCGGGGCAGCAGGATATGGAATGCTTAGTGCGGCACCCGGTGTTGGCAGCCTAGTAGGATCTGGATTGATACTCTCACTGGGAGATATGAAGTATAAAGGCATGTACACTCTATTTGGAGTACTCGCATACTGTGCATCACTAGTTTTATTGGCACTATCTCCATGGTATATGCTTTCCCTTATTGCCGCTGGTTTGCTAGGTGCCACAAATGCAATACAGATGATACCGCGCAATTCCGTCATACTCACCATTTCGCCAGACCAACTAAGAGGGAGAGTTGAGGCTTTCCGAAGCATGATGGCCGGCGGAGGCCCCCCACTGGGGTATACCTTAAGTGGAGCGATAGCCGCAATGTTTGGTGCCCCCTTGGCAGTAGTCTTAGGAGCCGTTGCGTGCACTATACTCGTTTCACTACTAGGGGTATTTCATTCTGAACTACGCGATCCTTATTTGGGATCAAAGTAATACTATTATACCTTGAATTCTAATCCCATATTTATGTGCAAACCTTATCGAACTAAATAGCCTTTCAAGATACTATAAGCAGGTAAATCCAAGGTACTTTAGACATGAGACACATCGACCTATATCTAGCGCTAATAAGTGCGATCACAATATTTTCGGCGGGCTGTAATACAGTGACGGAGCGTGTACCAGAGGTCCAAAGTGACCTGTCTGGATCCGCCCATTACCAATCTGGCAACAGCGTAGATAAAACGGGACTACATGACCCAATAAAAGAAGTCACTCTTGAGAGAGTATTTAGCAATTTGGAACTTAAAAGACTAACCAATATATTGCACACACCTAGTCACCCTGACCATATATTTGTGACAAACCAGTCCGGACAAATCCATATGATCCCCAACGATTCGGAAACGACCAGATCAACAATTTTTCTGGACCTAGGCAACAGAGTAAATACATCTAACAACGAGGAGGGATTGTTAGGGCTTGCTTTCGACCCTGAATATTCAACTAATGGACACTTCTACGTTCATTATTCAGCCGACGGCCCAAGACGTTCAGTTATATCCAGGCTATCACTGAGCAATGATGAAGCTATGCAGGGAGATATAGAAACCGAAGTCATCATCCTCGAAATATCACAACCGTCTGGTAACCACAACGGGGGGCAAATAGCATTCGGAAGAGATGGATATCTATACATAGGATTAGGAGATGGGGGAGCTGGTGGCGACCCTCTAGGAAATGGGCAAAATACGAACAACCTGCTAGGAACTATACTCCGAATAGATGTTAACAATGTGTCACAAAACCAAGGATATGAAATGCCTCCAGACAACCCATTTTTAGATACAGACGGTGTGAGAGACGAGATATGGGCGTATGGTTTTCGTAATCCATGGAGATTCTCTTTCGATCGGGAAACGAATTTGCTTTGGGTGGCAGATGTAGGCCAAAACAAATGGGAGGAAATAAACATAGTAGAAAGGGGTCTAAACTACGGATGGAATACCATGGAGGGTAATCACTGTTTTGACTCTAACCAATGTGTAAACGAAAATCTTCAAATGCCGGTGGCGGAGTATGGCAGATCTGAAGGCTGTTCCATCACCGGAGGGTTTGTTTACAGGGGAGATCAAATAAAGTGGCTGAACGGAGTATATATATACGGAGACTTTTGTTCCGGCAAAATATGGGGGCTAAGAGTCTACCAACAAACCATACAGGAACATGGTTTGTTGGTAGACTCTGCTCTGAATATCACATCATTCGGGGAAGACGCCAGTGGAACAATATATGTTCTCTCGCGAAACGAAGGGATATACAAGATAATTGGAACTAAATAAAACTGTGAGTTCAGGAAATAGGCTATTAATTCTGTTTACAAAGGGAGATAATCAACAAAGGAAATTGGTTAGGAGGTATTTCAATGGGGATTGCCGAGACTTTGCATTCCAGATTAAAAGAGCTGGAAGTAATTATCTTGGACGGTGGCACGGGATATGAAATACCTAGAAGGGGAGTCCCATTATGCCCTACTACATGGTCTGCAAGGGCCAATATCACCCATACAGAAGTTATACAACAGATACATGAGGATTATATTAGTTCTGGTGCCGAAATTATAATAGCAAACACTTTCGCAACAAGACGGGACATACTCAGACGCGGAGATTTAGACGGCCAAATAACTGAAATCAACGAACTAGCGGTAAAAACGGCCAAAAATGCCAGAGAAAACGCAAACCCTGGTAGGCAAATAGCTATAGCAGGATCGATGGCCACGTACTCACCCATGATGGATCCAACCTCAACGCCATCTTATAACGATGCCCTCAAAGATTACCGTGAACAGGCTAATATACTGGCCAATGCAGGCGTGGATATTCTTGTCCTAGAAATGTTGATAAGAACCACAGATGCCAAGGCCGCGGTTACGGCAGCAGCTGAGACAGGTCTCCCGGTTTGGGTTGGCTACACGATACATAAAGCTGGAGATGATATGTACCTAGGCATAGCAGGCAAACACAATGGGGAGAGTATAAAAAAGGCAGTAGAAGAAGTAGAAGACATGGGAGTTTCGGCTTTACTAATAATGCACTCAGATGTTGATGATACTCTCCCGGGATTAAATCTGCTAAAACAGTACACCACTCTCCCCATCGGTGCATACGCCCACTCATTAGTCGATCATAAGGTACACGAAATAAGCCCAGCCGATTACTTGAATTACGCTCGTGAGTGGGTAAATAATGGAGCCCAGATAATCGGTGGATGCTGTGGTATTACTCCAAGCCACATAGTTGAGTTGAATGACCTTACGTCAAACTGATACTTAAAACTCATTTTAGTTATAAACAGCAACGCAATATGATTTTAGTCTAGATTGGTATTTTGGATATGGCGAATATCGCGGAAATCAAAGATTCTAAAAACTCTTCCTGGGCCTATATGAGAAAAAATCTTTGGCCCAGACTAAACCTTGCTGAACACCATGA
>CAYVMY010000004.1:10572-34512 GCA_964452695.1 uncultured Dehalococcoidia bacterium
TCCTTAAAAGCCTCTAAACTTTCTGACGAATCAAACACCATGATGAGATGCAACATCTACTGGCCAAGGGAACGAATTTCATAGCATACATGGCTCTAACTCCGGAAGGAATACCAATAGGATTCGCAGAGGCCACAATACGAATAGACTACGTAAATGGTTGTGTGTATAGCCCAGTGGCTTTTCTGGAGGGCATATATGTCCTACCCGAATTTAGACAAAGCGGCGTAGCCCGAGATTTAGTAAGGTCCATAGAGGCGTGGGGAGTGTCGAAGGGCTGCGCAGAGCTTGCTTCAGATGCTGATATAGACAATACAGATGCCCACCAAGTACATAGAAAACTGGGTTTTCTTGAAACTCAACGTGTAGTCTACTTCAAGAAGAATATAAACACGACAAACAGTTAAAATCTTATGCACAGACCTCCAAATGGTAACTGCAAAATTCTTGGCCCATTCTTGCTCTTGATCTTCACCGTGGCACTGGTTTCAAGCTGTACTCAAAGAGCTTCCGAGCCCAATGTAAGCACTCCCAGCAACTCTCCTCCCGAGAACACTTCTACTGCCAAGGCAGTTACCCAACCTACAACATCAAATCCAATCCCACATCCGACCAAGACACCCACGCCAAAGGTAATGCCAGTATCAGATACTCCGACACCTCAGACACCCACTCCATCTCCCACCTCTGCCGCTGCAATCAGCATACCAATATTGAACCTACCTCTTTCGGACCCAGCACTCTGCGCACCGAAAGGAGAATATACCTCTAAGGATCTGATTTACCTAGGGCCACTCATAGACGCACATGTCCATCTCGAGATTTGGGGTTTCACTTACCCAATAGAAAAACTAATAACGGTTATGCAAAAGGCTGGTGTAGTTAAATTCGTAGTACACGATGATCCTGATATAGCAGAGGATGCATATAACAAGTACCCGGATATCATAATTCCTTTCGTCAGGGTATCTCCGCGTAAAGATTCTGCCTTAAACACAATCACTGCCGCCCTAGAAAAAGACACTTTCTATGGGGTTGGAGAGATCTCCCTTCGACACTGGTCCTAGCGTTTGGATACTTCTCTTAAAGAGCCTACATCAATCGAAGGACAAAAAAGTAAGGCTGGCGGAGGCAAAGGGGAAGAGACTCCAGGAGATTCTGAGGAGATGAAAAACATTCTCGATATAGCTGCAAATAGCAATGTACCGGCTGCAGTCCACCTAGACAACTTATACTCAGACGAACTTGAACGGCTACTTGAACACAATAGATCTGGAAACATCATCTGGTCACATGTCGGAACCACTCCTATGAAGATGACTGATCCTAAAGATGTTGTCCGAATGATGGAGGACCATCCAAACTTATATGCAGATCTGTCTGCTATAAGTCCATTCATGCACCGTGAATCACTTCTAGACACAAATGGAGTACTTCAGAAAGAATGGGTGAACCTTTTAGAAGCTTATAATGAGAGATTCTTTTTCGGCATTGATATATTTCTGGAAGAACATATTGAATCCGTAGAGAGCGAGGTACTATATTGGCGGAAAATACTCGGACAACTTGAACCCGAAACAGCCCGTGGCATAGGGTGTGGCAATATACAAGGAATGCTAAACAAATGACTCCATGCAGGAATTTCCATCCCTCTAGGTATAAGATACACTAGAGACGATAATATACGAGCAGTAATAAGCAATTATGAGAGGTCTTGAATATGCGTATACCAATGTTTGGAAGAGGCAAAATTGATACCGAGGTAGATCCGGTATGTAAGATGGATGTCGACATAAAAAATCCGCCGGGCGGGACCCATGAACATAACGGCCAAGTTTACTATTTCTGCGGACCTGGATGTCGCGTAGCTTTCTCAAAAGAGGCAGAAGCATACCTGAGCGGAGAAAAAACCATAGAGATGTGAAAATATTTATCATACTCTGGACCACACTCATGACAGGAGCATTACTATGAATAACCCAGGATTTCAGGAACATTTCATCTCGGTCAATGGACTAAAGCTGAGATACTTGGATTGGGGACTAGAGGGGAAGCCTCCACTGATTTGTCTTCACGGCCATACCGGACAAGCCCACATATGGGACGAATTCGCTGAGGCCGTCTCACCTTACTATC
The DNA here is from genome assembly GCA_964452695.1 of uncultured Dehalococcoidia bacterium. Classification (GTDB taxonomy): domain Bacteria; phylum Chloroflexota; class Dehalococcoidia; order Lucifugimonadales; family UBA2985; genus CAYVMY01. Next base: position 12,709 of record CAYVMY010000004.1, read on the forward strand.
ACGTATACGCGTTAGACCAAAGAGGACACGGGGATAGCGAATGGGCCTCAGATGGCTACGATAGAGACCGATTTGTAGAGGACTTGAGCTCATTTATTGACGCTCTTAACCTCCCAAAGGTAACTCTCGTCGGGCTTTCAATGGGAGGTTGGCACTCAATCCTTTATACACCGAATAATCAAGATAGAGTGGATCGTATAATACTCGTAGATATTGGCCCTGAGCCAAATCAATCCGCCACCGCTGGCAGAAGCAACAGGCCACCTACCCCTCTGGAATTTCCAACAGTCCAAGAAGCAATTGCTTTTGCACGGAATACAAATCCCTGGGTCACAGATAGCAGGCTCGAAAAAGATATACTTGATCGTATGAGACAACAAACAAACGGCACATGGGCATGGAAGGCAGACCCATCCCTATACAACAATCCTCTGACAGATATGCAACGTCAAGAATCCATAGACCGTTACTGGCAAAGCTTCATAGCTATCCAAAACCCTATACTAGAGGTACGCGGTAAGGAAAGTCCTACCGTTTCGGATTTGACTATAGAACGTATGACTAATTCGAATCCAAACTTCAGCTATGTTGACGTGGCAGGAGCGGGACACGTGGTGACTGTAGATAAACCTTACGATTTCATAGAAGCAACTAGGGGTTTCCTAGGCTTGGATCACCCCTGATACGATAAAGTAACCGAGTATCATACGTCTTTATATATATTTCCTCTGGATCGAACCGATTCAAGGGAAGATAGGTCTCCTGAATCCAGTGAGTGGCCAAGAGGTTGCGGGGGTCTGAGAGGAGCACCAGCAATCTGGAGAATTTGAGGATTAGTATAGTACCCATCATAGGTATGGCGCTTTAGAGACAAGAAAAACTGCGGCAGGCTCTCCTCAACCGAGAGGAGAACTCTTATCTGTTCCTCACTGGTCAAGCTAACAAATGAAGTTGAATAAGATGTCATTGAAATCTGTTCAATCATCGTGGTTCCATCTGTAAAAAGTCTTCTCAATGCCAAATGGGACTGGTTTAGAAGTTCTGAACCCCCAAGTGCTTTATCTATATACTCCACTAACCCTAAATCTCCGGCGCCCGGATATTTCTCGTCAGATGGAATCACCTGATTCAGAACAGATTTCATTAAAGTTGCCTGATGAGCGCAAAAAAACCCCGAGAACGGGCTATCATGTGACTACATGATTGCATATCCTTACAGCAAAACTAGCAGACAAATTCACGACAGTATCCTACCAGTTTCCCTTTTTATATAATCTGCGACGTAGAGGGCTATTGCCTGAATCGTAGATGTGGGGTTAACAGCCCCAGAGGTTACAAATATGCTCCCGTCTACTATAAATAAATTCTTCACATCATGTGATCTTCCGTTGGGATCCACAACCGAGCGTCTGGGATCTGTTCCCATTCGGGCTGTTCCCATAAGATGCCATCCAGCCAACCTAGCCAGAGGATCAAATGTTATATCCACTGCCCCAGAAGCTTTCAGTACATCCTTAGCTCTATCTACCCCGTGAGCCATCATTTTCAAACTATTTTCACTCATACGATACGTAACTTTTGGAGAAGGAATCCCATCACTGTCAGTCAACACAGGATCTATGGTAACCCTGTTGATCTCCTCTGGTAAATCTTCACCTATCACAGCTATGGTAGTATTCTTCCCAAACCTGCTTTCAAACAATGAATGGTGGTTTACCCCCCAATCAATAACTCCAGCCACTCTTCTGGGACCACCACCTCTGGCGCACTGCATGGTGTAGCCTCTAACAAATCCTCTCGATTGATCAGTTTCATAGAATTCCTGACTTATAATATTGCATCCTTGTGGACCCATATAGCCATCCAAGCGTTCTTCAAATATTCCAGTGACAAAAGCGTAAGGATGAAACATCAGATTCTTGCCTACCAACCCACTGCTATTTGCCAGCCCATCTGGGAAAATGGATGAACGAGAGTTTAACAGAAGTCTAGGTGTCCCAACCCCGTTGCACGCGAGGATGACAATCTTGGCGTGCTGCTCCTGAACATGGCCATCCTCATCGTAATACACAGCACCACTTGCAAGCCCATCTGCTCCAATTAACACCTCTCGTACCCTAGCATTAGTAATGATCCTTGCACCTAGAGCAAGTGCCTTTGGCCAATAAGTTACATCTGTACTAGACTTTGCCCCTGTGTAACACCCGGTGTTACATGGACCGCAATTGTTACATGCTGGTCTCCCGTCATATGGCATGGTATTAATTGCCGAATCTGACGGCCACCAATGCCATCCTAGAGTATCAAAACCTCTAGCCATTGCCTGACCAGTCTTACCCAACGGTACCGGAGGAGTTTGACGAAGGGATTTGGGTGGGTAGGCAGGATCACCATTCAATCCAGCAACGCCCATCATTTCATCATTGGTGTCAAAGTAAGGTTCAAGTTGCTTATAAGATATAGGCCAGTCATCTGCAACCCCATCAAGAGACTGTACCCTAAAGTCAGATGGATGGAATCTAGGAAAATGAGCACTCCAATGAATGGTGCTCCCTCCCACAGCATTGTACATCAGTGGAGTTATTGGGCTATCGGTATCATTAACCGGGTAATCGACGCTGAGCTTACGCACATTTGGATCAGGGCTAAAGTCAGTACCTAAGCGTAACTCCCAATCTTGACCCAATGACGGGTAAATTCCAGGATCCACCCAAGAACCTTGTTCCAAGCAAAGAACTTTAATGCCAGCTTTCGAGAGACTCCATGCGACAGCAGCTCCTGACGCCCCTCCACCGATTATCAAAACATCCGCTTCTTCATTCAGTGTCATGAGCGCAACCTCCTGGCAATATATGGCCCTAGTAAGAACCTCAAGCTAACATAATTCAGCATCATGTTGCAATTACCATTTACTAAAACGAAGTGATTAAATCAGACCATTACTATTAGCCTTAGGTCCTGTCTCTGGAATGAACAATGAGGCCAAAATAAGAGTTATAGGCAAAGGAGACACCAACATCAAACCAAGGAACAGGGATCCGCTAGATTCCTGGACAAGTCCCACTATAAAAGGCCCCATGGTCGCCCCCATAGGAAAAAGTGTCCTGTTAAGTCCTCCTGCAACCGCAACTTCTCTGGCTGACAATCTCATGTCCAACGGAATTGTAAAGAGTATAGGTGGGAAAGACATAGCAAACGCCCCTATCAGCAGCAGAACAACCATAGACGAATACATATCTCCCAAATTCAACAGTGCTACATAAAGTAGCGGCAGAGCTATCCCAGACATCCAGATAACCGGCTTCCGTCTACCAATCTTTTGAGACAGCATTCCCCCGAATATAGATCCAAACATGCCGCCTAATGGGAAAGCAGCCATAAGAAGGCCAGCTTCACCGACAGATATACTAAGATGTTCCATAGAATAACTAGGATAGAAGGTGATAAAAGAAGCAAAAGCAACAGCAACTCCGATTTGTGACGAGGCGATTATCCAAAGAACCTTTTTCCGAAACAGTACTTTACCAGGGTTCTCTTGGGGTTCATCAGAGTTCGAATTCGGTTGGGTTTTAATATTTTGCTTCCCAAAGAATACCCAAACAATGCAACATATTCCCATGTATATTGCAACTCCAACGTAAACGGGTCTCCAACTGCCCAATAAGGTAACCATACCGGGAATAATTAGTAATGGTATCACCTGACCTATAGACCTAATACTGAAGTCCAGTCCATTAGCTATTGAATATAACCTAGGTTGAAACCACTGTTGGATAAATATAATCTGCATGGCAAGTCTGCCGCTAGCCAAGACTATAAATGAGAACCGGGACAATATCAGCATTTCTACTGAGTAGGAAAAGGAATGCATAAGTGCAGCAATCGCCATACCTATAGTGGTTATCAAAGTCATGCTCTTGGGATTATATTTAGTCAGCCATATACTAGCGGGAAGAGCCATCAAACCGAACCCCAGAAATCCCACCGAACCCATGATTCCTGCCTGCACCGGTGTTAGCCCAATCTCTTCTCTCCATATGGGAATAAGCACACCAATAGACATAAACACCAACACATTAGCTATATCAATAGCCCACAAATTACCCATCACAACCCATGCATAAGGTTTCTGTGTCTCATCCAAATCAATCTTTTGATCACTCGGATCTGTTTGTTCTATTTTCATGGCCTTATATAAACATCAGGATTCTCAATATAAACCTCAAGGCTCGAAGCAGAGGCATAGTATAACAGATGCTATGTTATTGGTATGAGACTCCCACAAAGATATGCCACATACCTAAATATACTATCATTCCTAAGTTTGCATTCTTAAAGAATTCTTATCCAATCCACAAGGTTTCCTTAAAAACCCCCGCTAGACTTACCATAAATTCTATTGGGCTGTAGTGTTGTTCCTCCTCCTTGCTCAACACTACAGCCTTTCTTAATCACTAAAACATTTATGGTAGACTTGTATGACTAATTCAAATCAACAGGCATGGTACATCTTGGATCAACAGGATGAGGTGATATATTTTGAAAGGCAAAGATTTCGCCAAATCTGGGTCTGGGTTTGCATTCTAATAGGTCCAGTAGTTGTTCTGTGGCTTTTGATTAGTGAAATGTTCAACATCCTCATAAATGGGGCTAATCCAGGGAATATACTCATACCACTGGCAATATTCCAGATCATCGGAGTGATGTTCCCATTACTGTTCTATATTACCGGCCTCGATACACAAGTAAGAAAAGATGGGCTATATATTCGTTTCAAGCCCATCCATCTTTCATGGGTTATATTTAGATTCGCGGACATCAAATCCGCAGAAGCAGTAACATACAGTCCTTTAAGAGAATACGGGGGTTGGGGTATCAGATACGGCGGGAAGGGAAAAGCATACAACGTTAGAGGCAATAAAGGTGTAATGGTAAACCTGAAGAAGGGAAATTCTGTACTGATAGGATCACTCAGTCATAAGGCTCTGGCCGACTTGATAAATGAAAACCTTAACAAAGCTCAATCCCTATGAACAATATCTCATTCTTAATCTGACTCTGACTCTGACTCTGACTCTGAAAACCCCGTCCAGACTATAGGAATTAGAGTTATGAAAATCCTCACATAAACTCTCAAGGCTCCCATCTGGTACCTATGTCAGTTATCAACTTTTGATTCAAACCAGCCCCCAGGCCATGCCCATCGGGCAACCAAAAACGACCACCATCTATTCGTTCCGGAGGATCCATCAGGTTCGTTCTCCATTCCGATTCACCGAATGGGTATTCCAGTGGCATACCCTCAGCTATGGTCGCTGTCACCTGTGCACTTCCCAGTTGAGATACTGGGCCAGACGGATTATGCAACGACACTTTTGCCCCTAAATCCAAAGCTGATTGTATTATCCCTGAGGCCTCCGCTACTCCTCCACAAAACTTGATGTCCGGCATAACTATGCTGACTGTTTCGGCCTTTATCAAGGAGTCAAAAAATTCCTTCCCATAGCCGCTCTCACCACCAGCTATAGGAATGGGTACTTTAAGTCCAACTTGGCCCAATTCATCTGGATTATTCATTGGCGAAACTGGCTCTTCATACCAGCCTATGTTCCATTTGACCAATGCCTCTCCAATATGTACCGCACTATCCAGTCCAAATCTACTGTGACAATCAACCAGTAAATTAACCCGATTACCAACCGCATCCCTGATTGCTGCTATTCGCTGCAGCCCAGGTGTAGCTGCTTCTACGCCAGCAATAGATCCATTAACTGAATTAACCTCATCAAAAGGGGCACATTTGAGAGTAGTGAAACCCTGCGACACAGCTTTTTCTGCCATTAGTGCAAAATCAGAAGGTGACCTGTTACTGCCAAGGAGAGAACGATTAATATTAGCATAAAGTGGGACAGACTCAGGAATATCCTGCCCCAACGACTGAGCAATACTCATAGATTTATGCCTACACTGAAGAGAGGTCACAATGGTACGCAAGGCACTGACAGCTGTGGCAATTATTCTATGCCGTTTTAGTATATATACACCTATACCAAGTATCTCAGTGACGTCAGATTCGTCTAATATAGCGGCTCCATCAAGAGATACTACGAACTCCTCAATCAACGAAGCAACAGCCCTAGTATCCTCTCCACAACTGATCTCAACTACTTCAGTAAGCCCTTCACGGTCTGATATTTCAGCAAAGGTCCAAGTCGTCCGCGAAGTGACATACACTGAAGAGAACCTGACGGTTTGCAAATATATCTGTGGTAGGTAATTACTCATAAGTCAGCCTAGTATCGATGTGTCTTTAATCTTGGTACTTCTGTAACTGCGCTACTTTACTTCCCAGCATATACTCCGCCACGGGACATGATAGGCATGGTCACCACAAAAAGTATATGACCGTGTGCATATTTAGTGGCATAATTAACCAAGGGTCATGTCCTAACTACAATATCATTATTAGCCAGAACACCACAGATAATATCAATATCAGAATATATTGTGAACTACGAACAGGAACAAATAATACTAAACCAAGCGAACTCTCACCTCACACAGTTGTGGCAGGAGTTGTTAGAGCTTGCAGATAAAGACAGGGCAGTAAATTCACTAAGGTTTTTCAAAACTGGCCAAGGCCAATATGGAGAAGGAGACAAATTTCTTGGCATCGATGTGCCAACCATTCATAAGTTGTCAAAAAAATACAAGAGCCTAAACTTAGATAATATCAGTGCCCTTTTGAGGTCACCTTTTCACGAGGTCAGGCTCTTATCTCTATTCTTTCTGATAATACATTATGACGCCGGGGATAGAATAACCAAAAGCAAAATCGCCTCCCTCTATCTCCTTAACATAAGTTACATTAACAACTGGGATCTCGTAGATGCATCCGCCCACAAAATTCTTGGCGACTACCTGGTGAACAAGGACAGATCGATTCTGAATAGGCTAGCCATCTCGCAAAACATGTGGGAACGTCGGATAGCAATAGTAGCCACATACAAATTCATAAAGGCTGGTAGTTTCGTAGAAACACTGAGGATTTCGGAGAAGCTCCTTAATGACAAAGAGGATTTGATACATAAAGCAGTAGGATGGATGCTCCGGGAGGTAGGAAAGAAAAATAACACTGTGGAAAAAAGCTTTCTCGATAAACATGCTGCATCCATGCCAAGAACTATGCTGAGATATGCTATAGAAAAATTTCCGGAACAGTCTCGGAAAAAATATCTTCGGCTAATTTCTAAGGCATAAAACACCAACATATGCTAATTTATTAGATATTGGTGACACCCAAATCTTTCAGGGATTGGAAATCGACATGAAAAGTTTTCTTAGCCATCTTGAATGTACTTACTGCCATGAAATATTCAGCGCGGCTGAGCAACATAGGACCTGCCTCAAGTGCCAAAAGGTATTATTCCCTAGATATGACCTACAGTCAGCAAAAGAAAGTTTTGAAAACCACCCTCTAAAATATAGACCCTCCAATATGTGGCGATATTTTGAGGTCATGCCGATACTAGATGAATCCAACGTGGTAACCCTAGGAGAAGGATTCACTCCAATATTAAAGGCAAACCGATTGGGTGAATACTTAGGGTACTCATCCCTGTATATTAAGGATGAGGGAGTCAACCCTACAGCCTCATTTAAGGCCCGCGGCTTAAGTGCCGCCGTTTCCAAAGCCAAGGAATTCGGCATAACAAAATTGACTATGCCCTCAGCGGGTAATGCCGCTGGTGCCATGTCAGCATATGCGGCAAAAGCCAACATGGAAGCATTTCTTTTCATGCCGAAGGATGTCCCACAAGCCAACAAAATTGAGGTCGAGATCACTAATGGCAATCTTATACTGGTGGACGGATTAATAAATGACGCAGGACAAATGTCAGCAAAAAAGGCCACTGAACTTGGCCTGTTCGATGTTTCGACCCTTAAAGAACCCTACCGAGTGGAAGGGAAAAAAACAATGGGTTATGAGATAGCAGAACAAATGGAATGGTCACTACCTGATGTAATTCTCTACCCAACTGGTGGAGGAACAGGAATAGTTGGTATGTGGAAAGCATTCGACGAGATGGAAAAAATGGGATGGATAGATAGTAGGCGCCCAAGGATGTTTGCTGTACAGGCAGACGGATGTGCACCAATAGTCAAAGCATTCAAGGAAGATGCTGAATTTGCTGATATATGGCCAAACGCTTCGACTATAGCAGCCGGAATAAGAGTGCCAACAGCTATAGGGGATTACTTGATACTTCAGGCTATCAGGAAAAGTGGCGGAGGGGCTGAATCCGTTTCGGACAAAGATATAGTACAGAACATGAAGTTGGTAGGTAGCTTAGAGGGCCTTTTCATATGTCCAGAAGGTGCAGCGCTCGTTGCAGCCTTAGAGAAATTCCTGTCCAAGGGAGATATATCCAGAGAAGAAAATATACTGTTGCTCAATACGGGCTCTGGGTTAAAGTACCTAGACATGATAGTATAGCCCGAAAACTAAACACCCTACGCCTGCCGAATATTGGACTTCTTCTTGCCAGAAATCAACCAGTCACGAATTCAACGCCGGTAGTGGAATATACCAGATGCCAAGATTCAACCAAGAAAATATACTAAAATCGCCGTTATAATCAGGATATCGCAAATGGCTGCAAATACCAGGATTTTTTTCATTGTTCCACTTAATTTATTCCACATTTGATGTGCCCAAAACTTTTGTGATTATAAGTGGTACAATCATACCATGGGTCTAGCATTAGCTTAGTAGTAAACAAAACCGCTAGGAGATTTCCCTAGTGAATGCCTAGGCTTTGGAAAGAGGATTAATATATGCCATCATTCGACGTAGTTTCAAAAACTGATATGCAGGAGCTCGACAATGCCCTGAACGGTGTCGGTAGAGAAGCAAAGCAACGTTACGACCTCAAAGGAACAATGTGCTCAGTAGAACGTTCAGGTAACACCGTAACCATTACAGCAGATAACGAATTGTTGCTTCGGCAAATGCACGAACTAGTACAAGTCTACTGTGCTAGGAGAGGAGTGAGCAGTAGTTCACTGGATTTCAAGAACCCTCAATCCGCCACCCAAGGTTCTCTCCGACAAGAAGCTACAATACGACAAGGAATAGATGAAACAACCGGGAAAAAAATTGTGAAGACTATCAAGGGAAGCAAGATAAAGGTACAGGTATCAATACAAGGTGACGAGTTACGCGTATCTGGCAAGAAAAGAGATGAACTACAGCAGACAATAGAGATATTAAAAGATATGAAACTCGAAATGCCACTTCAATACATAAATTTTAGAGATTGATTGCAAATTAAGGCGGCTTATACAAGTAACTCGGTGTTAAGATAATAACAAGGCAAAGCCGAAGTGGCGGAACGGCAGACGCGCTGCGTTCAGGGCGCAGTGCCCCTTGCGGGCGTGGGAGTTCAAATCTCCCCTTCGGCACCAACATCCTCTCCTTGGGATATACCTTTGTTACTAATTACCTTCCCTTCCAAACGGGATCGCGTTTCTCCACAAATGCCTTTGCTCCCTCCAGTTGATCTTCACTTCCGTAAAGCGTCCTTATAGTCTGCAATTCTTCTCTATTCAGCTTGTGCATTGCATCCTGAAAAGACAACGTTTCAGAAGCTCGAACCACCTCCTTTATAGCCGCCATCACTAATGGAGGCCCGCAGGCAATAGCCGAGGCTAGCTCACGAGCTCGATCCAAAAGACTCCCCAGTGGAACAACTTCATTAACCAAACCCCACCTGTGTGCCTCTTCCGCATTAAACCACCTCCCAGTCATAAGCAACTCCATCGCGATATGGTACGGTATCCTTTTTGGTAGCTTCACAGTCGCGGCATCCGCTATTATTCCGGCCTTATTCTCTGGTAGGGCAAACATTGCATGATCTGCAGCAATTATGATATCAGTCGCAAGCGCCCATTCTAAGCCACCCCCACAACATATCCCATTGACCGCTGCTATAATAGGCTTATTTAAGTTTGGCATTTCCTGAATACCAGCCCAACCTCCTACCCCATAATATGCGTTGGGGGCGGCACCTCCGGCAGTCGACTTAAGGTCCATTCCTGCACAAAAGAATTTTTCCCCAGCCCCACTAACTATAGCTACTCGAAGGGATGGGTCATCTCGGAATTCAAGGAATGCTTCTCCCATCATTTGACTAGTTTCCGCATCTATCGCATTAGCTTTTGGACGGTTTAAAACTAACTCAAATACTGCTCCATTTCGTCTGGTCTCAACAGGATTTATGCTCATACAATCCTCCTCCTTAATACGAATGACTGACTACAAAGTCAGCCTACCTTGTATCCGCACACGAAAACAAAAACTTTCAGTCGACATATTTCATGGTTGTGGATGGAGTGGGAGCAGCCCTTTCCTTGGTACGACTTATCCCAATCCGCCTAGATAGCACCACTTTTGCTATATTAGTGCTACCCCCTTCATGATTCTGTCCAGCCCTGATACGCTGATTGGGCTCGTTTATTCCAAGGTCCGGAGCCATTGATTCTTTGGTGCCTAGTAATGAAAACATACCCAAAATCGCTCTGGCCGTATCTGCAATACGTAGGGTAGATTCCCTCTGATGAACATCAGCCACATTGCCTTCATAATTAATATCCATTCCTTGCTGGTACATCCAGTAGGTACGCTTGGCCAGAAGAGTATTCCTATGTCCATCTATAACAGATCCCATGGCCAGTTGTTTTGCAATGTCACTACGTCCAGACACCGCTATTTTATGGTTAAAATTTAGTACATGCCGAATTAGACTATCAACTACAGGATCACCTCCAAAAGCCTCTCCGCGTCCTCCATGTTCCTGCTCCAGCGTAGTACCCGTAACCTGCCACCCTTGTTTATCTCCACCTATAAGATGGTCACTTTTCACTCTGACATTATCAAGAAATATAGCATGCTGTTCATGGCCATCTAGCAGAGGTTGCTCCCTTACCTCAAGGCCTTCGGATGGCAACGGAATCATAAAAAATCCCAGATTTCTATGCCTGGGCGCATCAGGGTCAGTAACCATGGGTCCCCATAAATAGTCAGGGCCACTTTCCCAATCCGGTCGAGGTCGTCCGCTTACAAAAACATTCGAACCTGAGAGAAGCCAGTCATCACCATCTCTCACTGCACGACTCTGGTAGTCGGCCAAATCAGCGCCTCCCTTGGGTTCCGTAAATTTCTGCCAAGTCGTCTTCTCACCCCTTAGAATAGGCTCTAGGAATTTCCTTTTCTGTTCATCCGTACCCCAGACCAAGATAGTGGAAAGTATCAGCCTCTCGGTGGACCTATCCCGGTCACGAAATGCCCTTGCGAGTTCAAATTCCTCTTGAAGTATCACCTCATGATCCCCAGTGAGCCCTCCACCTCCATACTCCTTGGGATAAGTTGGATAAAGCCATCCCTTAGTTGCCAATTCCTTTTGTTTTTCTCTCCAGAAAAGGTACTGCTCCTTTGTAAACTCTCTAGAATCTATCGGCTCTCTCATACTAGAGGGAATATTTTCTTCTAACCAATTTCTAACTTCCCATCTAAATCTTTCTTGCTCTTCTGAATACACTGATGAAAAATCCATGAAACCTCCCGGAAATCACTTGGACATCCTTATCAAAAACCACCGATCTCACATACTATTTCGAAATGTTTCTGCATAACGGGCTGAATAGATAATCGGGCTCCTTTACGAAGTAACATCATATCTGCCAACCTAATGTCTTCCCGTAACTCACTTAATTCTACAGGCCTCACAAATTTTCCCTCGGGCTCTATATCAACCATGTACCATATAGGGTTCTCGGGTGTGCTTTTTGGATCTGGGTGATCTGATACTGGATCCCATGCCGTATGATCTGGATAACCTGAGCGCACGACAACAGCAGTACCAATGGCAGCAGGTGGCTTGGCATTGGAATGGTAGAATAAAATTCTATCCCCAACCTTCACATCATCTCGAAGGAAATTTCTAGCCTGGAAGTTTCGCACTCCATCCCACTCAGCCACTCTATCGTTGACAAGATCTTCGTATGAATAAGCACCTGGCTCCGATTTAAATAACCAATAATTTATAGACATTCGTGAATATACCTACCCCAACAAAGATATTAGGAGAAGCAACAAAAAATGTCACCTACCCCTCAATTTGGCAAGAAGATGAAGCATTTCAATATACAACCAAATAAGCGTAACCAATAAACCAAAAGCACCATACCATTCCATATACTTAGGGGCACCTTTTTCTGCACCCTCCTCTATAAAATCAAAATCCAATACCAAATTCAAGGATGCTATTACGACTACAAACAAACTAAAGCCAATGCTGAAGAATGAACTATTATTGATGTCCATTATTGGCAACCCTCCGCCAAATAGGCTCATCACGAAACCAATCATATAAACAACAAAAATACCGCCTGTGGCAGCAGCTATCCCAAGTTTGAAATTTTCGGATGGCTTAATCAGTCTAGATCTATAGGCAAACAATAAGGAAAGCAAAATACCAAGAGTCAAGAAAACAGCCTGAAAGACTATACCATCGTACATCTCGTTAAAAACAAAGGAAATCCCGCCAAGGGCAAGTCCTTCGAGGGCAGCATATATAGGAACAGTTATAGGCGAGAGGTGCTTTTTAAACATTGTTACAAGAGCTACTATGAATCCGCCTATAAACCCGATAAAGATAAATGAGGTAATTTCCCTAGTAAAGGTAATATATGCGCAAAGCATCAGAATGCCGAGGCTTATAGCCACCTTGTTGACGGTACCGTCAACAGTCATGGTATTTTCCAATGGTCCCGAGAGGCCCTCGAACGTCTTCGAGGACAGAGCCGGATTAGCCGACCTTAGTGAAAGATGTTTATTTGGTTGTTGGCTTCGACCACCGATCATAATAGTCTCCCTCCCATATGCCTTATTAGATTAAATCATTTATATCCCTAGACCTAATTCCTGATCTTATGACAGATCCTGCCAATTTCGCCACAACGGCAGGCCTTTCGCCAATACATCCTATCAAAATAGACACACTGCCAAGCAAGCGAACCACTATTTAAGAAGATTGGACCAATTATTGAGGCCTGTTCAACAGGATAGTATTAATAATTCAACGCACCTCCATTAACGTGAATCGATTGACCCGTAATAAAGCTTGCATCATCTGAGGCCAAGAAGGCACAAGTCTTGGCTATTTCTTCAGGTAAACCCAGTCTACCCAATGGTATACCAGTTGCCCTCTGAGAAGAAGTCATTGTGGCTTGCCTAGAATCGGACCTGGCTGGAGTAGTGTCAAACGCACCTGGGACAATATGATTAACCAATATATTGTAGGGGGCAAGCTCAACAGACAAAGCTCTCGTCAGGCCCAATGCTCCCATCTTGGATGCACAAACATGCGCCCAATTGGCATTCCCTCTAAACGCATTCAGGCCAGAAACATTGATAATACGCCCCCAGCCTCTGTCCATCATATCCGGAATCACCGCCTGTGAACAAAAAAACGGGGCATCCAAGTTGGTGGCCATAACCTCTCTCCAATGGTCAACGGTTATGTCACCAATTGGGTTTGATGCCCTAAGGCCCGCATTATTTATGAGGACTTCCACAGGACCCAATTCTCCCTTAATCCTATCTACCATGCTCTGTACCTGATTCTGATCCCCAACATCAGTTACAGCCACCAAAGATCTAACCCCAAATTGGCTAGCTTCTTCAGCCACAGATTCGGCTTCCCTTAGATTTGAGCGAACGTTAATTACAACATTCGCACCCAGACGTGCCATATCAAGTATGGTAGATCGCCCTATATATCGGCCCGACCCTGTAACTAGCACTACCTTGCCATCCAAACTCATTCTATACCTACCTTTCGTAGCTCCTGTTTTTGTATTGACTAGTCATACAGATCTAATCAGTAGTTGCACGCGCTTATATGTCCTTGATAATACTTATGGCAGAATTTACTACACTATGTATAAATTATCCTGCGATCATACCACTTCTTTCGAGTTGAGTTTTGTCAGAAATAAATCCCCCTACATAACCCTATCATTATTTATGATAGGGTTATACAACGATGAATCACGCGGTAGTATGATAGCGAATTCAATGGCCTACAAATACAGATGGGTAACAATAAGTCTGTGGATGATAAACCACTCTATCTCGTGGATACCTATCCTGTGCATCGGATTATTACTACCGTCGATGGCCTCTGACTTGGATATGACTTACTTCCAGCAAGGCCTCATAGCTTCCGCTCCTGTTTGGGTTGGTACCATTCTGTATCTACCGACTTCTATGTATTCAGTTGCGTTCAGTCCTCGGCTTATAACCAATTTATCGCTCATTGCAGGGATAATACTCATACTTGTACAGGCTTCAGCTTCGGTTTTCATTATTTTATTTATAGCCCGTCTGGCATTTGGCCTACCTAATGCATTTAGAGAAGCCGCCAGGGCCCAGATCACTCGGGCTTTGTTCAAGAACTCCGAAATAGTTTTTGTGAATGGCCTTACAGCTTTTATAATAACTTGTTTCTATTTTATAGGATCCCTATTGATACCTACACTCTTAGAATTGACCAACGACTCCTGGAGAACGACACTTGTTGTCTTTGGAGGATTATCCTTTTTTCTTACAACAGGTTGGATAATATGGGCCCAAAAGCACCTGCCCCAGCCCAGGGACATTCCAAACTCTTTCCAAAGAGTCGGTTTAATTAGAAATGCTCTGGCTCAAAGAGCAGTATGGATTGGAGCACTAGCATTTTGCGGAGTTCATATTTCATGGTCTGCGTTCAGCACCTTTTATCCTACATTAATGTTTGACAGGCACCAAATATCTCTACAACACTCTGCTCTAATCCTAGCAGTAGAAATGCCTATAGCGGGAATTATAGGATTGGGTGTTGGGTTTATAGCCAAGACTTGGAAGCAACGATCGTTCTTGTTTTATATATCAGGCATTCTGTTGCCCTGCAAATTCTTACTCCTCCTCTGGACGGATTCAATACCATTTCTTTTGGTCATATCTATGCTAGGCGGAATGTTGTGGGGGTTTTTCCCTATAATATTAAGTCTCCCATATTCTATACCCAGAATACTCAACGAAAGTCTTCCTATAGCACATGCCTTCAATTTCACGTCGATGGCGCTTGGAGTAGCTCTGGGGCCAGCAATAGCGGGAGCTTTGTACGAACCTCTAGGAGACTTGGGTTTAACATTAATCTACACAAGCCTATTCTCTCTTACCTTGTGCCTATCTGGGCTCACAATCCGGAACTTAAATGACGACTAAAATATTCAAAATCAAGAGAATACGGATATTGGATCTTTTATGGATCGCTACAGTCCCTAGTGAAACCACAGTTAAGACATCTTATCTTACAATGAACCTGCACTACCTCGGATGACGAGCAAATAATACAACTCATATATCTTCACCTAATATAAATCGATGTTCTCTCAGTACTATACTACACAACAAGTGAGTCATTCAGCCTCAAAACATATGGCATTAGATGTGCAGCATGGGGGTAATGGGACCGAACCATTGACCTACTGCATTTAAATAAAGCGGTCGATAGCTTCACCTTATTTAAACAAGAATGCAGGGATCCAAATGCTTGTGTAATATTCCTCATCATTTCCTTAGTGTACGTACGATAAGCCACACAATACGCGCAATAGTCCGGAGCATCAAACTCCAAATCAGTGCCCCACAAATACCCATTAGCGCAAACATCCATATAGGCTCAGAGCCAGTGCCTCCAAAGGCACCTCCTAGGACAGGCATAAGTAAAGTCAAATATGTTACTGCCAATAACATTGTTAGGCTGGTCTTGGTAAATCTATGAATCATTGCAACAAGTATCAACGGAACCATCAGCGTAATCATTAGATCCAATAAATCAAATAGATTATCTTCTGACAACAATCGTTGTGTTGATATAAACAACACTGCAGCTAAAGCCCCAAGTAGACCATATAACGCCCACTGTCCAAGTAATCTCATTGACTTTGAACCAGCCTAAAAAACCCTTCAATACAACCAACCCTATCTATTCTAAGAGAGAGTCAACACGTTAGATCTCCCCACATTTGAGGAAGGGTCTCTCCTGTAAACGTAATTCTCGCCTGGAGACAGGAACTCTGCATAGAGTAACTCCTTGTGAAGACCAAAACTCACAATGATGGAGTAGAAGAATTCGTTCTGTAAGAATATTTTCGCGTAGCCTTCATTATCCACCTTAACTTCTTCAATCCCAACCACAACAACATTAGCCTCAGGTGCAAAATTACCATTCTCGTCCAAAACTAGAATAGATGTAGGAGATCGGCGAAACATTTTTCTACTAATGAATCTTATAACCCGTCCTATGCCTCTTATAGCCTGAGTGCTTGGAATGGTCCCAATAACATCGAATTCATAGACCCCGGGTCTTTTAGGGATATGCCACTCTGCCCCATACTTTAGCCTGAGATACTCCTCTGGAAAGCCTGGAATTAGGAATTTCTCCCCCAGAAAATCTGTCTCCTTCAGAGTTGCAAATAAACTGACCGGAAACTTCTGACCAGGCCAATGCCATATATTCCCCTCCTGTACACGGAAGAATTCCCAGTCTATACGTACGGCAGACTTGACTACAACCAAACACAAGAATTCGTCTGTGTCCAGAACCCTTGTACTAAATCCGTGTTCAGTCAGAACCCCAATGGCTTTTTCTATTACGTGATCCAAATTAGCATCTGTCAGGCCGTGATGCCCTATTACGGATCCAACGTCAATATCATCATCCCAGGGTATGATATGCTGATCCCGCACAGCCCCCAGACAAGTCCCCTGACGAAGAAAAAATGTAACGCCAATACTATCTACTATTGACTTGAATTCTCTGAGCACATTTTCCGCAGAAATTGTGTCTATAGGCTCAAAATCTGGTTTAAAAAGGGCCTCGTCAATCTCTTGTGTGCTGCCGGTTTCTTTGTGCTTAATTTCATCCATCACGCAACTCCATTTGGATTATGCTACTCAAATAGACGATTTGACATCGTATTCTAACAATTCATCAAGCATTCTTGGCAAGTGATCAAAAATCCAATAATGACCAACCCAAGTCATAAATATAGCCTCACAATCACTTATATACCTCGCCATATAGTTACCCATCCTACCAACTACCTTATCTTCTAATCCCTGCCATAAATGCACCCGAGTATTTATTTGATCAAGAGGTATAGGCCATTTCGCTGCGAGTGATAAATCATAGGCCGCAGCCCAACCTCCCTGCCGAACCCCATCAATTCTATCTGCCCTAAGTTTTTCCCTCAGTCCCAACCTACCGTAAATCTCCTTATCAGTTTTTGATAGGGAAGAATGAATTATCTTCAGGTAAGTATCAATATGATGTTTAACTACATAAGAAGTTATACCAAGTGATATCCTAACACTCCATGGTATCCTTCCAGAAAGCCAGTAGAGCGTCCGGAGGCCTGACGGTATACCAAATGAAGATTCCGGGTTCAGTGGGCCTATACTAGCAAAAACTCCTACTGCAGTGATCCTCTCTGGTATCTTCCACGCACAAGCTAGAGCAAATGGACCACCACAGGAATATCCAAATACAGCAAATCTATCAATATCCAGACTATCAGCGAGGAAAGTAACATCACTAGGGTAGTCCACGATTGAGCTTCCATGGGAATAGAAATCAGACAACCCATATCCTGGTCTATCTGGTACTATCACATACAAATTTGATTTATATGCATAATCACTAATGAATTCATACATCAACCTGGAGTTACGATTCCCGTGGAACAAAATTATAGGTTTACCATTCGGGTTACCGTATTCTACGTACGCAATCTGCCTTCCATCCGGCAAAATGAGCATATTATCTTCCATAGCTCTGTCCCAGTGAAATCATCCGTCTCTTATTCGTTGTAAACCATCTAGGCTATTGCAACCGCCTAAGGCTTGGACTTGTAATAAGAATCAATAAGGCAATAAGGATTAACAAAATTGACATCGCACCAATTGCAAGTGGGGCCCCAATGCTATCTGCCATTAAGGTGACGGGCATGACACCGGCAGGCATCAGACCCATACTAAGGGTAAGTATACTCATAACCCTACCCCTATATTCCTGATCTGTGTTTTCCATCATCAGAGAATTATTCAGGGTCATGCGTCCAGCTTGGATCAGTCCAATTATCAACATGAACGCCAAAGCTCCCAGAAAAGTCGGGATGATGTATGACATCATTGAGAAGCCCAAAATAATTCCCCCTGATGCTACTCCTGTAACTACTAACACTAAACCGCGATCTTTTATCTTTCCCAATGCCGCAATTACTAGGCTTCCGACAAGCGCCCCAACCCCCATTGCACTTGTCATATACCCCAATCCCTCGGGACCAACCAAGAAAACATCCTTGGCAAATATAGGGAGTATAAATCTGATTGGCATAGAGAGAACCATGGATGAAAACGCCATCAGGATAAGCAACAGAATCGCCCGGTTTAGCAAAACATACTTGATTCCATCCCTCATATCCATAGCAACGGAAGATGATCTTCTGTTGCTATTCTCAGTGTGAGGTACTAATCCGGTAAAATAGACAGACACAGCATACATGAAGGCCGTAATATAGAACATGTTCGCTGTGCCTAGAGTGGCAATTAGCCCACCTGCCAACGCAGGAGCCAACATTGTGGTTAGACTCATAATCATAGCGTTGAGGGCAATCGCATTCATCAACCTAGCATCCCCTACCAATTGCGGCACGATTGCCTGCCTCGCTGGCATCATTAACGGCATGACTCCACCCTGAATCAAAGACACAACCAAAAAATACTCCCACCTTATCCTATCCGTGGCAATCAACGTAGCGATGAATAAAGCAACCAAAAGTGATGCGGTCTGACCAAACTGTATGATCCTTTTCTTATCCAGCCTGTCTGCAATAACCCCTCCAAACAATGCAAGAACAATAGCTGGAATTGCACTCACAGACGTAACCACCCCTAGTATTGAAGCAGAGCTAGTCATTTCATAGATGTAAAAACTCACACCTATCATCAACATTTGCATACCACCCATCTGCAATAAGAAACCTATCCAAAGGTTTCGAAAGGATTTTTCACCCAGAGAGTCAAACGTTTTTCTAACTATAGGCATAAATTTCTTAGTCACGGCACCTCACCATCATAATCGGCATATTCTCTTAGGATATCTATAAAAATCGCTCAGCTTTTTTCTTGAGTTGGCTGTGCCCACCACATTACCAAAACAAACCAACCCACAATAACAAATAGCCACAAAACCTGCCACCATCCAGATTTATTTATGTCATGCAGCCGTCTAGTTCCAACACTTATGGTAGGTGTTAATATTGATAGAAAGAATAATCCTTGAAATAAACCATATCCCCAAAAGATCCCAAAGGTTCCCAAGATCAGATCCAGAATACTTACGACACCCATGACCAGCCAGAAGAACAGCATCCACCACCACAATTCAGCCCGAGTTGACCGTCCTTTAAAGTCTAGTGTTCTACGGAATCCGATATTGATCGCCGTTTTGAAGTCAAGCATAAATTAATCCTATAAACAGATTTATATACTATCCACACTACCATAACGAGCCACTCTTTATCCTTACATCATATCCAGTCCAAACCAGATAACCTAAACAAAATTAACCAGGCTTATTTCGAGAAAAACTGTCGATTACGCTAAAACCCTTGATTCTTTGCGCGCTTCATCAACAAATTTATCAACAAAATAACCACAAAGCCCTGTATAGGTCTCAGGATTAAGTAAGTCCTCGATCTGAGACGGGGATAACCTAGCTGCAACTTCACCCTCATCAGCTAAAGCTTTTTCAAAGGCTATACCTTCATTAACCGATTTCTGGGCCGCATCATAAACTACATCATGAGCCTTCTGGCGACCCATTTCGTCTCCTAGGGTCAACATTACTTTCTCTGACATAATAAGACCACCGGAAAGATCAAGATTCTTTCTCATTCTATCTGGGAATATTTTTATCCCCGAGAAAATATCTATCAGGGCATGGAGTATTTGACTGGTAAGAATACACGTACGGTCAATAGCAACACCAAAACTCTTATCCCCAGATCCCTCAGCCTCATGTTCCTGTTGCATAGCTTCCAAACACATGGGAACAAACATCCGGACTTCACGACCCCAGGCAATAATGCTTTGACATTTTGATGGATTTCGCTTCTGGGGCATAGTTGAGGAACCAACCCTGCCCTGGGGTATGGGTTCTTCAACTTCTCCAAATTCCTGTTTCATAAGTGTATATATTTCTCTGGCAATCTTGGTAGAGGTAGAAGCAAACATCGCTAAAATGGATATATATTCGACCAAGTGATCTCCTATTACCCGGGATGGCATTGTCATAGAGGCCATACCAAGCTCTTCGGCCATCAAATCCTGTGTTTCAATACCTTGAATCCCGACAGATGCCAAGGTTCCCGCTCCGCCTCCTAGCATCACAGAGAATACTCTTCCTTCACAACCTTTCATTCTCTCTACGTGCCTTATGATCTCGTCAATCCAAACCGCAACTTTATACCCAAATGTCACTGGAACCGCATGTTGTCCATGTGTTCTACCAGGCATCACATAGTCACGTGCCACTTCTGCTACCGAAGCCAAAATATCCAACAAACGGCCAATGTCTCGAAGCAAAAGCCTGTGACACCGTTTCACAATAAGCAATTTCCCGGTTTGGGTTATATTCTGAGTCGTGGCCCCCCAGTGGATATAGCCACCCGCTTCTGGACCACACACCCGATCTAGTTCCCATATTACTGGTACCAAAGCATGCCCAGTATTTCTCAAACCTAAATAGATGTTCTCCAGACTCAGCTTATCTATTTCTGCACAAGTCGTAATCGTGTCTGCAGCAAATTGGGGGATAACACCTATACGAGCCTGTGCTCGTGCTAAAGCCGATTCCACGTCTAAATATGTTTGATAAACAGACCTTTCACCGAACAAATCTTCTACATCAGCATTGTGGTCCACTATATTTCTCCCTAACAGTCATAAAAATTGTTGATCCTTAAACCGACCGTACTTATTCATCTCTAAACAATAGAACAATAAATGTATAATAGCCAATTATGAAAAACTACCGTTCTCTATATCTAGGTTTCTTCAGGGAGGAAAAAAGAGCTGCAGATATCAATAACAGAGTGGCAAAGGTGATAAACGCTATTCGATAGCTCCCAAAGGAATCGAAAACATACGCCGCAAAAACTGGCCCTAGCATAGAGCCTGCCATCTGAACCATTCCAGACAGTCCAAGGATACTGCCGTACGCTCGCCTGCCAAAATAATCACCTTTTATAGCAGGCATGGTAGCCGCAGAACAACCATACGACGGCGCGTATAAAACAACAAAAAGAACGACGCTCGAAATTGTCTCCGCAAATGCAATAACAATACAAGAAACAGCAAATACACAAACACTCACAACAGCAACAGGTTAGGTAACAAAGGCATCAATGAGAAAGCAGCAACCAAGGCGCCCAACTATGCTTACCATACCCATGGAGCCTAACACTGTCGCTGCAGTTGCCTTAGAATATCCTAAGTCCTCCACAAGCGGGATAGCATGGAGTGTGGCAGCTCCTGTGACCATAAGTCGGATCGCGAAACCGAAAGACAAAGTCCAAAACGACGAAGACCGCAGGGCTTCCATAACGGTCATCCCTATATCGTCTGATTTT
>CAYVMY010000005.1:0-2406 GCA_964452695.1 uncultured Dehalococcoidia bacterium
CTGGTTCGCACAGTCTGGCTGTAGTTATAAAGCCGGTATGGGCAACCATGCGGTGGACTGGCCTGACACTCTGAGTATTTATGGACCATGGCCTTACTGAAACTTCTGCAGTTTCAGCTAATTCGAAACGTGGATTTTCTTTAAGATTCATGTGGAGTTGGTGCACTTGCATAATGGTTAGCAGAAAGCTGATCAGAAGTCCACCGTTGACGAGTGCGTTAGCGGCATGTGGAACTACATGCCATGGTTCTGGGAGGTCGAGAACTAATCTATCCACATTTCTTTCAGGGATTCCATCGTATATATTCCCTTCCTTGACCATGAGGTTTTCATGGTGGCCTGATATAGCTTCTAGACTTTCCAGAGATTTGGATATTACGTCTGCCTTTATATCATAGGATGTCACTTTACCATCTCGTCCAACTGCGCGCAGCAGAGCTAGAGTTAAAACACCTGATCCGAATCCAGCTTCAACAACATTTGCTCCAGGAAATATATCTCCATACAAAACTATATATCCCATGTCTTTTGGGTATACAACTTGGGTAGCATGTGGCATCTCCAATACGAAGTCCACCAAAGTAGGTGAGAATGCAAGCAATTGGTGATCGGTGGACGTATAAATTCTGGATCCGTGAGGCTTACCTATTATATCGTCGTGATCTATGGTTCCAACATGTGTGTGGAAAGCCTTCGAGCTAGTTAAAGAGATATTGTAGCGACGTTCGCGTCTGTCTACTAGAATAACGCTGTCCCCATCACAAAACACGTGACGTGGTTCTTTCGTAGCTTCATGTAATTCTCTACTCAATAGAGTGATGATGGCCGGGAAAGTCTAGAGCCAACCTCTCTATAGTTTGTCTAATTGGTCTAAGATTTCTTTTGGGTCAGGCAAACCCCTATCGTAGATCTGCTTAAACCGGATAATGCCTTCTTTGTCTATTATTATTACGGCTCTTTTGCTAGTTCCTCGCTCCTCGTTAAATATACCAAACAGATCTGATACCTGGCCTTTTGGATGGAAGTCAGCGAGCAGCGGGTATGGCAAGCCTCCAAGTCCAGCAGCAAATGCTTTTTGTGTAGGTGCGCTGTCCACACTCATGCCCAGTACCTGGGCATCTTTCTCCTCGAACCGGCGGTTTTCTACCCGGAACCCGGAGCATTGGTGTGTTCAACCCCCTGTGAAGGAGAGGACGTGAGTCTGCAGGACAACGATTTTTTCGCCTCTATACTGGCTCAGTGTAATTTCCTGTCCTTCGTGTGATCGAAGTGTGAAGTCTGGTGCTATGTCTCCAATATCAACTGTCATAAAGGGCTCCTTAAATTTGACTAGAAGGTTTCATAGGGCTCCCAAATAGTCTGTTTAGTTCGCGTTCCTATGAGCTATACTTTTGTTTGCTAATAGAGTGGCGAATTCAGATGTTCTCTTTCCAGATCTAACCTTAGAGATCATATAGTTTGGAGATTACTAAGAAAACTACTAGTGCCAACTCTTAGTTCGCCTACCAATCTAATGGCATTTCTTATGTTTATGCTGGTTTGAGTTCGTTTACCTTGGCCCTAGCAGCTGCAACATCCGTAAAGTAGTCGTAATTGACCGGAATATATTCTTTCCATTGGTCAGGTACATCTTCTTCAACGAATATAGCGTTCACTGGGCAAACTGGTTCGCATGCCGCACAGTCTATGCATTCGTCTGGAGAGATGTACAGCATTCTGTCGTTGTCGTCATCTTGTCCATATATGCAGTCAACTGGGCATACATCAACACACGCCCCATCTTTAAGGTCTATACACGGTTCGGCAATTATGTAAGTCATATTTATGCCTCCTTCAGTTTGTATAATACAGGCAGGTAGGTCCCGGTCCAACCTTAGGTTATAATAAGATAGAGCAAAAACTCTCACAGATCAATATCTAGTGGCTACACATAACTCCAAATATGTGACTTTTTTCTTATATGGGAGTTCTTTTAGACTATAGAATGTGTATATAAGTTGATTCAGCAAGGATTATTTTGGTTTAGAGTACATTGCGTCCAGTGTAGTTATGGGAGGGGTGAAGTAGCGATAATATGAGATCGGCTATTTTCGATATTCAAAAAATAGATGGCGGTGCTAGACTAGGCTTTCTTAGCACTTCACATGGGGTTTTTGAGACCCCGGCATTTATGCCAGTTGCTACCCAGGGGTCTGTTAAGACATTGGCTCCTGATGAGTTGACGGACGCGGGTGTACAAATTGTGCTGTCCAATGCCTATCATTTAGCTTTGAGACCCGGAGTAGATGTCATTGAATCTATGGGAGGCTTGCATAGATTTATGGGTTGGGATAAACCCATATTGACCGATAGCGGAGGATTTCAGACATTTAGTCTTGGAAGACTACATAAATTTGATGATGATGG
>CAYVMY010000005.1:2416-4999 GCA_964452695.1 uncultured Dehalococcoidia bacterium
AGCAATTTCTTACTACCGAGATGTGTATGAATTATCAAGAGAGACTAGGGGTTGATATAGCAATGGTGTTGGATCAGTGTCCTCCGTATGAATTGGACACCTCCTTAATGAAAGAAGCTTTGGATAGAACACATAAATGGGCTGCTAGGTCTAAGGGAATGTATAAATCAGATGGTCCTGCAATGTTTGGCATAGTTCAAGGCGGTTTGAGTGTCAATCTGCGCAAGGAGTCCGCAGATTTCCTGGTATCGCTAGATTTCGACGGATATGCCTTGGGTGGCTTGAGTGTTGGTGAGCCTAAAGCTCAGATGTACGAAATGGTCCAACTGGTTGATGAAATGTTGCCTACGAGTAGCCCTAGGTATCTTATGGGAGTTGGTTCTCCAGAAGATATAGTTGTGTGCTCAGGATATGGAATAGATATGTTTGATAGTACACTACCCACGAGAGTTGCACGTCATGGAGGATTGCTTACAAGGCTTGGAAGAGTGAATATATTAGGAGCACGGTTTGAGAAAGATAAAGGTCCGATCGAGTACGGGTGCGATTGCTATGCTTGTGGAAGATTTTCACGGTCCTATATACACCATCTTTTTAAGGCGAGAGAGTTCTTGGCTTATAGGCTTGCAACTATCCATAATCTGAGGTTTATGGTATGCCTAATTGATGACATTAAGAAGGCCATCAAACAGGAAAAGTTTCACAACTTTAAGGAAGAGTTCCTTGCCAAGTATCGGGCTGCTGACGAAGAAACTAGGCTTAGGCAAAGAAGAAGCCGGGTTTAGCTATCCTACGAAGGAAGCTAATGACTTTGCTACTACTGTTTAGCCTGACTGAGTGATATACGATCCTGTTGACTGGAAATTGTCCGAGCTAATCTTGGTGAGTTGTGTTGGCATCACTACTCAATGCCTAGGCATTCTATGCTCTCGGCGTGTCTGAGCCAACGAGTATATGTCCGTTAGAATGCTTTAGCCGCCAGCAACTGCAGGAACTATACTTATTTCATCTCCGGTTGCTATGCTTGTTTCCATACCGTCTAAGAACCTTACATCTTCGCCATTTATGTAGACGTTTACGAAGTGCCTTAAGTCACCTGCTTCGTCACATAATCTTTCCTTGATTCCAGGGAATTGAGTCTCCAGTGAATTTATCACCTTTGATAATGTGTCCCCTTCTACTGAAGCCTTTTCTTGCCCATTGGTAACTCTTCGTAATGGTGTCGGTATTCGTACATCTACTGCCATTTGTCTAACCTCCTATGTTCGTACAATCTAGGGCCATATGTGAGTTATTTTTGTAACAGTGTGGTAAATTAACCTTCTAAGACATCACCACTAATTGGGTCTACGCGTACTCCAATTGAAGTTACCCACTCCAGGCCCCTCTCGATGTCTTCTTCTGTTCCTTCGAGCTCCATCACCACCCATCCTACATTCTCACGAACGTCAGCTCTCCTGATGTTCGTGATTATACCGAAGTCGTGGCTAAGGTTATGTATCACAGGTTGAGTGATTAAGTCTTGAGGGAATGTGAACCTTACGCGTTGCTTAACCATGATATTACCGTTATATGGATACGGGTTCCTTTCTATGATTCTTCCTACTGTCGAACACTTATAGCCTCCTCAAAGGCCGCCATTGTGGGTTTTATGAGTAGTGGTTTAACGGAGTCTGCAACCACTTCCTGTGTTTTATATCCATTTCCAGTGATGAATGCAACAGTGGTTTCCCAAGGCTTGATTTGCCCCGATTCGGCGAGGCGTTTTAGAGCGGTTATGACTACTCCTCCAGCTGGTTCCGTGAATATACCCTCTTTCTCGGCAAGCTCTCTTATGCCAGATGCTATTTCGTCCTCAGAAACAGCCCACGCTCCGCCGCTAGATTCCTCAATGGTCTTGAGGGCGTAGTATCCATCGGCTGGGTTACCTATTGCTAAGGATTTAGCAATAGTATCGGGTTTAACTGGCCTCACATTAAACGTATTTGCGTCATATGCGGTGACTACTGGTGCGTTGCCCTGAGCTTGGGCGGCATACATGTGAGTATTGACTCCATCTATAAGGCCCAAGTGGGACATTTCGTTGAGGCCCTTCCATATCTTTGTGAGAAGTGATCCAGATGCCACTGGAACTATGCAGTTATCAGGAGCTTTCCATCCTAATTGCTCAGCAACTTCAAACCCAAGGGTTTTACTTCCTTCAGCATAGTAGGGTCTCATATTCATGTTAACGAATGCCCAGTTATAGTTATCAGACAGTTCGCTACAGAGTCTGTTGACATCGTCATAGTTGCCATCCACTGCTACAACTGTTGGACCATATACCGTGGTACCCACTATTTTCCCCTGTTCTAGGTCGGCTGGTATGAAAACAAAGGCTCTTAAACCAGCTCTCGCGGCGTGGGCAGCCACGCTGCCAGCAAGGTTACCGGTTGAAGCGCATGCCAAGGTATCGAATCCAAACTCGATAGCTTTAGTGCTAGCAACGGCCACAACTCTGTCTTTGAAGGAGAAAGATGGGTTTACAGAGTCGTTTTTAATGTAAAGTTCTTCCAAGCCAAGTGATTTTCCCAGGTTGTGTGC
>CAYVMY010000005.1:5009-12772 GCA_964452695.1 uncultured Dehalococcoidia bacterium
TGTGCCTTGATAAGAGGTGTGAATCCAGCATTTATATCAACTGCACGGGAAGGATCCACTGGTAGAAGTGGGTGGTATCTCCATATGCTAGTAGGACCTTCTTCTATCGTTTTTCTGCTAATAACGCTAGCAATCGATTCGTAGTCGTAGACTACTTCAAGTGGGCCGAAGCAGAAATCACACACGTTAAAGGGCTCTGCTTGGTATTCCCTTCCGCACTCTCTGCAGCGAAGACCTTTTACGTAGGACAATTGTATATTCCTTTTTGCTCTAATAAACAAGAGAGGCCAGCCCTACAGGACAGGCCCCAAATCGATTGGACTTTGAGCCTGATATTACAAAAGGAAGTAATTGTTGTCAAGTTGGAATTACTTTCCTAGTATAAACCTAATATTAGGTCACTTGGACACTAAGAATCCGGTCTCTACCGGCTAGATCTTGGGAAATTTGCCAGTTGTACATGTTTAACATGTCATTACATAGTATGTGCATTTCTGATGACTGTAATGGTGAGAATTCTAGTATAAAAGCCCCGGGGATACGTAATTTTTGCAACCCATCTCTCAGTATGATTCGTATAAAGTCTAGCCCATCTAGTCCACCGTCGAGAGATTCTAGTGGTTCTTGACGGACCTCAATAGGCAGATCGACTATGTCGTTCCTTGGTATGTAGGGGGGATTGCTAATTATTATATCCACATTAGTATTTAGCGGTTCTAACAAGCTCCCTTCCAAAAGTGTAACTCGATCTTGAACCTGATGCATTTCGCAATTTGCCCTAGCGTTTTCCAGAGCTTTGTTTGAGATATCAATGGCGTAAATTGAGGCCTTGGGCAGTTGTAGCGATGTGGCTATGGCTATTGCTCCTGTTCCAGTCCCTATATCTGCGATATCCAAAGTATTGTCGGCGAGACTCATCTCGTTTGCGAATTGGATTGCCAGATCTATGATCAATTCTGTTTCGGGTCTTGGTATGAATACTCCGGGGTTGACAGAGAACTTTATCCCATAGAATTCCCTGAATCCGCTAATGTATGCCCAAGGTTCTCCAGACAGGCGGCGATCAAGGTCTTCTTTGAGAGTTTTAGATTCCTGAGATGTTACTAAGCGATCAGGGAATGCATATAGAGTTGGCCTCGTGATGCCGACAGCCTTCATCACTAGGAGCTCGGCTTCGATATAAGCTTCCTGTGAGCCGTTTGATTCTAACTTCGACAAAGTTTCATTTAGAAGGCCCGTGAGGTTCACTGTAGGGCCTCTTGGAGCCGCTCTGCTTGTTCTTGATCTATTAGGTTGTCTAGGAAGTCCCCAAGCTCTCCTGTCAAAATTCTATCTAGGTTATGACTTGTGATACCAGAGCGATGGTCAGTCACTCTATTTTGAGGGTAGTTGTAGGTTCGGATTTTTTCTGACCTGTCGCCTTTACCTACCTGAGATCTTCTCGATTGGGCCACTTCTTCTTGTTGCCTAGCTGTTTCTCTATCAAGTAACCTAGCCCGCAAGACGGACATAGCTCTTTGTTTGTTCTTTAATTGTGACCTTTCATCTTGGCAGGTTGCCACTATTCCTGTTGGCAAGTGTGTTATGCGTACAGCAGTCGCCACTTTTTGAACATTCTGTCCTCCATGCCCTCCAGAGTGGAATATGTCAATTCTCAGGTCGTTTGCATCAACCTTTATTTCAACATCTTCGGCTACTGGCAATATTGCTACTGTGGCCGCAGATGTGTGGATTCTACCTCCTGCCTCAGTTACCGGTATTCTTTGAACCCTGTGCCCGCCACTTTCGTATTTCAAGCGATTGTGGACCCCTGAACCCTTTATCTCAAATACTATTTCTTTAAAGCCGCCTATGCCAGTGGAGTTGGAATCTATTATGTCTACACCCCATCCCTTATATTGCGCGTATCTTGCATACATGCGATATAATTCTCCAGCGAATAAGGCCGCTTCTTCACCGCCAGTCCCGGCTCTAATTTCAACTATCACATCCTTATCATCATTTGGATCCCTTGAGACTAGGAGGCTCCTTAGTTGATGCTCTAGCGCCTCTTCTTGTTCTTTGAGGGCCGCAATTTCCTCTTCTGCCAATGTTTTTAGGTCTTCATCGTCAGTTTCATTTACCATTCTGGAAGCTTCACTTAGTTGAGTGTGGACCCTGTTATAATTTTCGTGAACTGTTACGAAGTCTTCTAGGGCTGCTCTTTCTTTAGCAAGTGCCTGAATTTGAGAGTAATCAGTTGCTATGTTTGGGTCTGCTAGTAGATCTTCTATCTCCCTGAACCTGTTTATCGTGGAATCTAATCTATCGAATAGGGTAGACATTCGGTTTTGATTATCCTCTGAAGTAGTTTAATTCTCAGAATTATATCAACTGGAAGGATATTTTGGAATTGCAAGGCTGATTTTTGAATTTGTGCTTGTGTAACAACGATGTTAAGATTTCGCCTGGGATAGTACCACACACTATCCCGTTTCTTAGTTGGAGGAATTTATGGATGGAGAAGGACTAAGAGGGCTTCTTTCCAATAGTGCCAGTTACAAACAGTTAATAGAACAACTTAAAGGGGATAAGGCAAATCTCAGCATGGCTCTACAAAGTTCTGCCCTTCCCTTTCTTCTGTATGCGATCAGTGTGGAAACAGGTTCCCCAATTTTACTTCTGACCAGCAATTCTAGCAGAGCCAAGCAGATGTACGAGGATCTACTGGTCTGGAGAAAAACTGCCGGTGAAGTGTACCTTTTCCCTGAAAGCGAGATTTTGCCGTTTGAGCGACTCAAAATTGAGCAAAGCATTACCCAAGCACGTTTGGAGATACTGAGTAAATTGCATGGGAATGGGTATGAATCTACCTTACCTACCATAGTGGTTGCTTCATTAGCATCGCTGACACAGAAAACTTTGAGTCTAGAAACATTTCGCAGTTCGGTTCATAGAATAGGCGTTGGAGATAAGGTACGAATTCTAGATTTACTAAGCAGATGGGAAACAATTGGATATGACTTTGAGGGGTCTACCATATCCATGCCAGGAACAATGAGTAGACGTGGTGGGATTCTCGATATTTACCCAGTTGGAACGGAATTTCCGGCGAGGATAGAACTTTTCGGGGACGAAGTAGAGAGCATTAGGTTATTTGATCCAGTGTCTCAACGTTCGATCAAAGAAGTTGGAAATATTGTGATCTTACCTGCCCAAGAAGCATTACCCTCGATGTTAACGAAGGAAATATTGGAATCAAGACTAACGTCGTTGGATTTGTCTATATGCTCTAGTGCAGTGGGGGAACAAATTGAGAATGATATAAACACTTTGATGCAAGGAGGTACGGTAGATAGTCATAGTTTATTCGACAGCCTTTTATGCGAGGGATCTGTTTTGGAATTCTTTTCTCCCGAGATGCTTTTGGTTGCCGATCGGCCGATGGATATATACGCGGAAGGGCTGCGTATGGAGGAAAGATCTACGATGCTTAGACAGAATAAGGAAAAGCGAGGAGATCTTCCACTCAACCTCCCGAATTTACAATCTGACTCAAAAGATTTTATGAAAGATATTGATTTCCTACCACGAAAGCTGGAAATAGTGCCTTGGTTTCAGGAAGATAATGGAACTATGCCATCTTTTGACTTGGGATTCCTTGAATCACCAGTCTACCGCGGGAATTTGGCAGCTATGAGCAGCGACATTGAGGCTTGGCATGGCCGAAAGGAAATCACATACATAGTTGCAACCCACTACTCTAGATTGGTTGTCGTTCTAGATTCTCATAACTTGTTGATATCTGAAGGAACTTTATCTGATGGTCAGTATCAGGGTAAAGGCTCTATAACGCTGGAAAGGGGATCTTTGTCGGAAGGTTGGACTCTGCCCATTGGGGAAACCGTTATTCATCTGTTGACTGACCTCGAGATTGTAGGTAACAAAAAACAGAAATCCGTTAGGAGGCGCAGGTCTTTCCGTTCGGTGACATTCTTATCTGATCTTAATCCAGGTATGCATGTGGTTCATGTCGATCATGGTATAGCAAGGTTTGACGGCACCATATTCATGGATGTAGAAGGTGTTCCTCATGAATATTTGTTATTGAAATATTACGAGGAAGATAAACTTTATGTTCCAGTGGATCAACTGGACCGTATAGGTGTCTACGTTGCTCCAAGTGGTGATAACCCAACTTTGACTCGGCTAGGGACTCAAGAGTGGCACCGACTCAAAGAGAATGCTAGACATGCGGCCCTTGAAATCGCTAAGGAACTTTTGCAGTTGTATGCTGCTCGCGAAATAGCAGAAGGCATTAGCTTCTCCGAGGATACCCCATGGCAAAATGAACTTGAAGATTCCTTTCCATACGTTGAAACTCAGGACCAATTAGATAGCGTTATCGATGTCAAGAATGATATGGAAAGCAGCAAGACCATGGATAGATTGGTGTGCGGTGATGTCGGATATGGAAAGACCGAAGTGGCTTTGAGGGCCGCATTCAAAGCCGTTATGGACGGGCGACAGGTGGCAATTTTGGTTCCTACGACTGTATTAGCCCAACAACACTTCACAACATTTTCTAATCGGCTTCTTTCCTTCCCAGTCAAGGTAGGGATGTTGAGTCGATTTAGAACACGAAAGGAACAACATCAAATACTTGAAGATGTGGCATCAGGTTCTTTAGATATATGTATCGGTACACACAGACTTCTTCAAAAAGATGTTAACTTTAAGGATCTTGGTTTAGTGATAGTGGATGAGGAGCAAAGGTTTGGGGTTAGTCATAAGGAGAGACTCAAAAATATGCGGCGAGAAGTTGATGTTCTTACGCTTAGTGCTACCCCAATACCTAGAACTCTCCATATGGCATTGGCTGGTATCAGAGACATAAGCACTATAGATACTCCTCCTGAAGAAAGGTTGGCAATAAAAACTTACCTTTCTGAATATAGTGAGGATTTGATAAGAGAAGCCATACTTAGGGAAATGGATAGGGGTGGTAAGGTTTTTTTCTTACATAACAGAGTTAGGACCATTGACGATACGGCAGAAAAAATACGCCAATTGATTCCAGAGGCAAACATTGCAGTTGCTCATGGCCAAATGCCTGAGGGTGCACTCGAGGAGGTGATGAGGGAATTCTCGGAAGGTTCTCACGATGTTCTCGTTTGTACTACAATCATTGAAGCTGGCCTGGACGTTCCAGATACCAATACGCTTATAGTGGATCGGGCCGATATGTTTGGACTATCTCAACTCTACCAGCTTAGAGGCAGAGTGGGTCGTGGATCCAATCGTGCTTATGCTTATTTGTTGGTATCTCCTCATAGCGCTGTAAACAATATAGCAGAGAAGCGATTGAGAACTATAGTGGCCGCTAACGAGCTTGGAGCTGGTTTTCGTGTTGCTATGCGTGATCTTGAGATAAGAGGGGCTGGAAATTTATTGGGTAGAGAACAAAGCGGGCACATACATGCTGTGGGATATGATCTCTACTCGCAACTTCTCTCGGAAGCAGTCAATCAGATACGGCATGAAGATGAACATAGTGTTTACTTAGAAGCGCCGTTGGATGTTAAGGTTAATTTGCCACTGAATGCTTTTATATCGCCTGATTATTTATCAGATACCTCCACGCGCCTCGGATTTTACCAGCGTATGACATTGATGACTAAACTAGATGAGATAGATCTCCTGCGAGCGGAGTTGATTGACAGGTTCGGACCTATTCCTAAATCCTTTGATAATCTTCTATATATAGTTGAGGTTAAGATCAGATGCAGAGATATAAGTGTTCTATCAATCGATCACAATATGTCCTGCATAACTATCCAACTAATGGAGCCAATTGGTGGGGCGCAAATAGCTCTAAAGAAATTTGTTGGTGGTGATGTAGAAATAGGGCATAGTCAGATTAGATTGCCAGTTTCAGCAACTTGGATGTCCAACTTGTTGGACACGTTCGAAAAAATCCTTGATTTTAAGTCTACACTACCCGAATCTTGATATTGCCCTCACCTCAACTTTGTACTGCCGCTACTATTCATCAATAGTTGGGTTTATAGGAATGGTATCTGGTCAAAATTCTGAAATAGTGTCAATTGCCTCATAGATCTCATTTAGGCCGCTTATTATAGGATATTCTTTGGATGTATCTGCATGACCATCCCTGTCTAT
The DNA here is from genome assembly GCA_964452695.1 of uncultured Dehalococcoidia bacterium. GTDB lineage: Bacteria > Chloroflexota > Dehalococcoidia > Lucifugimonadales > UBA2985 > CAYVMY01. The sequence goes on from CAYVMY010000005.1 coordinate 11,172, forward strand.
CAGTATAGCTTTCATGCCTATGTTTAGTGCTCCCTTTACGTCTGTCTCGTATTGATCTCCTACATGTATTCCCTCTGATGCCTTTACATTTGCCTTGTTCAAGGCTTTTGTAAATATGGGAGGATGTGGCTTCCCCATGCTTACTTCAGATGATGTTACTGCGAAGTGCAGGTAACCTTTTAGACCCAACTCAGTCATCAAATTCTCGGACGTTTGCTCATTATTGGAGATCAATCCTAATGTAAATCCTTTCCTTTTAAGAATCTCCAAAGATCCCAACACATCCTCATATAGTTCAAATCCGTGTGACATAGACCTTACAGATTTAACTATTTGCCTGGCAACCTCATAAGAAACTTGGATACCATCTCCCTGAAGGACTAGGCTTTCATATTCAGCGAAAAACATCCTAAGTTCATCACGAGACCTTTTTCTGAGTGGCTGGCGTGCGACTTCCATCGCCATGAAGGCGTCCGCTGCCCTATACCCTAAGGCTATACCTGCCGGGGTCACGTCTAGTCCAAAGGGCCGACATGCCTCTATTTGTATTTCCTCTCTGGGAGGTTTGAATTTTCCCAGCGTATTGTAGAAGTCAAATGTGATTAATTTGATAGCCACGGTTTTCCCCAAGCTAGTTCAGTATTATCCTCTATCGATATTGTATATTGAATTTCCTCACAATGGCACCAATATATAAACGTCAATTTAAGGGAACATTTTTGCCATCTTTTGGCACTTGCATTATCATTAAGAGATTATGGTGATTCAATTATGGTGATTCAATGAGATTAATATATTCCTGCGTTGGAGAGTCTATAGGAACTTATCTGCTGGTACTATTTGGCACTGGTGCTGTAGCCTCGGCAGTTTTAACAGGAGCCCAATCAGGGTTATGGCAGGTAGCAGTTGTTTGGGGATTTGGCATAACAATAGCTATATATGCAACAGCGGCTATGTCCGGTGCTCATTTGAATCCCGCTGTTAGTTTAGCTTTTTCCATATTTCGCCCCAACGATTTTCCGCTAAAATATTTGTTTCCCTACTGGGCTTCACAAACTTTTGGAGCCGTTCTTGCAGGAGCAACTGTTCTTGGCATTTTCGGTCCATTTATACGTAGATTTGAAGCATTGAATGATATCCAACGTGGTCAGCCAGGTAGCGAGCAGTCTGCGATGATATTTGGTGAATACTTTCCGAATCCGGCTATATTTGGTGCAGTGGGAGAAGCTCAAGGACTTATTTCACCTATTGGAGCCGCGGTGGTTGAGGGATTTGTAACTGCACTTTTGGTTTTTACCATTTTTGTTTTGATAGAACAAAAGAATGCTAGTATTCCAACTAGCAGATTCACTCCGTTTTTCATAGGATTTACCGTTGCAGTTTTGATAAGCCTATTTGCCCCCTTGACTCAAGCTGGATGGAACCCTGCGCGTGATTTTGGGCCGAGACTCGTATCGTTTTTGGCTGGTTGGGACTCAATTGCGATACCAGGTCCATCTGGTGGGTTCTGGGTATACATAGTTGGACCATTATTGGGCGGGCCATTAGGGGCAGCTGTGTACGAATACGTTCTGAGGCCGGGTCTGAAATCTTCTGAATGA
>CAYVMY010000005.1:12782-33621 GCA_964452695.1 uncultured Dehalococcoidia bacterium
GGACGGTTATACCTAGCCAGTGACTCTACGTAATATTATTGTTGTCTTTAAGTAGGAGGTACAATGGGCGCCCTAGATGTTTTTGATCCAGCGATATCAGAAGCTATTCAGAAAGAGGCCGATCGCCAGAAGGCGAATATAGTCCTGATTGCCTCTGAGAATTATGTTAGCAAAGCCGTATTGGAGGCTCAAGGGTCTCACCTAACTAATAAATACGCGGAAGGGTATCCTGGCCGTAGGTATTACGGAGGATGCGAGTATGTGGATGTAGTTGAACAGTTAGCAATTGACCGGGCTAAGGAGGTGTTTGGTGCAGAGCATGTAAATGTTCAACCTCATAGTGGCGCACAGGCTAATATGGCCGCTTACTTCTCTTTGCTGGATCCAGGGGATACGGTCTTAGGTATGAGATTAGATCATGGAGGCCACTTGACCCATGGTAGCCCCGTTAATTTTTCGGGTAAGTTGTATAAATTTGTACCGTATGGAGTTGACAGAGAAAGTGAACATATCGACTACGAAGAAGTGGAAAGATTAGCTAATGAACACAAACCTAAAGTTATAGTCTCGGGATACACAGCATATCCTAGGGAGATAGACTTCGCTAGATTTAGGGAAATCGCAGACTCGGTTGGAGCTACGTTAATGGTCGACATGGCTCATATATCTGGCCTTATTGCGGCGGGAGTTCATCCCTCCCCGCTTCCGTACGCACAAATAGTCACATCTACGACGCATAAAACCTTGCGTGGCCCTCGTGGTGCTTTCATAATGTGTACCCCAGACCATTCTCGCTCTGTAGACCGGGCGGTTTTTCCCTTCACCCAAGGCGGACCACTTATGCATGTTATAGCAGCTAAAGCTGTGGCTTTTTCGGAAGCTTCTAGGCCAGAGTTTCGAAAGTATCAACAAGCAGTCGTGGGTAATGCTAAGGTTTTGTCTCAAGAGTTAGTAGATAATGGTTTGCGAGTCGTATCGGGTGGCACGGATAATCATTTAGTTTTGGTGGATCTCAGTCCAATTAGTGTTACCGGTCAGGATGCTGAAAATGCTCTTGGCTTGGCCAATATTACTGTCAATAAGAATGCCATTCCTTTTGATCCATTGCCTCCACGAGTGACCAGTGGCCTTAGATTGGGAACACCTTCTATAACTAGTCGTGGGTTTGGTACACATGAGGTCAAGGAAATAGCTCAACTGATAGTCAAGGTCTTGCACAACTTGAATAACGAGGCTGTTCTTAAGGATGTACGTGATAGGGTGTTAGATATGACCTCTGGGTTCCCGGTGCCCGGACTTGATAGCTAGAATCTATTCCATTGTCGATGATAACCACTGATGATATAATGTTCCTTCGGGAAAATGCAAAGTATTTTTTCCAGATGGGATTTTGGAGACAGCATTGAGAAATTATGAACTAATGATGGTCGTCGTTCCTCACCTAGATGACGAGTCTTTTGCAGCTGCCCTAGAAAAGGTCAATGTATACATCGGCGATCACGGGGGTAACGTGGTGGGTCAGCAGCGGTGGGGTAGTATTAGGAGGTTGGCTTATCCTATACGTAGTTACAATGAGGGCAGTTATGTTGTAACGCATTTTGAGATAGAGCCCGAGCATACCAATGGGCTTGATACAAGCCTTACTGCTTCTGAGGATATCCTGAGGCATATAATAGTAAAAGTTGATAAATTTGGAGAGTTACCTGGCACACAATCAAGAACTGCTGTAGATGATTCGGAACCAAACCAAGAAGAGGTTCAAGATCAACCTCAACAAGATAGTACTGATTCGGCGCAGACTGATCCAGTGGAGGATTCTGAAGCTGATAATCCTACCGGCTCTCAAGAACAGGATACTGAGAATCAAGCCACTGATGAACTTATAGCGGAGGACCCAGTACCAGAGTCAAGTGAAGATGTAGAAGCCGTATCAGACGAAGGAAAAGAGGAGATGGAACAGAAGGACCAGGCGTAGAACTAGAGCCTGACAGTATGTTTCATAAGGAGGTTTCCCATGGTTGGTCTTAACAAAATAATGGTTATCGGAAACGTAGGAACTGACCCAGAGATGCGATACACTCCGAATGGGAACCCAGTCACATCCTTTAGGCTAGCTTCAAGTCGAGGATACACTAGTGCCGATGGGGAGAGGAAACAGGACACCGAGTGGTTTACTATAGTCGCTTGGAATCAACTGGGAGAACAGTGTAACCAATATCTTTCCAAAGGCCGTAGGGCATATGTAGAGGGTAGAATTCGTAGTCACAGTTGGGAAGGTCAGGATGGGCAGACGAGATTTCGTAACGAAATAATAGCTGACAGGGTACTATTTCTTGATAGGCCAACGTCATCTACTGGTTCCATTGAAGGTGACGTTGCTGGATTGGAATCCCCAGAAGATCTTCCATTCTGATCATAAGATGATAATAAAAAAATGGGATGGTACAACCTATGGTTGCTAGAAACAGACCACAATCACAATTACGTAGGAGGAGGGGAAGGCCACGGTTCTTCTCAAGGAGGAAGGTTTGTTCCTTCTGTGTCGACCATGTATCTCATATAGACTACAAGGATGTTCCTAGACTGCGTCGCTACATATCTGAACGTTCTAGAATGGATCCAAGGAGAAAGACTGGTACTTGTGCTCGTCATCAGAGGTTTCTCTCGACCGCGATTAAGAGGGCTAGACATGTTGCGTTGATACCATTCACACAGGGTCAAATTCGTACCTCGGGGGATTCGTGAATTTACTCCAAACCCTGAGAAATGTATGTGGTATGTTTCTATACATGATTCTAAATTCCTTTCCCTTCATATCAGTTAGGATGTAGTAGAAGATGGCATCTTCAAGAGATAGAAGAACTCTCCAACTTAGGCCAAGTCTAAGACGCCAAAGGTCTAAGTGGCAAAGGGAACAGGGCAAACAAAAAGCTATCATAATGGCCGGAATTATTGCTATAGTACTTATACTCGCGATTCCGGCGTACGGATATTGGACTAATTTTATCGCTCCCCCAAGGGCTGTCATACTTCAAGTAGATGACAAAAGTTACACCTTGGGGTTTATGACCAAATATATGCTAGGTCTTCAAGATTTTGGAGCGAATGCCGAACTTACCTCACAACCGTTCCAGATCATACAGTTGCTTGAGGAAAATGAGCTTGTAAGAAGTGGGTCATATGCTAGAGGTCTAACTGTTACAGAAGAAGATCTGGATACTGAAATTAGAGACAGAATAATTGGCATTTCCCCGGAACTGGAAAATGTTCAAGAGGATCAATTGGATAGGGAATTCAAGGAAACCTATGAAAACTATCTCAATACCGTAAATCTTTCTGAAAAAGAACACAGAGAGATGGCTGAGGCCTCCCTCTTGAGAGTAAAACTCAAAGACTCATTGGGACAAGAGGTTCCGCAGGTTTCCAAGCAGGCGTATGTGCACTGGATAGTTTTGAGTACTGCGCCGGAGGTTATAGAAGGCACAGAGGAGCTTGTTGATACTGAGGCTAAGGTCGATACAGTAAAACAAAGAATAGAAGATGGTGATGACTTCGCAGTTCTTGCGGAAGAATACTCTACTGATCGTGATACAGCAGTAAATGGGGGAGAGGTAGGGTGGATACCAGAGGGCGCATATCCTCCACTTGATCAGGTAATATTATCGTTGGATCCAGGTAGTGTTAGTGATCCTTTGGATGTCGGAGCAACCGCATATTTCATAAAAGTGACCGAAGTGGACGATGCCAGGGCCGTTGCTCCTGATATGAGGGACAGACTTAAGGAGTTGGCGATGCAGACTTGGATAGTTAATGAAAGGGGAAACCATCGTATCGAGGTCTGTTTTGGTGGAGGTAACTCTGGGGGCTCATGTGACTGGCAGTATGATTGGATGATTAAACAATTAATTGAGGCACGTAGTAGATCTACGTAGATGTTTACAAGTTGAGTAGCAAGTCCAGGGGAATTAATATAGGCTTATTGGGCCTTGGGGTAGTGGGCTCTGGGGTTGCGAGAGCTCTTGCCAAGAGGAGTTCCATCATCGAACAACAGCTAGGATCTTCCTTAGACATATCTGCTGTTCTCGTGAGAGATAAAGATAAGCAAAGGTATGTACCTGACTTGGACCACCTACTTACTACAAATCCCGCTGATGTAATAGATAACCCGGAAATTGATATAATAGTAGAGGTTATGGGTGGGGAAATACCTGCCTTGGATTTTGTCTCTAGGGCAATTGATAACAAAAAGCATGTTGTCACTGCCAACAAAGAACTTATATCTAAACATGGGATAGACCTCATGGTACGCGCTAGTCAAAACAAGGTTTGCATAAAGTTTGAGGCAAGTGTTGGCGGTGGAATACCAATAATTAGGCCTGTTATGGAAGATCTTGCAGGAAATGATGTGCGGGCTATAAGATCGATTATTAATGGAACTACGAACTATATTCTAAGTCAAATGGTCAAGCGTGGTATAGGTCTTGATGCGGCATTGTCAGAAGCTCAAGAGCTTGGATATGCTGAACCCGATCCTACGAATGATGTTGAGGGTATAGATTCTGCTTACAAGCTCTCGATACTGGCTTCCCTAGCCTTTCAGACTCGCGTTCGTGATTTGGACGTACACAGGGAAGGTATTTCCACTCTGAATGCGAAAGATATTCGGTATGCGGGACAGCTGGGATACACGATAAAGTTAATGGCAATTGCAAAAAGGGAAAATGATCGTATAGAAGTGCGAGTTAGTCCTGCTCTCATTCCTGAAAATGTACCATTGGCGAAAGTTGACGGAGTATTCAATGCTGTGGAAATTGAGGGAGACCTTGTCGGGAGGGTTTTATTTCATGGGCAAGGTGCTGGCTCTAGACCTACATCTAGCGCTGTTTTGGGAGATATATTCCGAATAGCTAGATACATATCCAGGAATTTAGATGTACCAGGGAATTTGATTCCTAATAATTCTCTGGAAATCAAGAAAGTGGATGAATTAATTTCTCGCTACTACATAAGGCTGACCGCACTGGACGAAGCTGGGGTTCTTGCACAGATGTCGCGTATCTTGGGTGACTTAAGGATAGGTATAGCAACTGTCATTCAAAAAGAGTCGGATGTTCAGTCAAAGACCGCAGAGGTGGTCATAACCACGTATCCAGCATTGGAAAGAGATATTAGACAGGCGATTAAAGACATAAGTGAATTGGCAGTTGTAAAGGAAATAGGGAACGCTTTGAGAATAGAGGATTGGGAAGAGGACCAATAAATAGTAGTTGAAAAAAACCTTGTTGGTGCATTTTCAAACTAGGTGTTTTTGGTCTCCTGTGTGGTATCCTGAGTAGTAGTATTGTTGAGATAATCAGATCGTCTTTGTACAAAGTTGATATTATCTTGGATTATAATCTGACAGTGATTTAGTCGCGAGGATTTGTTGCAATGGGAGAAGGCGTTCTAAAAAGATACACAGATTTCTTGGGTGTAAATTCAAGTACTCCGATGATAACCATGGGAGAAGGAAGTACTCCACTTGTCAGGTCTCGTACCTTGGAGAAGAAACTCGGATGTGGAGAGTTGTACTTCAAGTTAGAAGGATGTAATCCCACAGGTTCATTCAAGGATCGCGGGATGGTACTTGCTGTTGCTAAAGCGATGGAAATGGGTAGCAATGCTATTATGTGTGCTTCGACTGGAAACACTAGTGCTTCTGCTGCTGCATACGGGGCATACTGCGGCATCACGACAGTAGTGTTGATACCTAAGGGAGAGGTTGCTAAGGGTAAGATGGCTCAGGCTATGTCCTACTCCCCCAAAATCATGGCGATAGAGGGGAATTTTGATGACGCCCTAAGAATGGCAAGATTCTTCGCCGAAAGACACTCCGTGACATTGGTGAACTCAGTCAATCCATATAGATTAGAGGGGCAAAAGACCGCAGCCTTTGAAATAGTTGACGAATTAGGGGATGCTCCTGATTATCTCTTTATACCAGTTGGCAATGCCGGAAACATATCGGCATATTGGAAGGGTTTCTCTGAATATCATGGTTTGGCACTAACCTCTGGAACCCCTAGGATGATGGGTTTTCAGGCGGAGGGAGCCGCTCCAATCGTTAGAGGGACTCCCGTAAATAATCCTAGTACGGTAGCTTCTGCTATTAGAATTGGGAATCCGGCTAGTTGGGAGAAGGCATTGATAGCCAGAGATCAATCTGGAGGCGTAATAGATATGGTTTCTGATGACGAGATACTTAGTTCATATAAACTGTTGTCCCGTGAGGAAGGCATATTTGGTGAGCCCGCTTCAGCGGCATCGGTTGCAGGGCTTGTGAAAATGGCGCGTGCTGGTATGGAGCTTTCTGACAAACGTGTGGTTTGTGTTATAACTGGCAATGGCCTGAAAGATCCGGATTTGGCAGTTGAGCAGTCTAGCCAAGATCTCTATCATGTGCCTTTGGATGTCAGTACCATTGAAAAGACTTTGGATGATATCCTTAAGAACTCTGAGATGGTATCTAGGTCGGTATAATCTCAGGTTATAGAGTTCTTGTATAAAATTCGATATCGTATGTCAGTGGCGCTCGAACCCGACAGGTAATTAATGTGCAAAGGTAAGTAAAGTGACAGTAACTTGTGAACTCAATACATTCGATAATATTTCGAATCATTGGGATGATGTTTTGTCGGAAAGCTTGTATAACAACATATTCTTGACTTCTTCCTGGCAGGAAAATTGGTGGCAAAGTCTGGGGGCAAGAGACCATGAATTAATGTTGATTAAGGTTAGTCTAGATACATCTGTGATTGGAATTGCTCCCTTAGTCAAGCGTAATGGCATTGTTACATTCTTGGGAGGAACCGATGTCGCCGATACTCATGACTTTGTGATTAGAAGAGGATTTGATAAGCCTTTCTACGATGGTTTATTGAGCTATCTTAGTGATCAAGATTGGGAAGAAATAAGACTGGAATCATTAGACGGAAACTCACATACCTTATCTGTTTTTGAGTCTTGGGGCCAGGAGATGGGATATGAAGTAAGTAAAATACTCGAAGACGAACTTGTAGGCGTAACTCTTCCGGACAGCTGGGATGATTATTTAAGTGGATTACGAAAAAAGGATAGACATGAGTTGCGCCGTAAGTTTCGCAAATTGGAAGGGGAAACAGACTACCATATCGAGGAATTGAGCAGTGTTGTAGATATATCAAACTCCATAGAGGAATTTCTCAGTTTAATGGCTCAGAGCAGAGATGAGAAGGCTGAATTTCTAACAGGCGATAGAGCAACATTTTTCCGTGCTATGGCTTTAAATATGTCTAGACAAGGATATTTGAGGCTGTTTTTTATGTCTGTAAACCGGGTTAGAACTGCTGCTACTCTTTGTTTCGATTACAATAATACTTTGTCTCTATATAATAGTGGCCATGACATAAGCTATTCCAGCCTTGGTACTGGTTTCTTGTTGAAGGCAATTTGTCTGAAGACAGCTATTGAAAAAGGTAAGCATTATTACGATTTGCTGCGTGGGTCTGAGCCCTATAAGTATCATCTTGGCGGGATTGGGAGGCCTCTGTATAGGATCTCAGTGCATAGATAAATTTCTTGGTTGTTATGTGGGACTCAACATATATTTAACAATAGGTAGATTGGGATTGTTTGGCAAACAGACTAACATACTGCATTCTCGCTCCTCTGTTTTGGGGGCATACTTAACAGGCTGTCCAATTTAGCTTTGATTACAAGAGTTGCCTATATAAGTGCTCATTCCTGTCCAGCTTCACAGCAAGGAGATACGAATGTTGGTGGGATGAATACTTACATAAATCAAGTAACTCGGCATTTGGCTACATTGGGTGTTTCGGTGGACATATATACCAGATCCCATCACTCACATCACTTACAAGTGATTGATATGGGGAACGGTATAAGAGTTGTTCACATCCCTTCCGGTCCATTGTCTACTCCAGAAGAGTTCATAGACAATTACTTGTCAGATTTTGTTGATGGAGTTAAAGAGTTTAGCATTAATAGTGATCTTTCCTATAGTCTTATACATTCTCATTATTGGCTATCCGGAGCCGCAGGTATTGAATTATCAAATCATTGGGGGATACCTCATGTAGTCAATTTCCATACTATGGCCGAGGTAAAAAAACGTGCCAGAGTTGGGGAAAACGAAACTACTATTAGGTCTGTTGGAGAGAAACGTATTATGGAGGCAACTCAACGTATTGTTGCTTTCACTCCTCACGAGAAAAATGCTATGGTTCGTTACTACGGAGCATCGCCTCACAAAATAAACATAGTGCCATGTGGGGTGGATGTAGAGCTCTTTAGCCCTATGGATAAGTCGATCTCAAGAAAAATTACTGGCCTTGATAACCTTAAGACTATCATATACGTTGGACGAATAGAGCCACTCAAGGGGATCGATATTCTACTGCGCGCTTTTTCTCAGATGGACGATCGAGATAATATACAGGTCGTCGTTATAGGCGGAGACTCGAGTGGCCATAAAGAATTGGATAGATTGAGGTCAATTAGCGAATCCCTAGGCATATCACGGCAAGTCATTTTTTTAGGAAGCGTTAGACAGAGTGAACTTCCTGCCTATTACTGCGCATCTGATGTATGCGTAGTGCCTTCGTATTATGAGAGCTTTGGCTTGGTCGCCTTGGAAGCTATGGCCTGTGGCACACCCGTAATCGCCTCTAGAGTTGGTGGCCTAGCAACATTGGTCAAGAATGGACTAACTGGCCAACTTATAGAATGGAGATGTGCTGATCCCTTTGCGGATAGCCTTAGTGTTATTTTGCATAATGAATCTGTTCGGGATGCCATGGGAAAAGCTGCCAGAAACCTCGGTTTAGATATGCAGTGGTCTGTGGTAGCCAGTCAGATTCTCTCAATCTATGGGGATATATTGGAGGCCTATAATGGAACGACAAGAATTTGATGTCATATCTGATAAAGTTATATTTTAAGTAGGTGGGAATTGGGTTTTGTTGATATACATAGTCATATACTGCCAGGACTAGATGATGGCCCATCATGCATGGAGGATTCTATCAAGATGGCGAAGGTTGCATGTTCTGAGGATACATCTGTCATAGTGGCTACACCTCACGATAGGGATGTTTCAGCTAGATTCTCTTCATACAAGGTTATATCTCTGGCTAACACCTTGAACAATATTTTGCTTGAGCAGTCTATTCCCATCAAAGTGTTAGTTGGAATGGAAAACCATTTGGCGATGGATTCTCCAGAACAATTTGATAAAGGAATAGCACTGCCAATTGAAGGAACTTGTTCTATGTTGATTGAGTTCCCGTTCGAATTTGTTCCTTGGTATGCGGAGGATATAATGGGCAAATTACAGAGAAGGGGGTTGCAATTAATAATTGTGCATCCAGAAAGGAATGCTTGGATACAAAAAAATTTCGGCATACTTTCTAGAATGGTAGACATGGGAGTCCTATGTCAGATAACAGCAGGAAGCATTACTGGGGAGTTTGGGCCCCTGGTACAGAGAACATCAGATCTTCTTCTAAGACGGGGCTTAGTCCATATTGTGGCTTCAGATAGTCACTCGTACAAAGGCAACAGATCCCCGATTCTTTCTGATGCAGTAGATTACATTGGAAGAATTATTGGACCCAAAACAGCTAATAGAATGGCTTATGATATACCCTACTCCATAATAAATAATCTTTATCCGGAGATGGCGACAATCTGAACATTGAAATCATAATATGCACTTACTTATGGTTGAGACGAGCGATTTTATCAGACGAAATCGCTCCCATTAATTGGGTAATGTTTTAAAAGTCTGTCGATAAAGGTTTTTGGTGTTGAATATAACTCTTGATTACGATAAGCAAAATACTCTAGCGATTCGTAATAATTTGGTTGGTATTGGCTCGATTCGTCCAAGAATATAATGAGTCAGTATCGTTATGAATATTCCCAAAAAGCATCCAGCGATTACATCCAAAGGGTAAAAAACTCCCGCATAAATTCTGGATAGACCAAATATCAGAGATACTACATACATCAACAGAGCTAATCTTCTATTTGCAAACCAGACTCCTGTTGCCATCGCGAATGTTATTGCTACAGGATTAGAGGGGAATGATGAATCTGTTGGGGCGTAGAACAGAAGTTCCACCTGATAAGATGCAAAAGGTCGTAATCTAAACCAGTGCATATTTATGACAGCTACTACTAGGTTAGTTAATCCTGTGCTTGCTATTGCAGTCATCACTGCGCGTTGATGTTTATCTCGCATTTGGTCACCGCGCCATCCAAACCATAGCCCAAGAAGAGTCACAGAGAATGCCACTGGTATTAAGTAGTCGCTAACTAATAACTGGACCAATTTGTCTATGTGGGTTAGATTCCCCACCCATTGATTGAGCCAAAGGAATACTTTGTGGTCAGCGTTACTAATGGAATTTGCTAAGGAGGTTATCCCGTGTGAGATTTCCATAAAGACCTCACGTTTGTCCAGAATACTTTTACGAAGGTGTGATGAGATAATGTTGGGAGACCTTTGGAGTTATATTCTAATGGCTGATGCTTACTGAAATTCTTGAAGGATGTAAAAAGAAACGTTACGGTTATGGCGAGGAGTACCCCAAGAGCGAATAAACTAAATTGTGACCCACCTGATAATCCGCCCGCTGTATCTGGTATATTTCTCCCACCGCTACGAAAAAACCATATCGCAGGAGCTATGATAGTGGTCCATCCGAAGATTTTGGATAGTTGGAAGGATTCAAAAAAAAGCATCATTTTGAGGGATCCAAATACGGATGATATTTGTATAACTCCGATGCATAAGAGTGTTACGAAGATAAGATATTCTTGTCCTAGTGTCATGGGAATCCGCGATTGTTATGATAGGGGTTTCAATATTTCTAAGTTTAGACGTATGGCAGGGTTATTACATTTGAGATAGGGTTTGAGTTTTATTCTATGAGGTATCCGATCCGGCCAGGCGGCACAGATACCTAGTTCACTTTGCGTTGTGTAAGAAAATATATATCGGCTGGGCAGTCCGCAAAATTATTTGTTATGGACTTGTTTTTGCAGCGCTTGTTATCACAGGGCTGCAAAGATGCGAGTATTTGGGGTTTCGTCCTCTAATAACGTCAAAGTAGAGATTTTGAAGCTGTTTGGTGATGGGACCTATTTCTCCGGTTCCTATGTTGTGGTTGTCTATACGGCCCACAGGAGTGAGATGGGCGGCCGTTCCGGTAAGAAAACATTCATCTGAAGTGTATAGTTCACTTCTTCGTATCCCTCTTTCAATGGTTTCTATACCGAGTTCATTCTTTGCTAATTCTGCTATCGTTGTTCTAGTTATTCCGGATAGAATATTGTCCGTAATGCTAGGGGTAACTAACTTGCCATTTGAGATGACAAACAGATTTTCTCCGGTGCCTTCTGATACATATCCGTCTTGGGTGAGTAATATTGCCTCGTCAAATCCGGCTAGAGTGGCTTCAGTTTTTGCTAGGATTCCGTGACATATAGGCCGCTTATCTTGAGTCTGGGCGGTATCATAGTGTCTTCCATACGGCGCCAAGATGAGGTGCAGCAGTGAGCCGCAGCATCCAAGTCTAGATATGCTCCGAATGGTACTGCGAAGATTACTATAGAATCTTCAAGGTCCTGTAATTTTAGTACTGCGACCCTTTCTGCTCCTTTGAACGCTAGTGGTCTGATGTATATGTCCTGTCGAAAGTCTCCCTTTCTTACCATTTCCAAGGTTATATCACTAAGCTCATCTGCAGTGTAAGGTAGATTAATACGCATGATTTTGCACCCTTGAAGTAGCCTTTGGTAGTGCTCCCTGAGTTGGAAGATATACATTTGTTCTTCTTCAGGGTTCCAATTTCCACGTATGCCTTCAAATATCCCAGTGCCGTAATGAAGTGCATGGGTCATGACGCCAACCTTGGCGTCTTCCAGAGGTATAAATTCCCCATTCATAAATGCGTAGGACATATTCACATCTCCTTGCTATATCTCTGATTCGGGAATTATACACAGAGGGTATTATTCCGGCAATAATACTCAAGTTTTCGTAAGACCAAATTTGGTCATTTGGTCTTTAATGAATTTCTAGTCATTGGGGTTTCTTAGCCTCCTCCGACTGGCCTTACGATTTCCACTTCGTCTCCCTGATCTAGAAGGGTTATCTCGAATTTGTTTCTGTCTAGTACTGCTCCGTTATGTGCCACAGCTACAAATTGCAAATTTAGTTTCATAGACTCAAGAAAGGTACTCAGAAGAGTGGGTTTGTCTAATTCCACCATCTTTCCGTTGATGATTAAAGTTATCATTGTGTTGTTGAGGTCGATCGAATCGAGATTTGAGTTGACTAGTATATTCTAGTATCCAATTGGTGTATGGCTATATTTTGCGTTGATTTTGCCAAGCTTCTGCCATTGAGTTTTTCAATGTCCTAGCTGCTTTCTCTGGGTTCGAGTCAGTTAGGATTGAGCTTATTACAGCAACCCCATCTGCTCCTGCAGATATGGTAGATTTCACGTTAGTAGGATTTATTCCTCCGATGGCTAACAATGGGCACGTAACCTTACCAGATATTTCTGTCACCATTGAGAGGCCTAGGGTATTTGCCCCTGGTTTGGAAGATGTAGGGAATATTGTGCCGAGCATGATATAGTCGGCACCATTCTGGGATTGGAAAATCGCGTTTGAAAGGCTGTGCACCGATTTGCCTACGATCATATTTGTAGGTAACAAAGTACGTGCTTCTTTGACTGACATAAAGTCTTCGGGTAAGTGTATCCCATCGGCTCTTGATGACACGGCAGCATTTATATGTGTGTTTATAGTGATTATGGCTTTGTCCTGTATTGCCGGTTTGATTCCTTTGGTAAGGATAGCTACCTCATCATCTTCAATATCCTTTTCTCTTACTTGTATTAAGTTTACCCCGCCTTTGACTGCGTATTCTATTCTCTCGCTTAACTCATCTGGAGGACACAAACTCCTATCAGTTACGAGACACAAGTATGGACGAGATATTTTATCCATACGACTAGATTGCACTAGGACTGCCCTATAAGGCCGTGCGTTGGACTACTGGCAGAAGCATGATTTATTCTGGGGATTCTACCTGCGAGTAGAGCCTTGTGGCCTGCTTCTACTCCATTCCGGAATGCTTCGGCCATTAGACCTGGGTCTTTTGCTTGAGCTATAGCCGTGTTGACTAGGACGGCGTCAGCGCCAAGCTCCATGGCAAGGGATGCATCAGATGGGACTCCTAAGCCGGCGTCTATGACTACTGGTATTGTTGACTGTTCAATAATGATCTTTATTTCTTCTATGGTGTGGATTCCTTGCCCTGATCCTATTGCCGAGCCTAATGGCATTACCGTTGCGCATCCTATGTCTTCTAGTCTTTTGGCCAATACTGGATCTGCGTGAATATAAGGCAGAACAATGAATCCTTCAGATACCATGGCCTTAGCTGCTTCTAGCGTACCTATTGGATCAGGGAGTAGGTATTTTGGGTCTGGAATAACTTCCAATTTAATCCAATCAGATAATCCCATGGCTCTGGAGAGGCGAGCTGTGGTAAGGGCTTCTTCCGGAGTACGGCACCCAGCGGTATTTGGGAGTATTTTATATTTGTCCCAGTCAATATAATCTAAGATAGTTTTTTTATTTGGGTCATCGAGTTCTAATCTTCTGAGCGCTACTGTGATCATCTCAGTGCCAGATGCCTGAATGGCTTGTTCCATTTCCTCCATGGATCGATATTTGCCTGTACCCAATATCATCCTAGAGTTGAAGGTCTTTCCTGCTATTTTTAGGGGATTTTGTGCTGACAATTTAATTTCCCTTGTGAAGTTTATTAGGTTTCTGGAAGGTAATACGTTTCAGCCACCCGCTAGTGCGCATTCCTAAGTCTAGATGACCATAATATGACAATTGTGATGGTGGCATGGCATAGGTTTTTGTGCATTATTAGATCGGGTTTTTTCTCTGATATTTTTTTGTGGGATATCTCTAGGTACAGGCGTGAATATTAATTATCCTCTTCGGAGACGAGGATAATTGAACCAAATTCCAAAGTCAATTCTGGTTGTTGAAAATTAAGGATTTGAGAATTCCTATCCAAGCCATAAGAGTAATTGAGATTAGGAATCATGTGATCTATGTGACTTTCTCTAATGGCGCAATGCCCAGCATTAACCTTTTGATTCCAGCATCTCCCTTGAACGCAATAACGATTTCTGGATTCTTGCAGCTTACAACTATACCTTCACCAAAGATGGTGTGATTAACTTTTTCTCCAGCAATGAACAACTCGTGTGTGACGTTTATATAGTTTTCATCTTCAATGCTGTTTCTCTTTCCTACAGGCAATACAGCGGCCTCAAAAGGGTTCGCTAGTCTTGCAGTTAGGTGTAGCGGAATGTCAGAAAGGAATCTGGATGGATCTCCGATCCCCATACCTCCCCTGAAATTTCTTCTAAACACTCTTGTTAAGTATAGCCTTTGCATGGCTCGAGTCATACCAACATAGAAAAGGCGTCTCTCCTCCTCTATCTGCCCTAAATCATCCAGAGAGCGAAAATGGGGTATCATTCCTTCTTCGAGACCAACCATAAATACCACTGGAAATTCCAGACCTTTTGCTTGGTGGAGCGTTATAAGCTTTATAGATTCCTTTTTTTCGTCTATGGAATCAATGTCAGATACTAAAGCGATGCTTTCAAGAAATGTAGATAAGTTTTCCTGAGGCAATGATTGTTGGAATTCTAAAGCCGTAGATTTTAGCTCCAGGATGTTGTCTAATCTGTCTCTTTGATGTTCTTTATCCAAGTTGATGTGTGTTAAATATCCTGTTTTATCCATAAGCATTTCTATAATTTCATGCGGTGGTTTTTGATCGGATTCCCTGATAAGTTCGTTTATCATATCCAAGAATCTTACTAAAGCTCCTATGGCACGTGAGGTGATTGAGGAATGTTCTAGTTGTGATGTTCCCTCCTGAGAGGTCATCTGTATGGCTGTGTACATAGGGATTCCTCTTGATTGGGATATATAGGATAATTGATCCAATGTACGTGTGCCTATGCCTCTGGGTGGCATGTTGATGATCCTGAGTAAACTTACGTCGTCATATGGATTATGTATTACTCTCAGGTAGGATACTATATCTTTGATTTCTTTTCGTTGATAGAATCGCAATCCCCCTATTAATTGGTAAGGGATACCGTATTTCAGACAACCCTCTTCAATTGCCCTAGACTGTGCGTTAACTCTGTACATTACTGCTATATCGTCCAGTTTGTAGTTTTCATCTTTCCTAAGCCGACGCACCTCCTTCAGCAGATGTTCAGCTTCTTCTTCAGGATTGTAAGATTCATGTACGACTACCCTTTTCCCGTTGGGGTTCTCAGTATGTAGGTCTCTCTCAATTCTTCGGCTGTTGGACGTGATGACGGATTGTGCAGCCTCTACAATAGTTTTGGTTGATCTATAGTTTTCTTCTAGCCTAATAACGGTGGCTGTGGGGTACTTGTCCTTGAAGGACAATATATTCCCCATGTCCGCGTTTCGCCATGAATAAATAGATTGGTCTGGGTCCCCCACGACACAGATATTACCGTGTGCCTCCGTTATCTGCTGGGCGATGGCGTATTGTACCAAGTTAGTGTCTTGAAATTCATCTACTAAGAGATGCTGGTACCTAGATTGGTATTTTTCCAGAATATGTTTATTGTCCCTGAACAGAAAATAGGTACGTAATAGTAAATCATCAAAATCCAGAGAGCTATGCCGGCTCAATAGCTCTTGGTATCTCACATATGCCCTATGAATAGTTTTGTCGACATATGAAGTAGATTGCATGCCAAATGTTCCGGAATCTATTAGTCGACTCTTTGCACTTGATATGGTGGATAATACGAAACTAGGAGCAAATTGCTTGTTGTCTATCCCCTCGATTTCCAAGACGCGTTTCATTAGATCTATTTGGTCTGCTTGGTCGTATATCACGAACGATTTGTCTATATTTGCTGCGTCGTGTTCTTGCCTCAAAACCGAACTACAAAATGCATGAAACGTTCCAGCATAGACATTTTCCCCAGTTGACCCCATTAAAGTTCTCAGGCGCTCTCGCATTTCTCTTGCTGCCTTATTGGTAAAAGTAACAGCCAATATGCGATATGGGCTGAGTCCACGCATAGCTATTAAATATGCTATTCTGTGAGTGATGACGCGTGTTTTACCGCTGCCAGGTCCGGCCAAGATCAGCAATGGCCCGTCTACCGATTCAACTGCTTGTTTTTGTTGTTGATTGAGCCCTTGAAGAATGTCCATAATTGTTACACGAATTATAGCATTAGATGGTAGGTAACTTCACTTGAGATATTAGAACTGCTTTTTGATTGGCCTATGTGGCATTTTGTTATGTAATTTTAGAGTGGATAGGTATAAGAAATATTTCTTTAGGAGGACAGTTAACATGCAAAAAGGAAAAACACAGGGTGATGGCAATACATTCCAGGATCTGCAGAATATAGTTGATCACTTAATGGGCCCAGATGGCTGCCCATGGGATAGTGACCAGACTCATGAATCTTTGAAACGTAATTTATTAGAGGAGTGCTATGAGCTGATCGAAGCTATAGAAAGTGGATCCGCGGAGAGTATGGCCGAAGAATTAGGAGATGTTATGCTGCAGATTGTTATGCACATTCGGTTGGCTGAGACGTCTAAGTTATTTTCTACCCAAGATGTTTTTGGTGCCATAAATAGAAAACTTATCAGGAGGCATCCTCATGTGTTTGGAGGAGAGAAAGCCGCGGATAAAGAAGAAGTTAGGCTTATTTGGGAATCTGTGAAAAGGCGAGAGAAAGCAAATGAAAATGGAGTAGACTCTCACGTTGAGGGTTCTGCGTTAGGGGATATACCGAAAATAATGCCTTCCTTGGCTCGGGCACAACTTTTGCAGGATAGGGCATCTCTAAGTGGATTCGATTGGCCTTCTTCGGAAGGTGTATTTGATAAATTGGATGAGGAAATTAAAGAATTCCAAGATGCTTCCACTGCTGCAGAACGAGATCACGAACTGGGTGATTTAATTTTCTCAATGGTCAATATAGCTCGTTGGCTTGGTTTTTACGCTGAAGATACACTGAACAGTGCTAACCAGAGATTTCATAGGCGATTCTCTCATATGGAAAGTTTGTGTATTCAGAGGAAAGTAGAATTTACCAATCTTACCCTGGAAGAAAAAGAAGCTCTCTGGCAGGCCGCGAAAGCCGCGGTTGGATAAACTAATCAGGGATCGGGACAAGATTTTGGGGTTTTGGTGGTTAGGATAAGTAACCAAGTTGGGCCAGATATGATTCTCAGTGATTTTTGATCTCTATTCCGGGTAGTAAGCGAGCTATTTGGGGTGGAACAATGGCTTCATGAGATATTACTTGTGAACTTGACAACCAATGATTACGACAATATGATCTTCGTTGTGTTCTATTGCCTAATCGTTAAGCTTTGGTTCATGCGCTTCTGACCTTTTAACAAGCATATGTATACTAAGGTATTTATCTTTTGAGAGGGCTACTTCAGATGACCGAGTGGCTTGCTTCTTGCATTAGGATTGTGTATATCTCATGACCAAGTATGTTTTCGTGACGGGAGGAGTGGTTAGCTCAGTTGGCAAAGGTGGGAGCGTAGCCGCTATTGGGCGAATTCTGAAGAGTAGGGGAATAACAGTCTCGGTTCAGAAATTAGACCCATATCTTAATGTTGACCCTGGCACCATGTCTCCTTATCAACACGGGGAGGTCTTCGTGACCTCAGACGGCACTGAGACCGATCTGGACTTAGGTCACTATGAGCGGTTCATTGATTTAGAATTAACGCGGTCATCTAATGTGACTGCGGGCCAGATATACAGTTCTGTTATCGCCCGAGAAAGAAGAGGCGATTTTCTTGGTGGTACCATACAGGCTGTACCGCATGTCACGAATCAGATCAAGGACAGTATAAAAAAGCTTGCCAACGAGACGAACTCCGACGTTATCGTTGTGGAAGTCGGCGGCACAGTTGGAGATATTGAGGGTTTACCTTTTCTTGAGGCCATTAGGCAGATGCGAAACGACGTGGGTCGAGATAACGTTTACTACGTTCACGTTACTTTCTTACCTTTTATATTCGCGACAGGCGAACTAAAAACAAAACCTACTCAACATAGTGTTAAAGAACTACGTAGCATAGGAATACAACCAGATGCACTGATATGTCGAAGTGACTACCCAATAGCTGACGACATAAATGCCAAGTTATCCCTGTTTTGCGACGTGCAGGAAAAAGCAGTCATTCCATTGCCTACAGTATCCAATGTGTACGAGGTACCTTTGATTCTTGAAGAAGCTGGGTTGGGGGATTTAATAGTGGAGTTCCTTAGGTTGGATGCTAAGCCCCCGGGTTTGATCGAATGGAGCGCCATGGTAGAGCGTATGAAGGCAATAGACACCACTTTGTCTATTGCTGTTGTGGGTAAGTATGTAGACCTTCCGGATGCCTATATATCTGTACGCGAGGCTCTGAGGCATGCCGGTCTTTATCATGACAGAGATATAGAGGTTTCGTGGATACACTCTGAAGACATTGAGAAATACGGAGCAGAGAGATATCTGAGCAATGCGTGTGGCATAGTTGTTCCAGGTGGATTTGGGCCGAGGGGCATAGAAGGAATTATCTCTGCGGTTTCTTATGCAAGAGAACACAAGGTTCCGTATTTAGGACTCTGTTTAGGTATGCAATTGATGGTCGTAGAAGCGGCTCGAAGGGTACTTGGAATGGTGGATACGAACTCCACTGAATTTGATGAAACTACCACGAATCCTGTTATAGATCTTATGCCCGATCAAAGATCAATTAGGTCTAAAGGTGGTACTATGAGGTTAGGATTGTATCCTTGTCATTTGGTAGATGGTACTATTGCTGCTTCATCCTACGGAGTGACAGATGTTTTGGAAAGGCATAGGCATCGTTTTGAATTCAACAATGACTATAGGGAAAAGCTTCATGAGGGCGGTCTGATAGCTAGTGGCTTATCTCCGGATGGGAGTTTGGTAGAAATTTCAGAACTGAGGGAACATCCGTTTATGGTTGGTGTGCAATTCCATCCCGAGTTCTTGTCCAGGCCAAATCGTGTTCACCCGCTGTTCAGGGACTTTATTGGTGCCGCCAAAGAAATTCTGAGAGAAGGTGGGCAACACGCTTTACCAATTTATACAAAAGAGTAGATCTTTTAGACTAGCTATACTATAGTCTGGACTATTTGGGATCATAAGAGTATACTCGTACCCGGAACCTTACTACACTCCTGTCTCTTCCACCTTCTCACATGCAAATTTTCTTAGATACAGCTAACCTAGATGAGATTCGACATGCAGCACGACTTGGCGTTCTTGATGGCGTAACCACTAATCCCAGCATAGCCGCCAAAGAGGGTATCTCTGATCTATCTGGTTACAAGAAGGCAGTCCTTGAAATAGTTGATATAGTGGGTAGCTCAGTTTCTGCAGAAGTGGTTAGTTCCCGAGCTTCTGAAATGATTGAGGAAGGTAGAGAGATCGCGAGTTGGAGTAAGAGTGTTGTTGTCAAAATCCCTAGTACGCTAGATGGATTAGAAGCGATTGCCTCACTGTCTGACTCTGGTATCAGAGTAAACCAAACCTTGTGTTTCTCTGTAAATCAAGCTATTCTAGGCGCCAATGCTGGTGCCACTTACGTTAGTCCGTTTGTGGGCAGGCTGGATGATGAAGGACACGACGGTATGAGTTTGGTGTCGGATATTGTCAAGGTATTTAATACCCATTCGATCGCTACCAAAGTTCTTGCAGCTAGCATACGTGGCCCACTACATTGTATTGAGGCTGCTAAAGCCGGAGCTCATATAGCTACGTTACCGTATAAAGTATTACTACAGATGATGCATCACCCTCTCACTGATGTGGGTGTGGCGCGTTTCACTCAGGACTGGCAGGGAAAATCTTAAAACCCTCGATGGCTGTCAAAACATATCCTGTTGGGGCGTCAGTGCCATTCAAAAGGATGTGTCTTATCCCCTGAGAAATATATAAACCCAAAAAATTGACATCTAGGAGGAAAGACTGAATTGTCTATAGTCATTGGAGATTATCATGAACCTTGGTGAATTAGAAAGCAAGAATAAAGAAGAATTGGTAACTATTGCTAGAGAAATGGGTATCGAGAATGGTATAGCCACCATGCGTAAGGATGAGGTGGTGTTTCGCGTGATGCAGAATTACGCGGAGCAGCAAGGTTATATTTTGGCCGCCGGAATATTGGAGATAATAAATGATGGCTATGGATTTCTCAGGCAGCCTGGCCTTCGTCCGGGTTCAAATGACGTTTATATTTCACAGTCACAGATAAGGAGATTTGGCTTAAGAACTGGTGACCATGTGATGGGTCAAGTTAGACCACCTAAGGGTGGAGGGTGTTAATGGTATGGATCCTGATTCTGCTAGAAACAGGCCTAATTTTGATACTAGGACTCCAATGTTCCCAGATAAAAAAATTACACTTGAAACTACCAAAGCTAATCTCTCTACCCGCCTTATGGACCTTCTTGCACCCGTCGGACGTGGGCAGAGAGGTTTAATTGTATCTCCTCCAAAGGCCGGTAAAACTACATTACTTAAGCACATAGCCCAAGGGATAACTGTGAACAATCCCGATATAGTGCTTATGGTAGCCCTTATAGGTGAACGCCCAGAAGAGGTGACAGATGTCAAGAGATCTGTTGATGGAGAGG
>CAYVMY010000006.1:0-11648 GCA_964452695.1 uncultured Dehalococcoidia bacterium
ACCGGGGCGCGCGGTTTAGGAAACCGCTGCTCTGTCCGCCTGAGCTACAGGGGCACATGTAAATCGGAGTCATCATTCCTATATTAGTTCACTCCAATTGCAAGATTATACATTAGATTCCATACCCAAGAGAAGACGATGAATTACCGAGCTTTACAGATTCATGGAATCTAATACCGTTCTCGGGCTACACTCATTTTTTTGCTTTTATACGCCTCTTTATTAGTTAATTAAACGTAAATGCGAACGTTATATGACGACCGTATTCTAACGTGGTATAAGGTACAAAAATTCCTTGTAGACACATATACGCTATGATATGATGACCACAGAAGCCCGAATAGTAGAGATTTAGTTGCATCCATCATCTACTCCAAAAGTAGACATAGATATACTCCCCTCCTTCAATCGAAGAGTGACTAAGACGTGGCTGAGGAACATAGCTACAGTCGCTCTTGGTAAATTTATACTCTCAAAACCCGTCAGCATAAGTATCTTTATCGCAGATGACTCCACGTTGAAAGAATTGAACTTGAGATATAGGGGCATAGACGAAACCACCGATGTCCTGGCATTCTCTTTTCACGATTCACTATACGATGAACCAGAGGACATAACTGTCTTTGATTTTCCATCACACGGGACTGACGAACTAGGAGATATAGTGATATCATATCCACAAGCTACTCGTCAGGCCAAAGAAAACAAGAAAACCATTCATTCAGAACTGGCTCTGCTGCTAGTACACGGAGTGCTACATATAATGGGCTACGACCATGCAGAAGAAGAAGATGAACGCGTGATGTGGGCAAAGCAAGATGAAATACTTGAAATGGTGACTTTACCATGATGGATAAACCACTATCCCAGGTACTTTACCGTAAGTGGCGCCCCGCAAGTTTCTCGTCAGTATATGGGCAGCAACACGTTACTCACACACTCAAACAGGCAGTTGTACAAGGCAGAATAGCCCACGCTTACCTATTTTGCGGTCCCAGAGGGACGGGTAAGACCAGCACAGCTAGAATATTCGCAAAATCCATAAACTGTAATGAGGCCATAGAAGGAGAACCATGTAACACATGTGGCCCATGCAC
Organism: uncultured Dehalococcoidia bacterium; assembly: GCA_964452695.1. Classification (GTDB taxonomy): domain Bacteria; phylum Chloroflexota; class Dehalococcoidia; order Lucifugimonadales; family UBA2985; genus CAYVMY01. The sequence continues at coordinate 1,098 of CAYVMY010000006.1, forward strand.
GGCGATTAGTGAAGGTAGGAACCTTGACATCATAGAGATAGATGCTGCGAGCAACCGAGGAATCGACGATGTTCGTGGAATACGAGAAAAGGTGCATTTCACACCTGCAGAAGGGCGGTACAAGGTCTACATAATAGATGAAGCCCATATGATGACCAAAGATGCATACAACGCTTTGCTAAAGACACTCGAGGAACCACCAGGTCACGCCATATTTGTTTTCGCCACTACTGAAGTACACGAGTTGCCAGCAACTGTAGTATCGAGATGCCAGAGATTCGATTTCCGTCGCATATCAAATCAAGACGTGGAAACATGCCTTGCAGAGATATGTGAAACTGAGGAAATACAAGTAGAGCCTGAAGTTTTGCGATTGATCGGACTTAACTCCTCTGGAAGCTTGCGAGATGCCCAGAACCTTCTAGAACAAATGATCATATCTTATGGATCTAGTCTATCAAGAACCAAAGTGCAAGAAATGCTAGGCATTTCCAACGACCAAACTTCCCTCGAAATGGTTCATCACATAGTCAGCGGAGAGGTGATCAAAGGGCTCAATCTGCTAAATAATATAGCGGAGAACGGGGGTGACACTCAGATTTTTCATCGTCAGGTTGTGAATCATTTGCGAGCCATTCTTCTTTTTAAATCTGGTTTAGAGGATCCTTTGCAGCTCGACCCCGAAACGTTAGGTACTGTCAAAGAAATTGCTGAGTCAACATCGGTCGACAATGCTTTATTTGCAACCCAACTTTTCTCTGCTGCTACACCTCAACCGTTCACAAACCCATTACTACCACTAGAACTGGCTCTAGTAGAGTTTTCTCTACGTATTAGACAAGACCCGATCCCTAAACCTAGAACACAACAGGAAACAGTACCTGCATCTTTAGAAACGCCCTCAGATACGATAGATACCCCGATGCCTAACAACGATGCAGATCAACCACAGGCACGTGGTCATACTGAACTTAGTCCGGAGTCATCAAATCACTCAACGTACGAGCTCACAAATGATACAGAAGATCTATCATATCAGCCTGTTCCCTCTTCTGAGTCATATAACGAAGCTGCCACGATAACAATCGAATCGGGCCCAGTTGAGAAGATATCCACCGAACAAACATACAATCAACTACCGGAGGATCAGTGGATATCTTTCAAGAACGCTTTGAAAACATATAAAGCAAATAAATTCAACGTTGGGGCCCTGCTAACTTCCTGTAAAGCTCGTTATATCGATGGGGAAGAGCTCATATTAGTATTCAGGCACAAATCAAATATGGACAGACTACAAGGTGAAATCCAGGCAACAGGCGGAAGCGGACACATTCATGACACATTGCGTCAGGTTACCGGCAAAGATTATACTTTGCGCTTGAGCCTATCTGAGGAAGAAAACTCTGGCCCTGTTAAACCCAAGGGGCATCTTGTTAGAGCAGCAAGGGCATTTGGTGCAGAAATAACTGAGGAAGTGAGTGAAAATCATGAATAAGAATTTGTTACGTCAGGCACAGCAGCTACAATCCCGCATGGCAAAAATGCAGGAAGAACTAGAAAGTGAAATAACAGAAGCCAGCGCAGGGGGTGGGGCCATAAAGGTAACGATATCAGGTAAACTCAAGGTACAATCTGTTGAAATCAATCCTGATGTGACTGATGACATAGATATGCTGCAGGATTTAATTATCGCTGCTGTGAACGAGGCAATAGATAACGCTCAAGAAATCGCCCAAACCCGCCTTAGTGCGATAACAGGGGGATTCAACATCCCTGGCTTGACGTAGGGCCCTGATACACTCCGATGAGTCTAGTATATGATCTATGACACCTTCCCTTCAGTAGCTCCCCCATTGGCAAGATTGATTGGGGAATTTAATAAACTTCCTGGAATAGGCCCGAAGAGTGCGCAGCGCCTGTCCTACTATTTGATAAGAATGCCAATCGAGGAGGCAAATGCCTTATCAGAAGCAATATTGGGAATAAAACACTTAATAACTCTGTGCGGTACGTGTCAAAATATAACAGAAGAAAACCCATGCTATATTTGCTCACACGAAAATCGTGATCGAACCAGAATATGTGTTGTAGAAGAGCCTCTAGACGTCCTATCCATAGAGCGAACGAGGGCCTATGAAGGCCTATACCATGTACTCCACGGAGTAATTTCACCGGCTCGCGGGATAGGACCCGAGCAATTAAAGATACAGGAACTTTTGACGCGAATAGATACAGGTCAAATAAAAGAAATAATACTAGCAACAAACTCCAGCCTGGAGGGGGAAAATACCTCTATGCGTCTTCAAAATATCCTCGTCAACAAAGTCCCGCGCATCACCAGACTAGCAAGAGGGCTGCCAGTTGGCAGCGACCTTGAATATGCAGACCAAATAACTTTGAGTCGTGCAATAGAGGGACGGCAAGACGTAGATTAACCACAAAATGCAATGACACTAACAAGAAAATTCCTTAAGACTGATGCAATAGTTCTAAGACATTTCCCACTTGGAGAGGCAGATTATATACTCACTTTATACAGCAGACAACTTGGAAGAATAAATGCCGTCGCCAAGGGAGCCCGTCGCGTTAAAAGCAAAATGGGGGGCCATGTTGAACCCTTAATGCATACCTCATTCCTCCTCGCCGAGGGAAACAACGACTTATTTACAGTAAATCAAGCCGAACTTCTCGAAGGATTCCGCCCAATAAGAGAGGATATCCTGAAACTAGAATTAGCCCTTCATATAGCTGAATTGATGGAGTCCATCACGCCCACTCACCAAGAAAACGAGTCCCTCTTTTTTTTACTAAGGGACTCCCTTACAACATTATCAGCTGGTAATCATTCATCTTTTATTACATACTTCAGACTACATTTGTTGGAGATGAGTGGCTTTTGTCCAGAACTCTACCTGTGTGTCGAATGCAACTCCACAATTCAACCAAAAGCACACAGATTTTCTCCTGACAGGGGAGGAACACTATGCCCACTTTGCAAGCCTTCCAGTGCCTCTATATTACCTCTGTCTTTGAACTCCCTGAAGATACTGAGATTCTTACTCAAATCCAAATTAAGAGACATTTATCAACTCCAAGTAGAATCGACTGATATAATGGAACTAGATCGCATCATGAGCAGACTATTGGAACATGTAACAGGAAGGGAAATTAAGACTTACAGGTTCCTGCCTGTGAACTCCAATGATTAAGGTTATATAGCGCCTTACCAACTTCATCTAAGTGCAACAATTGAAATGCCTGTAGAAATAGAACAAGGACTATACATAGCAAGTCTCGGAATGGGTATCGTATTCCTATCCTTGGTCATTTTATTGGTTATAGTTCTATTGTTAAGAATGTTACCACATGAAACCGACCCGCATACCACCGACAACACAGAAGATAGGGGGAACATTTCGGCTATCCAGGGAGATTCGAAGTCTTCAAACAAAGGTGAGTTGCAACCACCTATTAAAAGCGAGCGTTATACTAATACACAAGAAGTAGCTGCTATGGCTGTTTCACTTTACTTGACGCTTGAAGAGGAACTAGATACTGATAACCCTAGCCCAGACAAAGCACAAGACATAAGTTCACCTAGCAAATGGAAGACCCAAGGTAGATCCACTTTAATGGCTGTCCAAGGACACAGACCTGCCCCATTCGGCGAAAGACAGTATCGTAGATAAACCCTCTAGAAAGAAATTCTCAGATGTTAAAAAATAGCATGGTTGATAAATTGCACAACTCCACGGTCGCCATTATTGCAGTCTCTGTTTACCTCGCAATGAACGAGAATCCTGAAATAATCGATGCAACTTTGCCAATACATGCCTACAATCCTGATACAAATAGATGGAAACTGCAGGGAAGACAAAATGCCATGAATAGCTTTGGTCGTAGACCTAACCCATTCTCCCAAAAAACTCTTGCCCAATATAGACCAAGTGTAACAACTGCGAAACGCCTATGACTGAAATAATGTTTGGGACTTTTCTTGTACTCTATGTTGGATACTTCGCATTGATATTTAATTCTCTTGTGATGGTGTACCTCGGTGTCGCTCGTAAATACGAACCATTATTACTTGTGCCAATTGGTATTGGAGTCTTACTCGCGAATCTTCCTTCAACAGGAATTGCAGATGACCATGGTATCCTTGGCATTCTAAGGAAAGCGGGGCTCGATACAGAACTATTCCCTCTGTTGATGTTTCTAGGTGTAGGTGCTCTTACAGATTTTTCTCCAATGTTGCAAAACCCGAAAACAATCCTCCTCGGAGCAGCGGCCCAGTTCGGTATATTTGCGGCATTGTTGGCGGCGCTCTTTCTGGGGTGGGACATACAACCCGCGGGTGCAATCGGAATAATAGGATCGGCTGATGGCCCAACAACCATTTTTGTATCCACTCAACTCGCCGATGTTGATCTATGGGGACCCATTACAGTGGCTGCCTACTCGTATATGGCCATGGTACCAATCATACAGCCTCCTATCATGCGGTTACTAACTACCAAAAAGGAACGCTCAACTCGCATGCCATATCCTAATACAGCGGCTTCTTATAAATCCAGGGTCCTTTTCCCAATCATCGTTATAATACTAGGAAGCCTCATAGCACCCAAGGCTTCACCACTTATAGGAATGCTTATGTTCGGTAATCTTCTGAGAGAGGTAGGTGTCGTAGACCGTCTTTCGCTCTCAGCTCAAAATGAGCTAATAAACGTTACCACCATCTTTCTAGGCCTTACAGTGGGATCAACTATGACGGCTGAAACGTTCCTAGAACCTCAAACCTTAGGAATTTTTGCCCTTGGCCTATTTGCATTCTCAGTTGCAACATTCACCGGCGTGTTATTCGGCAAATTAATGTACTACCTATCCGGAGGAAAAGTAAACCCTTTGATTGGTGCCGCAGGGGTTTCAGCAGTACCAATGGCCGCCCGCGTCGCACATAAAATCGCTCAAGAAGAGGACCCGGAGAATTTTCTTATCATGCATGCTATGGGGCCTAACGTGGCCGGCGTCATCGGGTCCGCAATAGCAGGAGGAGTCATACTAGGGATTCTATTATAATATCCCCCCTTCTACTAATATTGAACTCTAACCCATCTCATATTCCATCCACAACATAACTTCGTAACGCTGTCTCTCTTGTTTTACAAGTTTCTGTCACTTATTATTTGGCTAGTATGACACCGATACTCTCATAGAATATGGATAGGTAAGTCGTATTATAACTCGTAAGGTTAGAGGCGCAAGCACACAAAACCCAACGCACCCTGCTGAATCATGAAGATTGCCAATTATTACCAAAGACCAGACCCATCCATTTCTTTTGAATTATTTCCACCGCGCAGTGAGGCTGGCATGCGTGCTTTGGAAACCCGTTTACCAGATCTCACCTCATTGAATCCCGATTTCATAACGGTCACCTACGGGGCTATGGGTCAAACCCGTGGAAAGACCCTCGAGATCGCGTCTTTAATCAAAAAAGAATACCATATTGACACAGCTCATCATCTTACATGCATAGGTACACCAAAGACTAACCTCAAAGAAATACTGGACTCTATACATTCCCATGGAATTGACAACATTGTTGCCTTACGGGGAGACCCTCCCTTCGGAGAATCCCATTATGTACCACCGGAAAATACATATCCTCATGCCAGTGACCTTGTTGAGGCCATACGAAAAGACGGTCGCTTTGGCATTGCCGTGGCAGGCTATCCAGAAACCCATAGTGAAGCCACCAACTCAGAGACAGATTTGAAGCATCTCAAGACAAAGGCCAACTCAGGTGCCGATGCCATTATCACCCAACTGTACTACGACAATAATTCTTTTTACTCCTTTGTAGCGAACTGTCGATCCATTGGGATAACTCAACCCATAGTTCCTGGATTGATGCCAATACTAGACGTCCAACAAATCAAACGCATTACACGAATGTGTGGAGCCACAATCCCTTCGAAACTTCTTCGGGATCTCGAAGCCGCGGACGGCAACCAAGAGCTCGTCCACCAAATAGGGATACAACACACAGTAGAACAAGCCCTTGACCTCCTGTCTAATGGTGTGCAAGGAATACACTTCTATGTTTTGAACCAATACTTTCACATAGCAGAGATCATCAGCCGCATCCACACTGCTCTCCCTGCGACCAAGTCTCCTTAACATTCTATTTTAGTTCACACCCACCCCCTCGTCACCTAGCACCCTCTTGTTTCGAGATTCCTCCAACCATATCATTATGCTCAATCTCAGATAGATTCGAGTCAAAAGGAAAGAGCCCCGGGCTAAACACCCAGGGCTCTTTCCTTTTTGCCTTATCTTCTAGACCAGATTTACGGTGTAAGTGTCCCGTCGGCAGTCAGGTAGACAAAGTAACCCTTGCCCTCTTCAGCCTTTAAGCCACTCGTATTGTTTCCGTCCGGCCTGATTACCTTCCATCCAGCACCAGGAGTTGGATCGAATGCGTATGCAACCGACCAGCTCACGCTGCTTAGGTAGGCATCCATGTCAGCATCGGAATCGGTGTCATCGATGTTCCAGAATCCCACTGCGTTGAACCCTTGCAACAGAGGGACCGTAGGAGGCAATGCCACACCCGGTGCTTCCAACATAGCCTTGGCAGTTGTCTTAGCTGTCGTGGTCACAAAGTAGGCTTTACCAGGCTCTATTGCCGTGATATCACCCATGAAGTGAGCCATTCCAGCGTTGTACGTAGACGTTAGCCAGGTTCCAGCCGCATTGTCATAAGTAGAGACTGACGTTATTGGCAGCTCATCAAACAACACGTCTAGACTTCCAGCGTCACCAACCGGTGTTCCTGGTATAGAAACCAAGTTCACGCCAGGCTTCAGCACTAGACTGTAAGCCACCTTCTTCGTAACCGTGAAGGTAATCTGCGTAGCAGTTACGGCGTTTCCGGCAGTGTCGGTTCCCTTCATATCAAACGTGTAAGTGTCAGGAACCAAGTTCTTGGCCAATGTAAAGTTGATGTTGTCATCGGTGAATAGCTCAGTGACGTCATCAGCTATAACCTCGGCATCGTCATTCTCGAGGGACATCGTGTTCACCGTGACCGTCTTATTGGTGTCACCAGTGTACTCGTCCTCATCGAACGTCGCTACTATCCAAACAGCGCCCTCTTCCTCGCTGGTTCCACTAAGGGTAGCTCCACCAGCATCCGTGAAGACCACTGTAGGTGCAGCATAGTCCAATTGGAAGGAACTCAGGTCCTTAGCAGGCGTATCATCCCCAATTGTTGCTGCGTTTCCAGGAATATCGGTACCAGTCACCACTATGTACTGCAGACTCGCCTGGTCAGCTGCGTTAGTCACTTTAGCTGTCCAGCTGGTGCTGCTCGTTGAGGTAACTGTTTGAGCCGTGAGACCACTGGTTACTCCAGCTGCTGGCTTGGTCGCTGTTATAGAAATTGTTGGGTTAACAACCAATGCCTCACTCGAAGTGACCGTTATCGTCACGGACTTTTGCCCAAGTGCAACGTCAGTAGTAGACGTAAGCACAGGACTGAGTTGGTCAGCAGCGGCGGTGATTGTACCGGACGTCCTCGCGTTTCCAGCCTTGTCCTTAATCTCACCTGTCACGACGACCTTTGGACGTGCATCTGTGTCCATCTCTGCTACTTCAAGGTAAACTGCGGAGCCAACTACGGTAGCAGCGCTGTCATGGGCCACGGTGTTCACCTGAACGCTCACAGGGGCCACGCCACCGACCGTGAAGTCACTTGCTGCCACTGACGTAGCGTCTATCGGCGCTCCACCTGTACCCAGAGTGAACAGTAATCTTACCCAAGTCCTGCTGTCAGTTGTCTGACTCTCTTTCTTAGTTCCAGTAGTTACACCGGCGTTCTTCAGTTTCAAGCCAGTTATAGCCGTGCTAACCTCAGGCCCGGATGTGTCTACTGTAAATGCAAACGCGTTATCCGCCGTGGTATCTCCAAATGGAGCCGCCCCACGATCTGCATTGTTTGCTGCGGTGCCGGTTGATGTGTCTTTGGCGGGTATGTTACCTACCTTATCCTTGGTTGCAACGAACCAAGTCTTCGCACCTTCACCGATAGCCGCTGTTGGTGAGCTTGACACCCTAAATCCAGCCTGTATAGGCTGCAAAATCGTGTTAAACGTATTGCCCGCTGGAGGTGCCATTGTGATGGCGGTTTGCGCCACACCAGCACCAGAGTCTACAACGTCTGCAGACAGGGTTATAAGGGTCTCACTCGTGTAAAGCTTATCCGTCGGGGACACTAAGGTCACCACCGGAGCAGCCAAGTCAGCCGTGCTGCTCTTAGTAAGAGTAGCTGAAGGGCTGGCATCTACATAGGTAGCCGTTATGCTATCTCCATCAGCTACTGGCAAAGCCTGCTTCAGGAAGTTAGCAGCAGTGGCGCTAGCAGGAGTCAAACCAAGAGCGGTAGACGCTGCCTGCACCCTAGTGTTCAAGTCAGTACCAAGACCGGTTGTGGCGTTGAGCTCGTCAACCTGGACTGTACCATCGGCATCTCCACCGTTGGCAGCAAGGTCATTTGCAGAATCCTGAGACTCTGACTCGATCTTCGCCAGGTCCCCACCGGTGAAGAGAGCAACTTTGCTAGCGAATATACCGCTAGTTGCGCTAGTCTCTACGCCTGTTAGTGACCTATTCTTACCGGCTGCCACTGAGGTGTTTGAACTCAATGTGACATTCTTTGTAACGGAGTCAGCTACATCGTAGCCAAATGTGATGAGAACTTCACTGTCTGCAGGTATAGCAGGAACGCTACCCACAGTGATGGTCCCAGTTGACTGGGTAACACCCATAGCCAACACCTGGTTACTCTCGTTACCAGTACCAGCACCATAGAGAACCTGTAAAGATAACAGGTCTATTGGAGTGGCTGCAGTGTTGCTGCTGTCGTACTCAGTGTACTGATAAGCAACTGTTACGTCGGAAGTGCCTGCTGCATCGTTGTTCGCTGCAGGCAGCACAACTGCCGTAATCTTGTTGCTAGCAATCGTAACGCTGTCCGGGGTTACGGCAGTACCGTTAACCTTTAACGTCACGTCAGCAACGGTCAAAGCGCCGCTCTTATCTTTGTCAGTAGCCCCCTTGGCCAATGTCAAAGTTTGAACAGCGTCATTACCAGCGCGGTTGAAAGTGTCTGTCTTGGCGAGTTCGCCCTCTATGACACCAGCCGTAACCGCAAATGTTGTGGTACTAGCAGTTACGTCCGTAAACCGGACTTTGCCAGTACGCTGTGCACTCAAGTCCGCATCGGTTATCGATGCAGTGACTATGTTGAACGTATCCTTGTCGGAGTAGTAAGTCGCGTCGAGAGCAACTTTTCCAGTTGCTGCGCCGACGGTACCAACTGAAACCAACGAGAGGAGCAGTCCGAGTGCTGCTATGATCCCTATAAGTCTACCTTTACTCTTCACTCATACCCCCTTTGTGCTATGCCCGTTCCTACCCTCGGGCTATTGGTTTGTTCTCTCGTGGTTAGACGCCGATTTCCCGCGCCTAGAGTCTTTCCGGATAAACGAAAAGGATCTGCACGGGGTGACGATAAATAGCGGAAAACGGGCATACCATCCGCTCCTTTCGCGGTCGAACCTCCATCTTTTTACACCAAATCCGACTCCTTGTCAATACTTTGAGCAGAAACTCCAAGTAAAATCAGAGGCGTTCGGCTGATGCTGAAAAATCGATTATGAGAAACGACCTTTTTCGCTTGGGCTACTACCCTCGAGCCTTGACAAAAATATATCCCAATCCAAGGTTAATGTCAATGACAAACGAGGCTAGATCGTTACCACAAATAAGGAGGGGTAGAGTGTAGAAACTTCTTATCGTGAGATATGCATGAACATTTTATGGTGAACCAGATTACTGCCTACGAGACATTATATAAGAAGCTAAATTACTCAAGGAATTCTTAGAGTCTGAATCCGGGAATCCTTCCAAGGATTCCAGTGCCCTATTGCAGAATTCATTTGCGATATCATAGGACTGAGATATTATGGTTGAGTTCTGAACCATATCAATAGCTTTCTCCAGATCATTTTCAGAATTTCCGTTTTCGAAAAACCTCTTTACCGGATTGTCGTCAGGGTATTGCTCCATCAACAAGATAGACGGGAGAGTAAGGGTGCCCTGGAGAAGATCATTACCTACTGGCTTCTTTATTTCTTCCTCAGTACCGTGAAAATCCAATATGTCATCTACTATTTGAAACGCCATACCTACGTTGTAACCATAGCTCTTTAGAGATTGAACCTGATTCTCGGGGGCATCACTCAGAACCGCTCCTGATTCCGCTGATGTACAAAACAATGAAGCCGTTTTATGGTAGATTCGTCTCCAGTAAGGTTCACGGCTAATGTTGGGCTTATATGCATCTAATATTTCGGAAAGTTCGCCGCTAGAAAGTTCCATTATGGTCTCCGAGAATCGCTTTATAACCCTGATATTATTTGTCTCGCACACAAAAGTTGCTGAGGTTGCAAAAACATAATCTCCTAGTAGTACCGCCACGGTCTCTCC
>CAYVMY010000006.1:11658-19864 GCA_964452695.1 uncultured Dehalococcoidia bacterium
CAGTGGCAAGTCCTCTCCTAACTGCTGAATTGTCTACTGTATCGTCATGTATTAGTGTGGCTATGTGAAGTAGCTCAACTGCAGCTGCCATTATTTGTGGGGAGTCATTATCATGTGCATGGAGCTTAGCAGCCAAAAGTGTTATGGCCGGACGCGTCCTCTTCCCGGGAGCCTCAAGCACATGTCCGAGAAGATTACCCGCGAACACTTGTGGTGAGTGTGGGGCCTGCTCAGCTATGCCTGATAGTTTACTTTCAACTATCCTCAAATCTTCTTGAATAGGTGCGTACAAGTCTGTGTTATTCACTTATCTCCTGCTAGGCACTCAGTACTAGGATGAAACTTCGTTGAGCCTTTCCAGTTCTTCAGATACAAGTTGGTCATCGAATTTAGAATACAGCGGTTCTGGGGGAGATAGTTCCTGACCCGGAGGTAAAGCGTCTCGACTAGGCTCCCAAGACCAGCCAACATCGGATACAGGATAGTCAAATCCTAGCATGGCGTGTAGCTTCTCAGAGCTGAAGGGAAGGAATGGGTATAAAGCAACCTTGAGGCAATTTATCACGGATATGGTAGACCATAAGGTAGTGGCTGTGGCTTCCTTATCATTCTTGATTGTCCTCCATGGTTCCTTTACATCCAAGTAGCGATTAGCATGTCTGGCAATAGCCATTGCTGCATTGAGCGCAACTCTAAAGTGGCAACTCGATATATTAGCACTCACCTCATCGAGAAGTTGACCACAAGCGGAGAAAAGTTCCCCTGTTTCTTCGTCTATACGTCCCGGCGTTGGAACCTTACCATCAAAGTTGCGGTAAGTAAACGTCAAAACTCTATGCACCAAGTTGCCATAAGTAGCCACCAGTTCATCGTTGTTAGAGCGCACAAAGTCTTGCCAAGAGAAATCTGAGTCGCTAGTCTCCGGCATAGTGGCGGCTAAATAATACCTCAGCGGATCCGGATCGTATCTGTCAAGATAATCTGGTACCCATACCGCCCAGTTACGGCTAGTAGATAGCTGTCGGCTTTCAAGGGTAAGAAATTCATTAGCTGGAACATCAAATGGAAGGTTCAAGCCGCCATAGGCCATAAGCATTGCAGGCCATATTATGGTATGAAATGGAATATTGTCTTTACCAATAAAATAATAGGACTTGGTATCTTCACCCCAGTAGGACTCCCAAGTTCCACTCGTTTTAGAATCACGAGCCCATTCCTTGGATGCAGAAAGATAACCTACAACGGCCTCAAACCAAACATATATACGTTTATCTGGATATCCAGGAACCGGTATAGGAATACCCCAATCCAAGTCACGGCTTATCGCCCGGTCATGAAGTCCATCTTCCAGAAACCTCTTAGTGAAATTAAGGACATTAGGCCTCCAATGAGTTTGATTAGTCACCCAACTCAAAAGTGGCTCCTGAAATGCGCTTAGCTTCAAGAAAAAATGTTCGGATTCACGCATTTCAGGCCGATCCCCAGAGAGTCTACATTTCATGTCAATGAGATCCACTGGGTCCAACGTCTTTCCACAATTGTCACATTGATCCCCTCGCGCATCTTCATTATCGCAATGAGGGCAAACACCTTGGACATAGCGGTCAGGAAGGAACCTCTTGCAGGAATGACAATAAGGCAGAGTTGTTTCCTTAGTGTATATATATCCCTTATCAAGTAGGGTTAGAAAGATATCGTGGACAGTGTCACGATGGTTGTCCGTTCCGGTCGTTGTGAACGTATCGAAGCTTATACCCATGCGATGCCAAGATTGGAGAAATTCCTGATGGAATCTGTTCACAATTGACTCGGGATCTACCCCTTCCTGTTCAGCCCGCAGTGTGATAGGTGTACCATGCTGATCGCTGCCTGATACCATTAGGACGTGATTCCCTTTCATACGGTGGTACCTGGCAAAAATGTCAGCAGGAAGATAACATCCGGCCAAGTGGCCGAGGTGGAGAGATCCATTGGCGTATGGCCAAGCCACACCTATAAGAATGTTATCAGACATTTATATCTACGGAACAGCAAGTGTTTGGTCTTATTCTATCATAATCGGGAGTTCATACTTCTTTGGCAACACAGTAAGCTAAGCATCCAATTGAGAAACCACTCAGTCAAATAGTGCATACCATTCATGTCAATTTCATTTGACTTCACCAATGTCATCCCAAATCTGGGTCAGCCTGGATTCCAATTCCGACTGTCGGAACGCTATAGTTAAATCCGCCCTGGTACGTTCGAGTATACCACGCATAGCATCGGTTATCCTTCTAAGACCCCCAGTAATAGCTTCTGGGAAATCCATGGTGAAGAGTTCCATATGAATTTGATCCATGAGACCCAATATTTCTTCACATCTGGATATTTCCCCTCTCCTGAGACAATCAAGTATATATCTACGCATCTCACCTATGGCATCTCCAAGTCCGTTAAGGTAAGGAGCGTATGACATATTAAGGTCCTTCGGGCCGGGAAGTGGTACACCCATTATAAAGGCCAGAGTCGCGCTAGCTTCTGAGTATTCCTTCTGCGCGTCTTGAACAAATCCAACGTAGAACACATCCGGATGAAGATCCTCTATCTCGAGAAGTTTATCCATTAATTCATTAATGGATTCCAATAATCGATAGGATTCATCAAATTCTCCTCTATGGGCAGACCGAATCGCTTTGGATGAAAGCTGAACCATCTGTCTAGATAGCTGAAGTGCATTCTCTCGTGCATGATGCTTTTCACGAAAGAATTCTTTGGCCTCTTCCGAAACAGACCTTAATGTGTCAAGATATATTTCTATTGAGGATTTCATGTCAACGAAAAGATTTTACCACATTACTAGTGCTTTCATGGGATAAATAATCTCGCGGCAAGGACGTGAACTCACTTACAGCAGATGATTAACAAAAAATATCGAATAAAGAAACATCAATAACTCGTCCACACCTTGATTGAAAATGCTGGTGGAAGCTCATACCAAACGCGACCAGCCACACAAATAAACTAATGACAATCCAAAAGATTACCGCCAATGGCACAAGGAGATTATTATGAGTACTTTTCATGGAATGCCCTCTATGTTAAGCGTAGAAGAAGCTCAAGAGAAAATCATGTCTATGTTTGCTCCTTTGGAACCTGTACCCACGCCTATATTGGAATCGATAGGGCAAGTACTCTCCGAAGACGTCACTTCAGACATCAATATACCTCCATTGGATAATTCAGCAATGGATGGATACGCTATTAGATATGAGGATGTTCTAAATGCTTCTCTGAATCAACCAATAAATCTGCGTCTAATCGGGCACATAGCGGCAGGCCAACTGCCCAATCAGGAGGTTGCTCCAGGCACGGCAATACGAATCATGACCGGAGCCCCAATACCAAATGGTGCCAATGCCGTAGTCCCATTCGAGGACACTGATGAATTCGATAATAGGGCTAATGGAATAATGGTTGAAAATATGAGCAGTGTTGAGGTAAGAGTCTCTTTGACAGAAGGCACTAACATAAGACCCAAGGGGCAAGACATAGTTCAGGGTCAACTGGTACTTACTAAGGGATCTGTGATACGCCCAGCCGAGGTCGGCGTTTTAGCATCGTTGGGAAGAAACACAGTGAATGTGATACGTAAACCGATAATAGCAGTAATATCAACCGGCGACGAACTTCTGGAACCAGGAGAACCTATAACACCTGGCAAAATTTATAACAGCAACAGCTATAGTGTTTGCTCTTCAATTCTAGTGTACGGCGGAATACCTAAGTTCCTTGGAATTGCCCGAGACAGTTTAGAATCTTTAAACACCAAACTAGAAGAAGCATTAAGTGCAGACCTGATTATAACTACCGCCGGGGTATCAAGGGGCGATTTCGACATAGTAAAGGACCTCCTGGCGAAACGCGGTAAGATAACATTCTGGACGGTAAGGATGCGCCCAGCCAAACCTCTTGCATTCGGGATATTCCCTCGCGCAAATGGTGAAAATGTTCCCCACATTGGCCTGCCCGGAAACCCAGTTAGTACGTTAGTTGCATTTGAGGAACTGGTACGCCCTGCGATACTCTCCATGCTTGGCAAACAAAATACACAAAAATCAGTAGTTAACGCGATTCTGGTTGGAGACATAGTAAACTACGACGAGAGGCGCGTGTATGCAAGGGTTACAGTCACCAAGAAAAACCACATCTACTACGCGACATTAACGGGGGATCAGGGATCAGGGATTTTGACCTCAATGGCCAGGGCAAATGGCCTAGCCATTTGCCCTGAGGACATACCAATTATGAAATCTGGAGAAACCGTAGAAGTACAAATGTTAGATTGGCCGGAGGGAATATCAGGGGACTTTTAGAATATCCCAAGAGGATCACAATATATCTGGTTTAGCCCGTCAATCTACTCGCACCTTAGCCAAGTGAAAATATTCCCCAGCGGAAAGGTTTGGGCTAAAGTTACTAACCTTAGGCCACCAAGCCCATACTGCAGCGCGTGTTATCGGCATAAATCTCAAGGATTTCTCAAACACATACCTTTGGATATCTATGACCATACCCTTCCGTTCAAGAGGGTTTAGAGTGACTTTTTGTTCGTCTATCATATTATCCAGTTTAGCATCAACATAACCATGAGTATTCCAGTTACCATTACTATGGAGTACTGAATCAAAATACATATTAGGCATCAAAATCGGGGCAATTGGGCCAATATAAATCTGATAATCCCCACCAAACCACACCTCCTCAGCATATTTTGTAGGGCTTATGGTCTCCAAGCTTACATTGAGACCGATTCCGGCTAATTTGCCCACAACCCTTCGCCCATATTCAACGTGTTTATCACTAAAATAAGCCACAGTAACTACTATTGGAATATCTTTTTGTTGAGTAAAAGAATGCACATCAAGTGCCGCGCCCTCATCATCCAGAAGATATTGTTCGAGTTCTCCCCTTGTAAGAAGCCATCCAGGATCAGCAACTGGCATACCCAAGCTCACAAATTCATACCCCTCCCACACTTGGTCTATGTCACTCCAAGGATCCATAGCCTTAAATAACGCCTGCCTTATTTTAATATTATCCAGAGGACTCCTCTTGGTATTAAAAGATATCTCTAATCCATTACCAGCCTCTCTGTAGATCAAGCTATCGATTTCAGGGTGCTTCTTTTTCACTTCAGCCAAGTCTGAGGCTGGCATTTCAATCAGATCTATCAGACCTAACCTAAATGCCGCCATATGTGTCTGCCTATCTGGAATGAAAAATAATGCAAGCTTGTCAAGCTTAGGAAAGCCACTTTCGTAATATTCGGCATTTGCCTCAAGAAAATAACCTATACCATTTCTGTTACCATCCCATTTCCAAGGGCCAGTTCCAATCACAGGCCCATCCATGAGGTTTCCTTCCCTAGTTACTACCTCATGAGACACTTCCTTAGAGTTCCCACAGGCGAGTGTTGCCAAAAGGGCAGAATCGGGACTATTCAGAGTCACTCTTAAAGTCTTTCTATCTAATGCCTCCACACTCCTGATATTGCTCAGTAAGTAAGCATTAGGGTACTCTGGATTACTCTGGCGTTCGTAACTGAAAACTATATCTGATGCAGTCAGAGCCCTTCCATTAAGTGGTTCTATATCTGGCCAAAAAACATCATCTCGTATGTGAAATTCATACTCTGTAGAACTTACTTGCTCCCAGTGGGTGCAAAGATCACACTCTGTACCCATATTCGGAACCTCTATGTCTGGGCCTGAGAGAAATCTCATTAACCTACTGTAAACCAAGCCTGGACCCCAAGCCGCCAGTACCGGTGACGATGTAAGGTGGACATCCCAGTGGGAAGGTTCTGAATGTATCCCCAAGGATAGCACCCCTGATGGTATATCCTGATAGACAGGTGAGGCAGCGATTGTTGGGGAAGGTAATGCAGTTGTAGAAGTTTCACTAGAGGTTTGTTCTCCCAACACTGTGCAAGCAGGGGCCAGCGTTAGGATTACCAAAAAGGTCATTGACATCCTAACGTTAAGGATATCGGTTAATTTCTCCATAAGACTCATGATAGAAATTATAGTTCCCATTCTAGTTAGTTAATAGAGTATATAGCTTGTTTAGTGATCACCTGGCGTAAAAACGAATATAAGGGCATTCTCAAAACAATCCTATTTAGAACTCGTGAGATCTAATAATCCCCATCCACGCCCCCAGTCAAGTCAAACCAGATCAATAAGTATCACCACACATTGCACGTATACACCAGTTAGTTTACTCTGACTATGCAACCAATCAGTCATGGACCCCATTATCCACAGGATTTCAGGAAAGGTAAATTCACAATACAAGCTGGGCCGTTTACAGGATATATATCCATGGTTATTTCAAGTCATAGTGACGATTCACAAATATCATCAGAACTGCATTTGCGTCGCCTACCAATAGCTGATGCCATATACAGGCTGGAAAAGTATATAGACAAAGCATTTTGGAAGAAAATGACCACCGTGAGAATAATTCATGGCAAAGGAACTGGGGAAATGCGTAAAGCCGTTTGGGAGATATTGGATGGTCACGAACTTGTGAAAGACTTCAGACTCGCATACTACGGAGAGGGAGATGCAGGGGTGACAATAGTCTACCTAGAAGAGTATCAATGGGCATAGGCTGATTTTTTGTGGCCGCACAAAACCAGCCTATGCCAATAACCCGACTCAACATGGACTCACATGTAACCATTTTTGCTATTTAACGAATTACTAAGTAGAATCATTCATAAGCCTATTGACAGTAAACCACTTAAATAGCTGCAGTTCACGCAAGGAGAAAAGAGTCGTGGTAAGAGCAAATTGGTATAAAGATCATCCTGAGGCTTGCACCTGCTCTGAATGCCAGGAAAAGCAATATATACAACGTCAATATGGCAAGATCGGTCGCAACAACCCGTGCCCATGCGGAAGCGGCAAGAAATACAAAAGGTGCCACGGTCCATAGATATCCATTTCGTTCAATATCTATAGACGACAAAAAGACACACACAATAAAAGGACCGCCTAAAGTGGAAGACCTTTTCGAAAACCACTTATCTCAGACCTTAAGACGAGAAGCCCCGCTGGCCGCAAGAATGAGGCCAGCCAGATTCGAGGACTTTGTAGGTCAACAGCATATAATTGGAGATGGGACGGTCCTCAGGCATGCTATAGACTCTGACAATTTACCATCCGTAATATTCTGGGGACCTCCAGGAACAGGTAAAACAACACTAGCTAACCTCATAGCAAATGTCACGAAAGCACGGTTCTCACCATTAAGTGCAGTAACCGCTGGAGTTGCTGATTTGCGTAAGGTGATCCTAGAAGCAAGAAACCACCGGTCCTTGCATAGTCAGAGAACCATACTATTTGTTGATGAAATACACAGATTCAACAAATCTCAGCAGGACGTTATATTGCCCCACGTAGAAGACGGTACAATAACTCTCATTGGAGCCACTACAGAAAACCCCTCCTTCGAGGTAATAACACCTTTACTATCCCGGTGCAGACTATTCACACTACATCCACTAACTGATCAAGATATTAAGACAATCGTTGAAAGGGCAATAAAAACAGAATCTACCTACGAAGAATCGCGGGATATAAAAATCGATACTCCAGCCCTGAATCATCTTATTTTGTTATCAAGTGGGGATGCCCGCATAGCCTTAAACACTCTTGAGATAGTAATTTCTGCCACCAAGATCCGCAGCGACAAACCACCTGTAGTGTCATTAGAAATGGTTGAGGACGCTCTTCAGAGTCGATCCCCAGCATACGATAAAGGGGGAGAGGAACACTACAATACTATCTCAGCGTTCATAAAATCTGTCCGGGATTCAGATCCAGATGCTGCCATATATTGGCTAGGTCGCATGATAACAGCCGGGGAAGACCCAATGTTTATAGCGAGGAGACTAGTCATTCTAGCATCAGAAGATATCGGCATTGCAGATCCACAAGGACTTCAAATCGCAGTGGCCGCCCAACAAGCTCTCCATTTTATAGGAATGCCAGAAGGTAGAATTCCACTAGCAGAGGCAACAATTTATCTCGCCACGGCACCAAAAAGTAACTCCGCATATTCGGCAATCAACAAGGCTCTTGAGGATGTCAAGAACACCCGTAATGATCCGGTTCCACTCCATCTAAGAAACCCGGTTACCAACCTTATGAAACAA
>CAYVMY010000006.1:19874-31524 GCA_964452695.1 uncultured Dehalococcoidia bacterium
GATTTAAAACAGATCTCATCTATTTTTATCAAACTTATGAAACAAATTGGGTATGGCCAAGGCTATCAATACGCCCATAATTACCCAGATCACTATATCCGGATGGACAATCTTCCAGATTCTGTCAAGAACCGGGTTTACTATGAACCCACACAACATGGATACGAAAACATAATATATAAGAGGCTGGAATCTTGGCGTAAAGGCAAGTCTACTACACAAAACGATATCGACCAAACATACGATCATTCATCTTAAAACAAACCTATGAAGTAGATCCGATACGCATTCCACCCCGTTGAAACGACTCCAATCAAACAGATTATTTCCATTAACTAATTTTTTAGAGGTAACACTGCTAGGGAAATTAATCATTCAAGTTGAAGTCAATCATCTTTAGCCACTCATAAAAGGTCACGGTGTTGATTTTCCATTTGGCCTTCAAAGAATCAATATCTTCATCATAACCGAAGTCTTGGTACCACCGATTCATCGCTAATGCCCCTGGAGAGAAATTAGACTCAGGCCCGATTTTGATTTGATCATAACTTATATGGGAATTAAGGATTCTACCCAGGGTTTCTGCAATTTTTGTCATTGTTGTAGTTTCTGAGGCAATATCAATTTCCTGATCGACAAACTCTCCTGGACGCTCAAATGCCTGGGCAGCATACAAACCAATATCATATCCAGATATTAGTTGTACTGCTTTATCAGGGGTTAATAAACCAGTTAATTTCCCTTCCCGTAATGCTGGTTTGTTCCTAATGTAATTTTCCATAAAAGATACCGGTCGCAGGATAGTATATGGTAACCTGCTTTCCCGCACAGCATCTATTATTAAACGCTTAGAATCCCAGTAATCAACGCCTCTATTTGGTTCTTTAGCCCCACAAGAAGCCGTATAGATCAAATGGTTTACACGCTCCTCAACACAAATTTCAACTACTCTGCGACCTTGTTCAATTTCATTTTGAATAGTGCTTTCGTTCTGAACAGAAAAAACGCCATGACTGCCCCTAATGGCTGTCCGCAAGGAATCAGAATCGTCCATATCTCCTTTTATTACTTCAACGCCCCTATTCGCTAACAATCGAGCCCGTGACGAATCAGGATCTCTGGTTAAAGCAACGGCATGCCATTTTTTTGAGGTAAGCAAGTGAGTTACTAGTCCTCCACCTTGGGTACCAGTAGCTCCTATAACGAGCACTTTTTTCTTTCCTACAGAAGTAGTCATTATCGATTAATCCTTATTAATAAATATATTCCAACGGCAAGGTATTAGGAACTCAATTTATCTAGATTAAGTCCGTCAACACCAAAGGAGCCAGTCCTTAAAGCAGTAATGTGCTGCCCACTATTCCTCGCGGGCAGCACATTACCTACCTTAACAGTTTAGGAACTAAGCCCTTTTCCAAACAGGGGCACGCTTTTCTGCAAAGGCTGTGACTCCCTCTCGGATATCCTCTGTCTTGTTGTTAGTCACTGACTCAGCTGCATGCAAAGCAGTTGCGTATTCCGGCGGAATATTCCTGCCAATATCAATTATCCTCTTGCAAGCCTCTATGGAAAGTGGCGCGCCTAATTTGATCTCACCGGCCACGCGCTCGGCCTCAACAAATAGTGCTTCTCGATCTGGCACTATTGCCTGAATAAGGCCAACATCATACGCCCTTTGGGCAGACATATGAGCACCAGTGAACTGCATCCACTTTGCCTCTCCAAGAGGTATCATCCTACTCAGCATAAGTACACCAGTGCCGGAAAGTCTACCTCTCCTAACTTCTGGCAAGCCTAGCCGGGAGGCCTCAGTAGCAATTCTGATGTCACAGCGTAGTGACAATTCCAAGCCTCCACCTAAAGCAAAGCCGTCAATGGCTGCAATAATAGGCTTGGGACAGTCTGTCTCATTAAATCGAACCTCAGGCTCTTGTCGATCAGCCTCTGGTGTAGAGCCAGCATAGTATGCGTCTGCGCCTTCCTTTAAATCAGCACCGGCGCTAAAAGCACGTCCGCCAGCTCCAGTGAAAACTATAACCAATATGTCATTGTCTTCACTGGCATCTTTAAGAGCCCTAGCCCTAGCCTGACCAAGCTCACGGCCAAGCGCATTCATTCTCTCGGGGCGATTAAGAGTGATCCACGCTATCCTGTCTTTCTTCTCGTAGTGAATAGTCTCCGATTTGGTAATCTCAAAACCTGGTGAAGTAGCCATAAGTCCTCCTATTTAAATTATCCTCTGCCAATATCATAGATCTTTAATTTATTTTGATCCTATTGGCTGCCAATTTATCGAGGACCATCTCATCAGAGAGGCCAACCAGCTAAGATTGTCCAGCCAGAACGTATTCGAACCTAACAATCCCAAATATATTCAAGATATCGTCCCCGGTGCAGATAAAACCCCTGAGGCCTGAGTTTTATCTCAACTACTAGGACAGACAATCCGAAAATATCATGACAGAGACTTTATTGCAAGATTTTGTGGGATAATCCCTTTGCAGATTTTGATATTTAAGATGCTCCCATAGTCCTGACAATTACCATAACCAGCCTAGATCTGTGAATCGGCAGAAATAAAGTCGTCTAAATTCACTTCTAGATTGTAAATAACGACAGTACAGGGCTAGCTTGCCCTAATTATCCTAGGGTCAATGTATTTTAGGGAATTTGGACACCCATATAATCGCGTCCAAAACTAAACAGTGAAACGAGATATATATTAGACCAGACAAGGCAATATAGCGGCTCGCGTAGTTCACTCCCAAATCTAATCTAAACATAACAAACACCATGATAAGAAGACTCGCCGCCGTAATCCACAAAGACGTAACAGCCAAGGCCCACCATAGTTCATTTTCAGTGTTCAAATATGCAACAGTTAATGGCATCCAAGTAGTCGAGGCTGTAAGAAAAATCCCGCAAAGAATACTCGGCGCATAGTTGATTAGGAAATCCCCGTTGTTCGAAACGCCTGCCATTCCTTTAAAGGTCACCAAATACAAGAATATTAGGTACCCCACTGCCGCAATCAACATAGATAATACGAAAACTTTTCTTAGCCCTCCACTCACACCCCCCCAGAGAGACTCTCTCTGCTCTGGATACCACATTAGCATGATCGCATAACTCAGCAGGACAGCCGTACCTCCTACTAAGTTCACTACTGAAAAACTATTCATAGGTACCTACAACCTCTACAACGCCAATCTAGCCACATGATACTCATATATTGAAGCCCACTAGAACTATAATCAGGACCCTATATCACGGCGTTCGAACATAAATATTGATAGAGGTAAAAGTATGGCTGTCGCCACTATTAATACGCCTACGTGGGTGAAATCCAAACCATTGCTCAGAGGATCGACACCCATGTAGTAATAAAATGGGGAGATTTTTTGGAAGGGTTCAAGGCGATCAACAATCGGGAAAAGAACATTAATCAGGTAGCCAGAGACTCCAATGGCACTTGATATACCAATACTTAAGCTACGACTGCCCCTAGTCGTTCCAACGAATAAGGCGAGCGTACCATACAACAAACCTAATAATAACGCGCTTACCGTAACCTCAGCCACTCTAAATAAACTGATGTCCATATCCACCAATATAATTCCTACAGTCATACTCACCCACACGACAAACCCAAGAAACATGATTGCAATTGTCATTGACATGAACTTATCTACTAAAATACGCGACCTCTTGATAGGGTGTGTTAAGAGTAACTCCAGAGTCCCACTTTCTTCTTCCCCTGCAACAGCTCCACTACCGCGAGAAATCGCAAACCACAAGAATAAGGTTGGTATCAGAAAAACAAATAATTGACTGTTAAGAAATCCCTCGGGAGATGTCATATCCTCTACCTCTCCTAGAAATAGCTTACCCATGGCCTCAGGCATGTTTTCAATAAACGCGTCCATGCCTGGCATGTCTTTGAAACTGGGATAAAACAGAACTGTAATGATTATGAAGAAACCAATACCCAATCCCCAAAATGTAAGGGCTTTACGTTGATCCCTGAGGGTCTTGAGCATTACATTACGAAGCATCGTTATTTTCTCCGCTGTAGTATGTCAGGAATATCTCCTCTAAATCCGGCTCAAGACTAACAATATTTGCAACTTCATACTTGGACGCCGTTTTGATCAAAGTATTCAGGCTGCCCTCTACGACACAACTTAGAATTTTGCCTTCCACCACTACATCCCTAACTCCACTTAATCGAGAAAACTCCTCATGTCTACCAACACCATCATCTTCAAAGTGAATCTCGAGACGGCGTAGGGCTCGCAATTTCAAAGCCTCCACAGACTCAATTTCCACCACGTAACCATCTCGTATAATTGCAACACGATCACATATTCGTTCGACTTCTGGCAGATTATGTGAGGACAGAAATGTAGTACGCCCATCGGCTTTGGCCTCCAAAAGTATTCTGTAAAACTCCTGTTGGACCAAAGGGTCAAGGCCTTGAGTAGGTTCATCTAGCATCAATAAAGCAGGCTTATGCATAAATGCAATTATCAAAGCTACTTTCTGCTTGCTACCATGTGAAAGAGTTCTAATTGGCCCTTTCAGATCTGACTCTAATCTTTCAGATAGGTCCTGAACGAATGCTAAATCCAAACTTCCTCGCAGGTTACCAGAATAGGTTATCAAATCCCATCCACTCATATTCCCATACAGAGCCGGTTCTGAAGATAGATATCCTACATTGCGTCTTATCTCTAGGCTATCGCGATTCACGTCAAGTGAAAAAATTTCCGCTCGTCCATTTGATGGACGAATAAAATCCATCAGCATTCGAATGGTCGTAGTCTTGCCGGCGCCATTTGGGCCAAGATAACCAAATATCTCACCTTCCTGAACGTCTATGTTAACGTCAATAGCACCGCGTTTTTTCCCATAAAACTTAGTGAGATTCTCAGTGTGTAAAACCGAGTTTGTCATACAGATATTCCCCGGAATTTTTGGCGATTATAATACGTAAATATCAAGTACATTTTATCGGATCAAAGTCTACTATATAACTCCTGTATCAGATAGACTTCCTAGAGTTTGGTCATCGAGACCCAGTTCAGAGTGGAAGATTTCATGGTTGTGTTCTCCAACTAAAGGAGCTCGCCTGTAAATTTTCCAGGGGGATCCATTAAAAATCCCACCAGGCCCCGGGTGCTTGAAAATTTTATCTACTTCCGGGTATTCCACTTCCTCCCAAAATCCCCTATCCTCAAGATGCGGATCATCTAGCAGCTCCTCCGGGCTCCTTATAGCTCCCATATTAAACCCTCGTTTTTGGCCACCATGATATACGTCGTCCCGACTCATATTGTCAATGAAATAGAGGAATAATTCGTTGTCTGTTATTGACTCCGGATTTGTGATTTTCTCCCGTATCAAATCGGTAGTGAGACCTTTCTCTTTCATCCATTCTTCTAAGACATTAAGATTGTCACCGGTCAAACGATTCAATATTTGGGCTGCTACATTCACGTATCTCCCATCAGCACATATATGTTGAGAGGGTTGGTTAGGAGCTACGGAGGCATGCCTGCCGGTTTGACGCCTGACTACCTGACCCGAATATATATAAGTGTTAACATGAGCTTCAGTAGTGAGAGCACAAGAATCGTGAGTTGACACGTCTATGTATTGACCCGTACTAGTGACTGACCTTGATAGAAGAGCCGCCGCAATTGAAATATACGCAAAATGGCTTCCCATATGCCATGCTTGTCCTCCTCCTCCTGCAATAGGTGGAGCTTCAGGTAAATCCTCTTCTGAGTACCCGCAGCAGGCCATTTGGCCACCTACTGCAAGATGTAGCAGATCACTAGTAATATAGTCTTTCCACGGACCCGTCTGACCAAAAGGTGTCAGAGAGCACATCACCAGACCTGGATTATTCCCCTTTAAATCCTCGTATCCCAAGCCTATTGATTCCATATATCCTGGTGGCTTAGTTTCCAAGATAACGTCTACACGTTCAGCTAAGCGCTTGAAAATTGCTCGGCCTTCCTCACTTTCAAGATTCAACGTAATACCACGCTTGGAAGTATTATAGTGCCAAAAATAAAGACTTCGTTCCCTGTCTTCAATATCTTGATAGAAAGGACCAGAGTCACGTGTGGACTCGCCCCTAGGAGGCTCGATCTTAATGACATCTGCCCCCATATCCCCCATCAACTTACCACACCACTGTCCCTTTTCGTCAGCAATCTCAAGGACTCTGATACCAGAAAAAGCCCCCATTGAACCCCTATCCGGGGTCCTTATTGGTTTAGGTGGACTACTGGGTCCTATATTATTGCCTGCCCATGACACAAGTGAAACATCTTCCATCATGTTTTTCAGGTAGGGATATGGGCCCATATCATAATCCATTGGCCAAAAAGTACCATCTGCAAATCCATCAACTAAGTCCTGATGACTCAGCCCCAGCAGACCTTCAAAAACCTGCTTGTTGTGCTCTCCTATAAGAGGTGCAGCACTTATATTAGACACGTCTGTTCCTGACATCTTGAACGGAGCGTTCTGGAGCGGCCATACTCCCAAGGTAGGATGCTCAACGTCTCTATATATTTTCCTATGTTTCAGTTGTGGGTCATTTTCAAACCTGTCTTGGCTACTTTGTACAGGCATAGCTGGCACGCCAGATGATTGGCATATCCTCATCAACTCATACTTATCTAGAGATTTAGTCCAAACCTCTATACCAGCATCCATCTCATCTTGGTAGGCCAATCTACCAGTCAAAGTGGAGAATTTAGGGTTTGTAGCCCAAGCTGGTTCCCCCATCACCCTAACAAGTCTTTCCCATTCCTCATCAGTGAAACAAACAATTGCGCACCAGTCATTGTATCCCTCAGGACTCGTACGATAAGCATTGTGTGGCGCTGCGGTCCTACCTCTATAACTGTTGGTGCTAGAGCCACCTGGCCAAACAGAACGGTTACCCGCCGGATATCCATCTCTTACAGTAGACCTGTCGTTGGCCTGTATATCTAGGAAGGCAGCCCCATTCAATGGAACCCCTTTTATCCACTGAGCGCTATCTACATGTTGCCCCTCACCCGTAACATTACGGTGATAAAGAGCACTCAGGGCGTACATGACGCCGTACATCCCTCCCGTGTCATCCATGTAGGACCAACCCCAGCCTGCTGGAGGCTGATCAGGAAGTCCGGATGTGTACGTCAGACCAGAAAGTGCCTGAGCTATCGGGCCCATTGTTTGATAGTCTCTATCTCGGCCTGTGTGCCCGAACCCAGACATAGACAAATAAATTATGTCTGGCCTCAATTTCTTCATATCTTCATATCCCAATCCCCAGCTATTCAGTACCCCGTAGGCAAAATTTTCTATTACAATGTCAGAAACTGAAACCAATTGCTTTATCAGGTCATTGCCCCTTGGAGTCCTAGTGTTAAGAGTGACACTTAGCTTATTTGCATTGGTATCACTGAAGTGCCCATTGTTATTCTACGTTGCCTCAAACCCCGGAACAGGTTCTGGCACAGGCCTCCCAATACCTCTAGTGCTAGGGTTTACAGGCCATTCGACCTTGATAACTTCAGCTCCAAGGGCCCCTAGCCATCGTGTACACCATGGCCCGGCTCTAACCCAAGTGAAATCTAATACCCTAACTCCATCTAATGCCCTTTTGGCCGAGTTGCTACCTCTGTTGGATTGAGCCATGATTATCCTCCTAGAACTCTGTCCATATAACTTGGACCACAAACGAATTAAATTATAGGCAATTTAATGCTGATATGTACCGGGAGTTGATTCCTTTAGCCTAATCAACAATACCGATGCAGGTATCATCATCACAACTCCTAACAAGCCCAATACAGCCAAGCCGAAATATTCTAGAACAGACCCACCTACAACGGGCATCATAATGGCAGAGGCAGCGGTAAATGTATCATTGGCACCAACCACGCGACCTCTTTCTTCAGGTACAGTAGTATCTGCATAAAGTGCAGTCGCTCCAATATTGATACAGGACCAACCAACCCCAACAAAAAATGTTCCCACAGTTATTATCGTATAGCTAGGCGTAATCACGACAAGCCCAGTTCCCATCGAGGCAAGCACCAAACCGCCGAGCATAACATTCCGCCGGCCTACCCTGTCTGCCAACCGTCCTAGTGGCAACGAAAACCCAAACATACCTATAACATGAATGGCAATAGATACTGAAATAGCCGAAAGAGCGTGCCCATGATGATTCAACGCTACCGAAGTCATAACCATCATCATGTTCATGTTCCCCTGAATGGAGAACATAGACACGAAGGCTGTTAGTTTTGGATAGTGCTGTAAAAAGTGAAGAATACTTACCTTACCTGATCTGGCCTGTGTTGTGGCTGGAGCTATGTAATCTGGATAATACTCACCCAGATTGGATGCTATCACTTTAGGGTCAGGATTGACCCTCATAACCATCAGGACGCTAAAAACCACCGCAATTGGTATGAAAAACCATGCTAACGCAATCGGCTCCAATCCAAGCTGACCTGCAAACACCTCGGATATCTTCAATAACATCGGGCTCACTACTGCTCCAACCAGTGAACCCGTCAACACTAGGCCCAATCCCTCAGCTCTTCGGTTGGGGGGGTACATGTCCGCAGCGGCAACCCTCAACTGTTGTACTGCACCAGTTCCAAGCCCCATAACCAGCATACCTGCTAGGAATACAGGGAAAGCATTCAACACCGCTGCGATCCCTGTTATCGCTGCTCCAGATCCAACGAGTAGCAATCCAAGTATCACTCCTGCTTATCTCCCAAATCTATCCGTAAGTTTCCCGATCGGATAGGATATTAAGAATCGACTTAACCCAGAAATACTTGAACCTATACCAGCAAGAGATGCTGACCCTATCATCTGAATCACCAGAACTGGGCTAATGGTGGGAACCATCTGGGCACCTGCGCCACTAAATGCCTGAGACGAAGCCAGGTACGCCGTATTTCTTTTAATTAACGAGGGGATAGCGGTTCTATTATTTTTTCCAGCCAATGCGACCCCTTTTAATGCTTGTGGCCTTAGGTATGGTTGACCTAAGTACCAGCCGCTCGAATGAAAAAATCCTCAACCTCTTTCATCCTTGAGTCCTAACTAGTCTAAACTATTACTCTTGGAAATCAACAGCACGAAGAACTACTCTTTATAATATTTATGGAAATGCTTTTAGATTGTCATATGATAACATTCCTAAACCAAAAGTAAGGACTCCTTTACAAATAATACATCGGCAACGAACATACATGTTGATAATGTCCAATAAAGATATCTTACGCTCCGACGGAATATTCTATGGGTGGTGGATCGCCCTAAGTGCCATGATAGTTCTATCTATGGGCGCAGGTTTCTATTGGTTGGGGTTCGGAGTCTTTTTCCTACCCCTAGCGATGGAATTCAATACCAACCGTACCGCGTTATCAGGAGCTATGTCCATAGCTCAACTAGAGGGTGGTCTACTAGGACCGATAGATGGATATTTGGTAGACAGGTTCGGACCAAGACGAATGATGGTCATTGGCGTAAGCATTATGGGTGTCGGTTTCATCCTAATGAGCATGGTTGATTCGTTATTTATGTTCTATGCAGTCTATCTGCTACTGATTTCTCTTGGAATGTCAGTTGGTATAAGAGTTCCTGCCATAGTTGCTCCGACCAATTGGTTTGTAAAAAAGAGAGGCATGGCCCTAGGCATAACTACATCTGGAGTCGGATTAGGTGGAATATTGGTGCCAATCCTAGGGTGGCTTATCATTAATCTGGGATGGAGGCCGACTGCAGTCATTGCAGGATTAGGTATATTGGCGGTCGGGTTACCTTTGTCTGTAGTGATGAGACATAAACCAGAACAATACGGCATGCTTCCTGACGGCCAAAAAATCGTGACCTTAGATCTACAAAATATTAAGACACCTAAAGATCAGGCATTGAAACCTAACCAGGAACTTCCCAATGAGGAAGATACCGAAGCTTCATACGGTATGATAGAAGCATTAGGAACCCCTGTATTTTGGTTTTTATCAATCGTCTTCGGATTAAGGCAACTGATTATAGGTGCCATAGGGCTTCATCAGGTACCTTTCCTGATAGATATCGGCATAGACCCTCAAATGGCCGCCACAGTACTTGGCATGACCGCTATAACAAGTATAATGGGGCGTTTGGGATTTGGGTGGCTGGCAGACAGAATACCAAAAAGATATGTAATGGCATCCACTATAGGTCTAGCTTCATTAGGAGCTTTCATACTGGCAAATGTAACCGCTTGGTGGCAACTGATATTGTTCGTGCTAGTCTACGGAGTTGGATGGGGGGGGGGAGCAACCCTAATGACTGTAGTAAGAGCAGAATATTTCGGGCGCAAGGCATTTGGCACAATCTCAGGCATGATGGACTTTGTCCAGATGTTCGGTCTAGTACTCGGACCAGTCTTTGCTGGTTTTGTATATGACTTAACAAAAAGTTACTATGTTGCCTTCATGATATTCACGATATCAGGATTGTTGGCCTCCGCAATGATGGTATTTCTCAAACCTCCGGTAAAACTAGATTAGCCACGTGGGAATAACTTATACCCATTATGGGTCATAACCCACAGTTCTTCGACTCGAGATAGGTCCTAGCACACAAGGTCATCTTAAGCTATTATAAGAACCCTACTCTAAGCAAAGACACGTATTTATTCAGACACATCTCCACATTCCATGGGGCAAAGTTAGCTGAACACAATCTTGGTTTGTAACAGTCACAATAGGCCACCGTAGCTCAGGGGTAGAGCAGCTGTTTCGTAAACAGCAGGTCAACGGTTCAAATCCGTTCGGTGGCTCCACCGTGATTCCATACAACACATTACTGAAAGGGATCCGAATTGTTAATTAAACTAGGACTGGTCGGAGTATTCACAGTCGTACTTCTTGGTGGGTGCGGACAAAGCACCACTAGTGACAGACCTGTTCGCAACGTGGATCCCATTTCAACACCAACGGCTATCGTTGAAACCGCAGCTACTGCAACGCCGACACCTATCTCTACGCCGACGGCCACGCCGACGGCCAGTTCGCCAGCAACAAGTGCGTCTACACCAACAACAGCAACCCAATCGGCGGCGACACCCGTCCCCGACCCATGGGGAACCAAAGTCACAACTCCCATGGAAATCCTATACGCGACTGATGTTCCGGACCACGTCAAAGTCCTGCATAAGGAAGCACTGGACGCCGCAGCAAACGAATGGGGGAATTACGGCCCGCTCGAGTATTGGGTCGCTGGCACCGACGTGGCCGCCGCCACAGAGTTGGCAGAGCAATGGTGCAGCCGCCGAAGCACTCAAAGAAACTACCCGTCCAAGGATTTCTGCATGAACCGCGAGCACGTAGCCAGGTTTCTCCCAGCGCAGGCTGCCGAAGCAGCTAAAGCCATTGAGGAAGGCCGCGTTGGAGGACAAGCAGGCCTTAACGGGTCGCGTGACTTAGGTATCCATCTGTTGAGCTCCTCGTACCCACTCTGTTTTGATGATGGGTCCCGCAGATGTGCGTACCAGGAGGATCAAGGAACCGTTCTCCACGAGTACTTCCATGTCGTCCAACACTCCCATATCTTCACTCGTGACCGT
>CAYVMY010000007.1:0-564 GCA_964452695.1 uncultured Dehalococcoidia bacterium
AAGGATAAAGACCCTGCCATCAGAACCACCCCAACTATGGACAGCACCATAGGACCCTCATAACTGATTAGCATAGCCACTGCCCGCATCGCACCAAATAACGAGAATCTATTACCGGATGACCATCCTGCCATAAATATCGCAATGGTACCAACTGTAGTAACAGCTATGATAAACAGTAAACCTATGTTCAAATTAGCCACGTAGGTATTTTCCCCGAGTGGAATCACCGCAAAAACCATTATAGCTGGCACAATGAAAATGATCGGAGCCATATTGAAAACCCAAGGGTCTATGCCCTCTGGCCGAGTGTCTTCTTTGGTAAGAAGTTTGAGAGCGTCTGCAATAGGAGTGAAAAGACCCCACGGACCCCATCTGTTAGGACCTAGTCGAGCGTGGAATCTACCCAGAACTCTCCTTTCAACCCAGGTACCCAAGGTTGTTATAATTACAACGACATTTACCACCGTAAATATCACCATGAAACCAGCTAGGAAATAAGCTAGCCAGTCCGGGATTGGAGAGACTCCCACAATATGGAAATCAGCCAATGCGGTATATAAA
>CAYVMY010000007.1:574-26505 GCA_964452695.1 uncultured Dehalococcoidia bacterium
TTGCTATAGAAGGAATTTGCAGACGTAATAGGTCCCACTTAGCGGTCCACCTCTCCCATGTTTATATCTATGCTACCCATGGTAACTATCATATCGGACAACTTACCTCCGACGAGTAAATCTTTAATGGAGGTCAAGTTTATAAGGGATGGTGATCTAATTTTACACCTGTAAGGCGCTATCCCACCGTTACTAACTAGATAGAATCCCAATTCCCCTTTTGGTCCCTCGACATGGTCGTAGGCATCTCCTACAGGAGGCCTTACTAACCATGGTACGTCTGCCTTCACCGGACCAGGGCTAATTTGTTTGACACATTCTTGAACTATACGCAGCGACTGCCTCATCTCTTCAATCCTCATAAGGTAGCGGTCGTAATTATCCCCAACCGTCCCGAGAGGTACGTCAAATTCTATCCTGTCATATATCTCATACGGATCCACCTTACGTAGGTCCCAATCGACACCAGAGGCCCTAAGCACTGGACCAGTGATAGAACAATCTACAGCGGTATCGGCAGGAAGAACACCTACGCCCTTAGTACGAGTCAAGAGGATTTCGTTCCCGGACAGAAGTTGTTCATATTCATCTATGTAGTTAGGCATATCCACCAGAAATTTGTCCAACGCGACCCAGAATTCATCAGGAGCATCCTGAAACACTCCACCTACACGCATATAGCTGAACGTGACCCTGGCGCCACAAAGCATCTCGAAAAGATCCAACACACGCTCTCTCTCTCTGAAACAGTACATCAAAGGGGTCCCAAAAGCCCCTAAGTCCTGAAGAAGGAATCCAGTGGCAACCAAGTGGCTAGCCACCCTCTGAAGCTCCGCTGAAATAACCCTCAAATACATTGCTCTATCCGGGGGTTGTACGCCTGCAAGCTTCTCTACTGATCTCACGTATGCCAGGTTATTGGACATAGAGGCCACATAGTCCAGACGATCCGTTAAGGTGACTACCTGAGAGTACGTCCTCTCCTCGGCAAGTTTTTCAGAGCCTCTGTGAAGGTATCCAAACACAGGCTCAAGATCCTGTATAACTTCTCCATCGAAGGTAACCCTCAGCCTGAATACACCATGTGTACTAGGATGTTGCGGGCCTATATTTACAGTAACTGGCTCTGTTCGTATTGGCATAACTAGTTCCTCTAATCTACTCTACCTAGGTGGCTCCAAATAATCTTTTCTATGTGGATGGCCAGGGAATCCTTCCCACAATAGTATTCTCTTAAGATTGGGATGATCTGTGAAGGTTATCCCCATGAGGTCATATATTTCTCTCTCTTGGAGGTCCGCTCCTCTCCATAAATCTACAACAGAAGCTATTGCAAGGTTTTCTCTACCCCAGCATTTCGTTTTAATTGTCATCTTGTGATTGTGCACTATAGACTGCATGTGATATATCAATTCGAAGTATTCTATGTAGTCCACAGCGGATATAGCAACCAAGAAGTCCATCCTGAATTCGGAGTCTTCTTTAAGGAACTTACATACATCGTGCAGTAATCCCGGCTGTACCCACACATCGTTCCCATTCCAACTCTCAATAGAGCCTTGGACGGCGCTCCCCACTCTATCCTGCACTTCCTGTCCAGTTAGGGATACAGTCATCTATCCCCCTGCCGGCTTTCTTTCCAAGCTATATCTTTTGATCTTTTCGTGAAGCTGCATTATCCCATAGAGCAGTGCATCCGGACGTGGAGGGCACCCAGGCACGTAAACATCCACTGGAACAACGCGGTTGACACCTGGAACAACGCTGTACGACTGATAGTAGGGTCCACCGCTGGTCGCACAAACCCCCATAGATATTACCCATTTTGGCTCTGGCATCTGGTCATAAATTCGCTTTATTGCCGGGGCCATCTTCCAAGTAACCGTTCCTGCAACAATCATCAAATCTGCTTGGCGAGGAGAAGCTCGAAACGCCTCCATTCCAAATCTGGCGATATCAAATCTGGACATGGCAGTGGCCATCATTTCGAAAGCACAACAGGCCAGTCCAAAAGCTAGAGGGAACATGGATGATTTTCTACCCCAGTTCAACAGCGCATCCACTGATGTGAGCACAACGTTGCCTTCTAGGTCGTCAGGAACCTCTATAGCATCGTCCGTATATTGTTCAAGATGAGTGGCTTTCATTTCGTTGATAACTGTGCCTTCGGCCCGATCCAAATCCCAAGTCGTGGAATAAAGAGGTATCGACACTGGTTGCCCATCTCCAGTTTGAGCAGGATTACCTATCTCATATTGTGAAGCCATTTTTACTCCCACTCTAGGGCTTTATGCTTCCATGCATAAGCCCATCCAACTACAAGAATAAGTACGAAAATCATCATCTCTATTAGTGCAAACAAACCTAGTTGTTTATAATGTACTGCCCACGGGTATAGGAAGACTGTCTCCACATCGAAGATAACAAACAGCAAAGCAAACATATAATACCGAAAATTGAATTGAACCCACCTGCCCCCAATTAGCTCCATTCCACACTCGTAAGGGCTTCTCTTTATCTCGGTTGGTTTAGACGGCCTAACTCGGATGAAAGCAAACACCCTGGATAGAACCAGAAGGCTGGTTGGCATAATCACCGCCACCGCGGTGAATATGGCGATGAGCCCATATTGCCGGAAGTAATCCTCAAGCACAGGGGCACTCCTTGTAAATGCTTAGTAGTCAGTGAAACCTGCCAAAATATATCATACGACTCTATCATTATCAAGTGAAAAATTACACTAACCGAGGCCAAATCATGTAAAATTCCAAACCTTATCCATTACAACCATGGTTACTCATCACACAAAACATACAAGTTTCGTGCTTCCAAATAGTCAACTACAAATATCGGCAATGAAACAGTCCACTTTATGATAAAATGTGCAAGCTAGCTGACAAAATGTAATCCCTTACTACAATGCGCAAAAGTATCCACTTCCTTTCATATAAATCCTTTCTTTTCTTGACTATAGCCCTAATTCTCGCTGCGACCGCGATAGGATGCCAATTTCGAGATTTGCTGCGAAGCCCAACTCCAACACCACCCAATCAGATTGATGAAATCATACGATCATGGTCCAATTTGACAGGAGAGATTCAAGATACCAAGGAAAACACCATCGTAGAAACATGGACTCACATCTCCAATCAATATATAAACAAGGACGATATCAATGTAGATAACGTTAGGGATAATGCCGTGGGATCTATGGTAGATCTTGTAAACCACATGTCAGAACCGGACCCACTCCAGATACGTGACGCAGCAATAACTGCTATGTTAGACACCCTAAATGATCCATACGCGGCATACATGAATCGCAATGAGTACACCAATTTTGTCAACGAAAGTCTCGGTAAATTTAGTGGCATCGGGGTTCGTATTGGATTCAAGAATGGACAAATGACCGTAATATCCCCGATACCAGGTAGTCCTGCGGAAAAACAAGGAATTGAGAGCGGGGACATAATACTTGAAGTAAACGGGATTAGCACTGACGGATGGAGCCTCATGGAAGCAGCTATGGCTATCAGAGGTCCAAAGGGAACAGAAGTAATGCTCCTCATAAAACAAAGTGACCAAAAGCTACCAATTAATATAAAAATAATTAGAGACGATATAGACGCCTCCAGTGTCACCCTGGAAGTTTTGTCGAGTGGAATAGCCAAAATAAATATCTCCAGCTTTGCAGACGACACTGATGAAGACTTACAAGAAGCTCTGTCAAATATCGGAACAGATACTCTAGATGGGATCATTTTGGATTTAAGGAGTAACCCAGGTGGGTTGCTGGACAGTACAGTAGGAGTTGCCAGCCAGTTTCTGAAGGAAGGACTAGTATTATATATGCTTGATTCGGACAACAACAGAACGAATTACCACGTAGAATCTGGAGGATTAGCTCTAGAAACACCAATGGCAGTACTGGTGAACCAATATAGCGCCAGCGGAAGTGAAGTGTTAGCCAGGGCTTTGAGAGACCATGAGCGGTCAGTCATTATTGGAACTAAAACTTTTGGAAAGGGCAGCGTTAACATAATTCAGCCACTTAGTGACGGTTCAGCAGTACTATTTACAACTGGACACTGGTATTCTCCCGATGGGCATATTATAGAAGGGATAGGGGTAGAACCTGACCAAAATATCCATATTGACCCTAATGCGGAAAGAGATACTCAACTACAAAGTGCTATTACATATTTAACCGAATAAGATACGCAAAAATCTGATATAGATAGCTCTACTATAATAATGTAAAATTAGTCATGCCTCGCGTAAAAAAACCTACAAGAATGAAAGCCGAATCGAAAACAATCTCAGTGAATCGTCGGGCACGAAGAGATTACGAAATCCTTGAAACCCTAGAGGCCGGGTTAGTGTTAACTGGTACTGAGATCAAATCGCTAAGGCTAGGAAGAGTGAATATCCAACAATCTTTCGCAAGAGCGTCCGACACGAGCCTTTGGCTATATCAAACCCATATAGCAGAGTACAATCAAGGCAATATTTATAATCACGAGCCAACCAGACCTAGAAAACTCTTGCTCCACAAAAAACAGATGCGGCAGTTAATGGATTCCATATCTCAAAAGGGGCTGACCATTGTTCCTCTCAAGATATACATCAAGGGCCATTATGCAAAAGTTGAACTTGGATTGGCTAAAGGGCGTAGACTTTACGACAAAAGACAGGTGATTGTAGATAGAGATAAGGCTCGTGAAGCAGACAGAGACATGAGTAGAATTGCTCACGGGCGCTGACAAAGAAATCTGTGTGATATAATTCGATCACTAGGGGACGCGCGGATTCGACAGGGGGTGCCTCTTCCAGATTGCAGGCCGAGGTTCCGTCACCCTCGTAAATCAGACGGGAAACTGTAACTGGCGATAACAAACTCGCCGCTGCTGCCTAAATAAGGTAGCGCCGTCCATCCTAGCCTACCCTCGAGGGTGTGGCATGGGCGTCATAAAATCGAGGTGCGATATCCAGATGCAGATACGGATCATCTAAGTAAATATCTGTTGGCCTCAGAGAAACCCTAGCCGCGTGAGGTTCTCTGAGGTGAGAATTTTCACTCGGACAAGCCTGTAGTACATCTCCGGAGAGATCTCTTTGGACGGGGGGTTCGACTCCCCCCCGTCTCCACCAAAATCCTTGTAAACTCAATCATAAATTCATACTAGGATACATGTTATCCCCTCTTAAAATAGAATTGACAATACAAGAAAGCGGAGATACAATTCGGGCGCCACTGACTTGGTTGAAGCAGTGAGTTAAGTTATCGCTAAAAGCGAGGGGGCCGCGGGGATCTTGAGACCACGACGGCAGTTAGAATCTCGTAAGCGTCAAGAAAAGCCTTACCATAGGCGTGGTGGGGCTTTATTTTTTTTATGTGGATTCCATGTTTAGCTCCATAACTGATGTAGCTGGCATAGAGGTTGGTCACTACACTAACCAGTCAGCGGCGACGGGTTGTACTGTTCTACTCGCTCCTAATGGAGCAGTGGCCGGCGTAGACGTACGCGGCTCAGCGCCAGGGACTAGGGAAACTGACCTTCTCCGTACTGGCAATCTGGTAGAAAAGATTCATGCTATCGGCCTCAGTGGCGGTAGTGCATTTGGGCTCGATACCGCATCCGGAATAGTAAGATATCTCGAAGAGAAAGGTATTGGATTTCCAATAGGATCAGGTGTAGTGCCTATCGTTCCTGCTGCTATTATATTTGACCTCGGACTAGGTGGAGGATCATTCAGACCTGGGGCTGAAGAAGGCTACCAAGCATGTTTGAATGCATCGGATAGCATGGTAGAACAAGGCAGTGTTGGCGCTGGAACTGGAGCAACAGTTGGCAAAATATTGGGACGAGAGCAATCCACAAAAGGAGGTCTGGGATCGTATAGTCTCAAAGTAGGGAGCGTAACTATCGGGGCCCTAGCTGTAGTGAATGCCTTCGGAGACGTAATAGACCCCAAAGACGGGAAAACGATAGCTGGCCCAAGAAAAAAACCAGCACCTCCATTATTTGAAAATACAGTGGACCTACTTATAAACCCAGATAACACCAGTCAGGTCCCAGAGTTATCCCCAACAAATACGACCCTAGCTGTGGTAGCGTGCGACGCAACATTAACAAAGGAACAAGCTAACAAACTCGCGCAAGTAGGTCAGGATGGCCTTGCTCTGGCCGTAAGGCCTAGCCACACAATGGTTGATGGTGACATAGTATTTGCCTTGGCCACCGGGAATAATCAGGAACCCCCAAACATGAGGAGCCTATGTGCAGCAGCCTCCGTTGTCGTATCTAAAGCCATAATAAATGGAGTGTTAGCTGCAACAGCAATCAATGGCATACCGTCTGTGAAAGATCTTGGCATTTTGCAATCTTGATTGAGGCAGTATGGGCAATAGTTATGCTTACATTGTATAAATATTGAGTGGGAATAGTATGGCAACAAAGAAAAAAATATCAGTGGGGTTCATAGGATCTGGTCGGATAGCCAAAGCTTTAGCCTTGGCTTTAGCCCCAAAAGGATATTCTGTGCCCATTGTAGCAAGTCGCAGCTCAGATTCCGCAAAACATCTTGCAGGCCTTATTCAAGGCTGTAAACCAACTGATAGATTCCAGGATGTAGCTGATATCTGCGACATAGTATTCATCACAACTCCAGACGACCATATAGCAGAGGTAGAAAGTCAAATAAATTGGAGGATTGGAGTTATAGTAGCCCACTGTTCTGGTGCTGAAACTTCACATATACTCAGTCATGCTAAAACTAACGGAGCCAATGTTGCAAGTTTCCATCCAATGCAAACGTTCTCAGGATACCCTGACGAGCACGAAAAACTTAGCAATGTGGCCTTTGCATTAGATGGGGATAAACAAGCAACTGATACGCTCGCGGAATTAGCCTACGCCCTTGGAGGTTGGCCAGTTTTCATAAATCCAGAACTAAGGTCACTTTATCATATCTCTGGATTCCTAGCTTGCGGAGCCATATCCACTCTATTGTCCAAGTCAATAGACTTATGGAAACTAATGGGTTATTCCACACAAGACGGACTAAGAGTCCTTCTTCCTATACTGCACAATACTGTAGGTAATATCGAGCACTATGGACCTGCCAAATCTCTGACTGGACCGGTGTCTAGAGGAGACATAACTACAGTAAGCAAACACATTGAAGCACTGAGTAACAACGCTCCTGATCTGCTTGGACTTTACCGACAGCTATCCATTAATGCTGCCAGCCTTTCAAAACAACTAGGAGGTATAGATGATAAACAGGAATCAGCTCTGCTCGAAGTACTAGGTACAATATACTATGCAGAAGAATCATCGTCCGAAAAGTCTATCAAATAAATATTTTCAGCCACAGGGAGGTTTGATATGCGCCTGACAATAAGCGACATCCAAGACCTGAAAACTAAAGGAGAGAAAATCCCTACTATAACAGCCTATGACTATACATCGGCAAGAATAGTTGACTCAGCTGGAATACCATTGGTGCTGGTAGGAGACACTCTGGGGCAAGTAGTATTAGGATACGACTCTACAATACCAGTTACTATGGAAGACATGATTCATCACGTAAAAGCAGTAGTGAGAGGTTCGTCTCGAGCTCATATAGTAGGAGATATGCCATTCATGTCCTACCAAACCAGTTCATATGACGCACTTCGTAATGCTGGAAAATTTCTACAAGAAGGCGGCGTACAATCTGTCAAACTAGAGGGGGGAGTAGCCATAGCATCTACGGTTCAAAGATTGGTATCTAATGGCATCCCTGTTATGGGACACATCGGGCTCACACCCCAATCTGTTAACCAGATGAGCGGATACAAAGTTCAAGGTAAAACTGTCAAATCAGCGGCTAAATTAATGGAGGACGCAAGGGCACTAGAGGAGTCAGGGGCATTTTCCATAGTACTTGAATGTGTTCCCGCCTCTCTTTCGAAATTGATAACAGAGAGATTATCTATTCCAACTATTGGCATAGGTGCTGGGCCAGACTGCGATGGACAAATTCAAGTATTCCATGACATCTTGGGATTATTCACGGATTTTGTGCCCAAACACACCAAGAGATATGCCGATCTGAACCACACAATAGGAAATGCAATAATCTCCTATATGGACGAGGTGCGACTACAACAATTCCCAGGGAAAGAGCACGGATATGCCATGAAGGAGAATGTCTTGGCGGAGCTTCAAGCTCACGTCGATTAAGGGTATGAGAACCATATTTTCTGTTCAGGAGATGGTCGACATACGCGATAAACTCGAACGTCCTATGGCTTTAATCCCTACAATGGGGGCTCTTCATGCTGGTCATGTCTCTTTAGTTGACAAAGCTAAACAGGAAAATGCTAGCGTAGTAGTTAGTATCTTTGTCAATCCAGCTCAATTTGGACCCAGAGAAGACTTTCAATCTTATCCGCGCCAACTAGAATCTGACTTGGACCTCTTAGAGTCTCTTGATGTGAATGTAGTATTTGCACCTGGCCAACAAGACATGTACCCAAACGGGTTCGATACTTGGGTCGAATCCGGAGATATATCGCACAGACTCGAAGGGGAGCAGAGGCCTGGGCATTTCAGGGGAGTTTCAACAGTAGTAACTAAGCTATTCACCATAACCAGGCCAGATACGGCATACTTTGGTCAAAAGGATGCTCAACAAACCATAGTGATTGGAAAGCTCAACAGGGATCTCAACTTAGGGGTAAACGTCAAGGTGTTGCCTACAGTACGGGAGTCAGACGGGTTAGCCATGAGCACTCGCAACTCTTATTTGAAACCAAACGAACGTCAAGCATCAAGAGTATTATTTCAATCTCTAACATTGGCATATGATATGCACTCAAATGGACAGCAAAACGCTAATGACATTAAATATGAGATGCGGAAACTTATAGGGAAAGAATCGTTGGCAATAATCAATTATATTAGCGTCGCAGACCTAGATACCTTAGAAGAGATTAAACAAACAAACGAAGGTGCATTAATCTCCATAGCCGTAAAAATCGGAAAGACCAGGTTAATAGACAACATAACTCTTAGATCCAACTCTAAACATATGTAATCATAGACATATACGTATAAAGGAAATTGGCTCCTTGACTAATGACAACGAATCCACGAGAGGAACGAAACCCTATTGACCCGATAAGTACGATCAACTAAAGTCAACGGAACGGCCAGACATAACATATCAATATTTTTGTACATTACACGACACAGGCATATGGGTGATCAACATTGAGAATACTTGCAACTAACGATGACGGAGTCTATGCAGAGGGCCTCTGGGCTTCTGTTGCCCAGCTGAGAGAGGTTGGAGAGGTTACAGTGGTCGCTCCAGATCGGGAACAAAGTGGCGTCGGAACCGCTATCACTCTAAATGAACCATTACGCGCTATGGAGATAAAGCCAATAGTGGAAGGTGTCAAAACCTACGCTGTAGAGGGCACACCTGCAGACTGCACTATACTAGCTCTAGAAACTTTATTGGATGAAAAAGTAGACTTGGTTGTTTCTGGAATAAATCGTGGGGCAAATCTTGGCAACGACATGTTAATATCTGGCACTATGGGAGCGGCATTTCAGGGTTTCTTTAGAGATATACCAGCCTTTGCTTTATCTGTGGCAGCGTTGAAAGACGTACATTATCAAACTGCCGCCCTAGTCGGAAAAATGCTAGCCCAAGCAGTGGAACGAGGAGATCTAGAATCTCCATTATTACTAAACGTCAACGTACCTAATCAACCTATGGACAAGATCAAAGGTATTTCTCTCACTAAAATTGGACGTCGCACCTACATGGATGTAGTCAAAGAAGACGATGACGGAAGAAGAAAATACTACTGGATTACCAGGGACAAACCAGGATGGGTCATGGAGAAAGGCTTAGACATTTGGGCGATCAGAAGAAAACGCGTCTCCATAACACCTATACATTCCGACCTGATCAACAGCGTTAAGGACAAAGCTGTGAATAAGGCAATTCGAGGAGTACGAAGCGCCGTATTAGGACGATAAACAACTTCAAACAAAGCCTCACGATTGAGAATGACATGCAGAATTACATGATCAATCTACCTGGATAGTTACCTCGCCACCTGAAAATGCTGTTACTGTGCCGTTGTCCATCTTAACTACCAGACTGCCCGATTCATTAACTCCTAAAGCATGTCCCTCAAATTTTTCAGACAAAGCCAGTACAGTTACACGTTTGCCAATCGTATCTATCAAATCCTCCCATTCACTCACAATCGATATGCCATTCTTGATTCTTTCGTAAGATGTTTCCATTTGCTCAATTAGCACGCGCATTGTCTCCAGACGTGATACATCGTGTCCAATTTCATTTCTTATACTAGTGGCGATATCGACAATTGAGTCGTGACTTGTTGGATCAAAGTTTACATTAATGCCAATGCCTATCAAACAAAATTCTACACTATCCCCATCAATTTCATTTTCTATCAGTATTCCTGCCACTTTTTTCCCACCGATTCTTACATCGTTAGGCCACTTAACGGTCGGATTGAGTGGAAATCCAGAAATACGTTTTATTGCATGCACGATTGATGTAGCTGCCATCATACTCAACTGAGGAAGCCATACAATGTTTGGCCTGAGAATCACAGTTAAATACAGGTTAAGGCCAGGTGGGGATATCCATTGCCTATTAAATCTTCCTCTTCCAAACGATTGCTCTTCGGCTATTACCAACGTCCCCTCCTCACAGCCCTCTACAGCTAGCTTCCTTGCCTGATCCATAGTAGACGAGGTTCTTTCCATATATAAAACACGATTACCAAATGAAATATTCTTCAATGACTCCCTAATTACCACTTCATTCAGATCGCTCATAGTATCAACACCCATATACATCTCTCATGATTTTATTCCGGACTGTCGGCATCATTAACTGAGTCTTTTTGACATCAAAGCAATAAGGGTAAATGGCAGGTTAATAGGTAAGCCTGTAAGCCGAGTTCTGTGCTACCACAAATAAGTTTTATCTTACTTTATAGTAGTGGTGATCATCTATCTGGGACTCCAATTTCTTGAAGCCTCGTGCAGCCAACCCGAGGGCGAGCCAGGCTCTCTTTGCCCTCCTATTCGGCCTTGCTCCAGGTGGGGTTTAGCCGCTGCCACGTCGCCGCGTCAGCCGGGAGCTCTTACCTCCCGATTTCAACCTTACCTGCCATCCTCATAACAAACTTGTTTAAAAATGTTCCGAGAATTTGCAGGCGGTATGTTTCTGTGCCACTTTCCTTCGAGTTACCCCGACTGGCCGTTAGCCAGCACCCTGCCCAGTGGAGCTCGGACTTTCCTCCCCTGCAGATGCAGGAGCGATCACCCGGCCTACCTATCAACCATACCCAAGTCTATCACCAGTCACCGCCCCGGTCAAAAGATTCAGATTACTATGTGGTTAGCACATAATAATACTCGTACACAACCACCAAGCACCACAAACCTACTGTTGCTCTTAAGTAAACATAAGCAACTTATGAGGGTTTCCTGTATATCTAGTAACAGGTTATTCCCTAGTAAACCAAACTATTTCCGATTAAAATTTATATCTGCAGAGTTGTCCGTTACCATAACACTCGATATCAGAACGATAAGTATGCTTCTCAAGAAGTCTTTGTCTAAAGAGTCCCACTTATCAAGTATGTAGTTATATGTTTCCTTTTTCGTGGATTCTTTCGGCAAATCAATCAATTCTCTCATACCCACAACTGTCTCTGATATCTCCTCATCCATCCCAGCCACGATGTCTCTAAGATAGGACATGGATGTGTTGCCAAGGGCAGTGTTTTGAAGCGCCCTAATAAATTGGACCCCCAGCTTTTTCTGTGTCTTATCCAAGCGATCGTTAGTGAAGGAATGGCTTTGTAAGGCTGGTAGTGAATTATACTCCTGAGCCATGGCATCTCTAACGTGCTCAAGTACAGCGTTTTCGAGATTATTTGCCCTCCAAGTGTGATACCTACACACGCCCTGATTCGTCCTAGATTGACATTGATAGTATCTGTATTCACCCTG
Source organism: uncultured Dehalococcoidia bacterium (assembly GCA_964452695.1). Lineage (GTDB taxonomy): Bacteria > Chloroflexota > Dehalococcoidia > Lucifugimonadales > UBA2985 > CAYVMY01. The sequence goes on from CAYVMY010000007.1 coordinate 12,640, forward strand.
AACCTTGGATCCATCTTTGCGACCCCAGGATTGACGCCTTGTTACACCAACCATCTTGTTACCACATGCTGAACATACAGCGAGACCAGAGAGCATAAAAAATTCCAAGGGCCTGCTGTTACGATCAGTCCTGCGGTTTGACATCACTTCCTGCGCTTGATTGAAAACCTGGCCATCTATTATTGCGGGGTGGTTCCGGGGAACCCTCATACCGAATCTAGTGTAAGTTCCAACATAAGCTCTGTTTCTCAAAACATCTCGGACTGTTACGATACTCCAATTTCTACCATTTCTTGTTGATATGGATCGTTCATTGAGATGGTTTACTATCTTACGCATACCCATTTGTCGCTTCGTATACAACTCAAATATAAGATGTACAGTGGAGGATTCATCCGGCATGACCTCAAGCTTACCAGATTTCCCTATTCGGTATCCAAACGGCGGCTTACCCAGACCTTCACCTCGAATTGCCCTGGACATCATTCCTTCTCTTATTCTCTCTCCCCTTTTCCCACCACTTCCAGAAATATGCCAATATCTAACTATCTGCTGGAGAGGATCGGGAGTATCGTCGTCCATACACGTCACTTTGGCCCCAAGAGAATCCAATTCTAAAATCTTACGGACACAGGATTCCGGATCTGAGCCAAGAGAACTTGGGTGTGACAACACAAGTAGAAATTCCCTGCTGGATTCCCTTAGAAACTTCAGCATCTCATCATATTGGGCTCGATTATCACCATCTGCTGAGTCAGAAAACGTAGCAACCGCGTTATGACCCAAGCGTTGGCAAAATTCGAGGAATGACTCCTGGAGATGAGAAAGACAATCCTTCTCATACGAATCGTTACTGATGGAGAAATATGCTATAGCCTGCATTACTATGTTGCGTATAGAATACGACTACAACTAGGACAATGTGTCAAAGATTCAGATTTGCGTGCACTTTGTATAAGTTGCGTAGGAAGGGCAATACGACATCCCTGACAGAGCCCTCTCTCTATTTTCACAACCGACTGAGATTGACCTTTGGTCCGTAATCGTTCATAGACACCAAGATGTTCTAACTTTATCGTGGAAGAAAGTTCGTCCCTTTGTTTTTGTAATAACGCCAAGTTCTCCAAGAGTGCAGCCTTTTCTTTGACGAGCCTATCATATTCTTGCTGTTTTTCCACTTCGGCATTGTGTAGTTGTCTTTCCAACACAAGCATCTTTGCTTTGGATTCTTCCGAAGATTCCATCAAAGATAATAATTTTTCTTCTTGATCACTCTGTGATTGCCTCAGGTAAACTAATTCCGCTTGAATATCTTCTAGTTCTTTTGGGTTCCGCACGGACCCACTATACAATCTAGTTTCCACGGCTGAGGCCTTTTCCGTAATAGTCTCAGCAGCCAATTCCATGGATTTTCTCATAGTGTCCTCTTGTCCGAATAGTCGCTTTGCCTCCAAGGCTAGTTGCCTAATACGATTGATACGCGCATCATCGTTCAGTGCTTTGTCTATAGCATCGACCGCACTATTGGAGTGCCCGATATCGCCATCTATCGCTAGCAGTTCGTGCAATTGTTGAGCGCCAGTCATAGCACACCTCTACATCAATAACAAGTTAATTGTAGAAAAGTGATGATATCATTGTCAATAAATTATCCTCAGACAATCTCTAAAATAATTGAACACTCTGTGTCATTATTTACACATGGTTTTGCGTGAATTCCTTGAAACTATATATATGTGCGCTAACGCGATGTTTAACCATAAATTCGCCATCAACCATCTTGTCCAATAATTCCTTATGCTCTAGGTCAAAAGCAACAACCTCATCCTGGCCAAGAGATGCGCCTATTCCTCTACTAGCTCGCATTCTTCCTCTCCATTCCTCTTTCGTATATGGTATCTCCACGTCATAGAAAAACATTCCACGTAGAATAACCTGATCTTGTGGGTTACCCGAAAATGGGACTACAACTCCACCTCGTTTTACTAAATCGTCAATTTCTGCGATATTATTCCAGTTTTCCCGTTCCCAATAGGGATTAAACTTGAGGGCAAGACCCTCACTGACGCGAGCAACTTCATCAAGGCGAGGCAGCCACGACAAATAACAAATTGCCAAGAGGCCATCTGGCTTCAATACTCTTTTGATCTCGCTTAAAGCCTCAACTTGATCGAAATATTGCCAAGAATTGCTAGATATAACACAATCAAAGCTGTCATCTGCGAATGGTAGTGCTTCCGCCATTGCAACCCTGAAGTCAATATCCAAATCCTCCGATTTAATTGTCTCCCTGGCAACTCTTATCTGATTTTCAGATATATCTATACCAGCTACAAAAACACCATACCTAGAAAACTTCCTCGCAATCAACCCGGTACCTGTTCCAATATCCAACACATATAGACCTGGTACACCCACGCCCAAATTAAAAAGCTTTATGAAAAAAGATGCAGGAGGGCCATGTCTATATGAGCCGTAATCTGGAGATGTTTTTCCCCAATCAACACGTTCATTCATTTGATTGATATAGCCTCCACTCACAACTAATATACAACCTATTATCCCAACATCTTTGGAGTCGGCCTGCTTGACTTCGGCACTCGCGTAACGGCTAAAACTCCGGCAGCTGCAATAGTAACAATACCTGAATATACAAAGGCTATCTCAGTATCATATATGGTCACAAGAAACCCTACGATAACTGGAGCCGGCAAGCTAAGCACTTGGGTAAAAAATCCAGTGATTCCCAACGTAGAAGATTGTATCCTGTCGCTCGCTACATCCATAATGGTTGCAGTGGTGATATTAACCAATGCATAAAAGAAAAGTCCTAGCGCCGCTACAACTACTATCAACTGTGGGCCAGCATCCGCCACTGCCAAAGCAAAATAAAGTATCCCATAAAGAATAAGAGATGGAAGTAAAATTGGTTTCCTACCGAACTTATCTGACAGATAACCCATTACAGGCTGCGACACCGCTCCCATAACGTGAAGGAGTCCCCAGAAGAAGCCCAGTCCAAATGCTGAATATCCCAAATCATCTTGAATATATATAGGCAGGAATGTCATAACTGCCAAACGGGCCATACCAGTTAGGACATTGACGGCAATTATAGCTAAAACAACACGACTCTTCATCAAGTTTTTCAAGTCATTCCAATAAGAATCTAGTGAAGGCCGATCCCCTAGTCCTTCATGTGTTTTGTAAAAAGAGCCCAAGCCTTTCCATAACAATAGTGCAACCAATATAGCTGGTATCATATGTGCCTCTAGCAGCCGTTGCCAGGATAATGTTAGCAACAAGAATCCGATAGCTATAGGAGCCACAGTATCCCCGATGCTAGCCCCTACACCATGTATTGCCAATACACTGCCACGTCTTTCAGGAAAATGTCTGGAAAGAGTCCCCATAGATGCTGGGTGCCACAGAGCAGTTCCAACCCCTAATAGCGCGACGCCAGGTATAATCCATCCATATGTGGCAGACTGAGCCACCAAGAAATGAGAAATCCCAAATGCAATAAACGCCAATGCCAATATTATGGACGTACGCCTTCTAAACATATCTGCCATTAATCCAGACGGCAGTGTAAGTAGTGGACCTGACGCAAACTGCCTTACTGCAGTCAATGTCCCAATTTGAACATTTGTCAAAGCCAGGCTCGACTTAACAGAAGGTATGATCACAGGCCAGAGTTGCTGAAACCAATGGATAGCCACATGGCCAAGTGACAATGACCCAACAATAAACGGACCCGCAGGTGCCTGCGAATGCTCATTTTTCCCTGTATCTATTTCATTCAAGTTTCCCACCTATCCTGCAAACAAGAAACCATTTCTATTGTAATCCATATGGCTACAAATGATAAATCGTTACATTTGTCATCCCAAATTACTAGGGTATAGCCAGATCTCGTGCAATACTGATACATCTCCTAGATTTCGTATATAGTCAATCTAACTGTAGGTAGTTGAACGGAAACAATAGCTGTGATAAAATCCTGCCTTCAGTGTTCCAATTCTACACAAACGAACAATTAAATTTACTGGTTAATTTAAGGAGGAGATTTGAAGAATATAATCACCTGGGCTATGTTTCTATCACTCGTACCGTTATTCATTATATCCTGTGGCGGTGGAGATTCAACAGCCTCAAGTACAAGCCCCACATCCGCCCCTACGTCCACCCCAAAAGCGGTAATAGAGAATACGCCAACTGCTGAAAATCCGGTGAGCGGTGTTGAAATCAGCCTTGAAGTCGGATCTGTTAATGGAGATGAGCTTCTGTTCGACAAAGATTTTCTATCCGCTCCTGCTGGGTCAAACGTAACTCTAACTTTTACCAACGGTTCCGATACTCAACAGCACAACTGGGCTCTCGTTGAGAACGGCACCAAAGATGCCGTTGCAACTGCTGGAATAGGATACTCTTACAGCGATTGGGTTCCAACGGACGATAACAGAGTTTTTGCTAACGCTAAGTTGATAAACCCTGGAGAGTCAGACATAGTCAACTTCACCGCCCCGTCATCAGGCACTTACCAATTCGTTTGCACTTTCCCGGGACACAATATGACAATGCATGGAACTTTCGAAGTTACCAAATAAAAAAGCGTATTCTATTTACCTAGCTAATGTTTACTGACGTTTTGGCTCTATGCCTTTAATATGCCAAACCGCCAGGCAATCTATTTTATTTAATATGGAGTACCAAATCAGACTAGATTGCATCAAACATCACGAACATTACATTGAATATGAGAGTTCGAATTGACTCACCATATGTGATTCTACTCACTACTCATGGAATTTATCATGCCAGCCAAATATCCGGCACCAAACCCGTTATCTATATTCACAACGGATATTCCTGGGCTACATGCATTGAGCATAGCTAGCAACGCGGACATACCTTGAAAGTTAGATCCATAACCTACGCTTGTAGGTACTGCTATAACGGGGCATTTTACTAAACCTCCCACAACACTCGGGAGAGCCCCTTCCATACCCGCAACGGCAACTATAACTCGAGACTCCCGTAAAACTGGAAGGTAAGCCAGCAATCTGTGGAGACCAGCTACACCCACGTCCCAAATCCTATCCACATCATTGCCTATAAGTTCCGCTGTGAGCGCAGCTTCCTCAGCAATCGGTATATCGCTAGTCCCAGCTGCAACTATGGATATTCCTTTACGTTTGTCGTCTATTCCACCCATTCCAACTACAATGGCTTTGGCAATTTCACTGTATATTGCAGTTGGAATTATACTTTTTACTGCCTCATAGGCTGGGTATTCTACTCTGGTAATAAGTAATTTGGAGGAAACTTCGTCTATACTAGTCGCTATATCCGCGAGCTGTTGTAAAGTTTTCCCAGGCCCATACACAACCTCCGGGAACCCCATTCGTAAATTCCTGTGGTGATCCACTTTCGCGAATCCAATATCTTGAAATGGAAGTATGCTTAGACTTTCCATCGCCTCACTAATAGAAAGACGGCCATTCTTCACCTCAAGCAAAAGCGATTCAATTCGATCCGTGTCTATTTTATCCCCCCTAGGTCAGTCATTTTTGTTTCATACACCGCAGCTGCCGTAAAGAATTCATGGAGACATGCAGTAAAGACATCTGCAAATCGATCTCAAGAATTCAAAGTCATATATCCCAGTATAATGGGCATCGCTCCACAAAAACTTCAGAGCGTATTCTCCTACCTTCTCTTTATCTAACAAAGTGATCCCGTTCACAGGCGTCACCATATCAATATCTACAGGTTTATGGTTCAATTTGCAAGCAACACACGGACACACCGCCCTAAGAAACCCGAGGGGATATAGGCTCATATGCCCATCGGACCAAGCAATTCTCAGAGCGTCCTCTCCCAAGTCATTTGTGATACTTAGAGGCCTAATGACACTCTTCTCATCCCAGTTCAATCGTTAACTCCTGAGTAAATCCAACAGAGTAGAACTATGCAGAACCCATATAACTATAGCATGGGTTTACTGCTTATAATGCCTTCTGAGTATCACACATATGGTAGCCAATCTCAACACCAGCCTAGTAAATAGGAAACTATCAATAGTTTAGAATCCCGGGATTAAATTACGCAATCGGCCCCCAAATGATAATCCAGTACTATCATGTTTGAGACCAGTTGCTATCAATGTAAGTTTGACCCCATCATCAAGACTATCGTCGATTGACATTCCAAAGTATATTGATGCGTCTTTTCTGACCGCTTTTCCAACCAATTCTCCTGCAGCATTTACCGCTCCAAGTGTTAAGGATTTACCTCCCTTAACAGAAAACAATACGCCTTCCGCTCCTTTTATAGATATGTTCAACAGCGGATTGGACATCGCTTGTTTCACAGCATCCACCGCACCCATTTTTCCTCTACCAATACCTATGCCCATTAAGGCACCTCCTGGGTACCTCATAATGCTTCTAACATCAGCAAAATCTACGTTTATTTCACCAGGAACATTGATTAGTTCAGACACACTGAGTATACCTTGTGTCACCACATCATCAGCTGTTCTAAATGCATCCAACATACCCGCATCTTGGTTCACATAACTAAGTAACCGGTCGTTATGTATAACAATCAAGTTGTCTACGTATGGACGCAATTGAGAAACTCCATGTACCGCAAGCTTCGCCCTCCTAGTACCTTCAAAACTAAACGGAGTCGTCACAACTCCAACCACTAGCGCACCCATCTCCTTCGCAAGGCTTGCTATTCTCGGAGATGCGCCAGTACCTGTTCCACCACCCATGCCAGCTGTAATAAACACAAGCTCAGTATCCTTCAATGCCTGCCTAATGTCATTTTCAGATTCCTCAGCTGCATGGTGCGCCATAGCCGCATCTCCACCGGCACCCCATCCATGTGTTATTCTAGGACCTATTTGAAGAACCTCCACTTCCCCATGATCCGGCTCTACAAGAGCTTTTATGTCAGTATTAACCATGACAAATTTAATTCCAGGAACATCGTTATCTAACATACGCCTCACGCAGTTACAACCACCACCGCCCACTCCCACCACTTTGATCCTAGCTGGTGCCTGCTCCCAATAGGTCGCCTTCTCATGATTCGAGTTCGCAAGTATCGAGTTGATCATTTCGATTCCCCTTCTTTCTTAATAGAAATATTTACCCAAGCCTCTAATTTTCCTCAAAATGTGCACGCCATCAGTCGCTCTACTTCTTACCCTGTAGGACACATTATTAAAAGCATGAACTAACGCGATTCGTCTGCCATTAGTTCCATATTGCTTCTAAGCCTGTAACCCAGGTACGTTTCGCAATATGATGGAACGCTCTACCAAAAATATGTTGCACGCGTCGGCTTAACAGAGTCAATACTTTTTCACGTACCGTACCCAGATACAAAAATAAAACCATATGTACTTGATTTCTGCTTCGTGTTAAGATTCATGTAACATACGAACCGCGACCGTAACCTATGTCTATCGAACAAACATATTTCAGGCCATATGCCCCACCCGCTAATGTACAAGCAATCCTCCATAGATTAAGGCGAATGAATATGCCACTAAGGGTCAACAGAGATTTTCTACAAACTACAGGCATATCTGAAAGCATCATTCCAAGGGTCACATCAACCCTACGATTCCTTTCACTAACTAATGAATTTGATCAACCTACTGACACACTCCGTAATCTCGCAAAAAGTACGGACGAGGAATACATAAATCTGCTGAAACAGGCCATACAAAAAGCATATGCAGAGGATTTTCGTACAATAGATCCCGGCCAAGATACGCAAGATAAGATAATCAACGCCTTTCAAAGGTATGTACCACGCTCACAACACGGAAGACAAGTTACGTTATTTCTTGGATTATGCCGGGAGGCTGGTATTCCTACGCTAGACTTACCACGGCGTCGTAGTATGCAAAACCACGGCATACCAGCGCCACGATACTCGAGCAAGGCACCTGCACAACGCGGGATTCGCGCTAACAGATATGCACAGGCTAACAAAGAATATTACAGCCTAATAGGTATTAAGAAAAATACTGACAGTGATTCCTCCGGGCAAATCCTTGGAATTACCCTTGAAGATGCTGCTAACCTTACAAAAGAAGAATTTCGAGAGGTGTGGAATGCCATGGGTACACTTATTATCGCCAGGGCTAAGCGGCAGAAAACAAATATTGACCCTTCCCTTGAACATGACTCGAACAATTACCACCCTGAGTCTTAATGATAAACTGTCGTAATAGAATATATGTCACTGTAAGAAAGATAAATTCTACGCATTACATCTGTTTTCAAAGGAGACATTCTATCCCGTGACCAAAAAAACAGCGTTTATATACCAAGATGCTCTATCGCGCCATGTTCTCAGGGACGGTCATGTGATGGTTCCATCTCGGATCAGATACACCTACGAACTACTTGAATCCTACGGGGCATTCCAACTACCCAACTCAATATTAATACAACCTAGAAACGCTGAGAGGCATGAGATATTGAGTTTCCACACTGAAACATACCTTAATGCGGTAGAAAAACTCAGTAGCGGATATGATCTTGCAAATCAAGGAGAGTTCAATTTCAGTGAAACGGGTGATAACCCAGTTTATGGTGGGATGTTTGAAGCATCTATGCTGTCTACAGGAGCTTCTCTATTAGCCACGGAAATGCTTATACGCGGAGATGCAGACATCGCTTTCAATTGCTCAGGTGGATTACATCACGCTATGACAAACCATGCTTCAGGATTTTGTATATTTAATGACCCTGTGATAGCTATTAACCTACTATTGAAACACGGATTCAGGGTGGCATATATAGATATAGATGCGCATCATGGGGATGGTGTGCAGCAAGCCTTCTATGGTTCTGACCGAGTTATGACTATATCTATTCATGAATCCGGTTCGTTTCTCTTCCCGGGCACAGGATTTACGCACGAAATAGGAGTTGGGCCTGGTATCGGATATTCCGTGAATCTTCCTCTCATGCCTAACACGCCAGATGAGGTCTACGCCCTAGCCAATTCAGAATTGATCTCGCCCATAGTGAAGTGGTTTGCTCCTGACATACTGGTTACTCAACTCGGAATGGACCCATATTTCAGAGATCCCATTACACATCTGGGATTGACAATCCAAGGCCACGCACATTTAGTCAAATCCTTTAGAGATCTCACCAATTCCATTCCATGGCTAGCTCTCGGAGGCGGAGGGTACGATATCAGCGCTGTGATAAGAGGCTGGACTATAGATTACGGCATAATGCTAGACATGATTTGGCCAGACATAATACCAAGCAGCTACAAAGGGAACCACGGACTTACAAATCTATACGAGCAAACCAAACCTGCTATAGATGAAGTCACGTTTCGAACTACAAATCAGTTTGCCAAAGATGGCATAGAGGAACTCAAAGACAAGGTTTTTCGCCTGCATAGTATATAGGGCAGCGGAAGTGATACTCTCTGCTTCAAATCACTGGTCCAAGGGTTCTACAGCTTTTACTTTGATCCGCCGTCTGGACCTTCTAGATATCTAAATAGATCGCTTTCTGATGACAGTATTACTGTTGAGTCGCTTGCTAGGACCTTTTCATAAGACTCAAGACTTCTGCGGAAAGCGAAGAATTCCTCATCTTGTTCGAGGGCATCAGCAAGTATGTTTATCGCCTTTGCTTCACCTTCACCCATCAATATATTGGCCTGTTTTTCCGCATTCGCGTTTATTACTCTAACATCCTTGTCTACATCAGCAGTTATTGTTAAGTACTCTTCCTCACCTTCAGCCCTGAGCCTCTGTGCCTGTACTGCCCGCTCAGTACGCATTCTCTCAAGTACACTTGGCTCAATAGACCCTGGGAAATCAGCCCTTTTTATTCGAACATCTCTTATCTCTATACCAAACTGAGTTTCAGAGTCACCCTTAATCCTATTCAATACCTCATCCATCATAGCCTGCCTTGTAGCTATACCATCAGCTGTCAACTTAGGTTCAACTATAATGGTCCCATCATCAAGGGTTGTCGGGTCACCACCGATAATTTCCTTCTGTTCCCTCTGGCCAACTTCTTCTCTAATAGCACCTATCGCAATCTTGCCAATCCTATCAGCAGCCGTCAGCTCATCTCTAAGGTTTTCCAGAAAGACCCTAGGTTCTGTTATCCTATACCTAACATAGGCGTCTATTTCCAAGAATTGACTGTCCTTGTCAGGCATGCTATCAGTAGGAACGTCTATCCGGAGTAAACGCTTGTCGAAACGCACTACTGTTTCGATTGGAGATTTAAACTTCAATCCTGGCGTAGTAACCTGCCGTTGAATCTGGCCAAATTGAGTGATTACTGTATATTCAGTTTCGTCAACTGTATAGACGAAGCCATACCCAGCAAACTGAGAGAACACTAGGAGCACCAATATCAACCCTAATATAGATCCTAAGATTTTCATTGTTCACCCACTTCGTTTTCTGCAGGAACAGACCCCTTATTGCTATCCGCATTCATGACGTCCAAAGGCAGGAATTGCAGCATACTTCCGCCACTTTCCGGATTAACAATGAATTTCTTTATCCCAGGGAGTATTTCCTCCATAGCCTCAAGATAAAGCCTTTGTCTGGTAACTTCTTTAGATTCTTGATATTCCGCTAAGACAGACACAAATCGCTCTGCCTCTCCAGTTGCGCGAGCAATGCTTTCAGCCTTAAACGCTTCTGCGCCCTGGATCGTAACTTGGGCGGCACCTTCTGCCCTAGGTACCCTATCCTGTTGATACGCCTTAGCTTCATTGATCCGACTTTCTTTATCGACTCTCGCACTAACTACATCGTCAAACGCAGACCTAACCTGATCTGGAGGCCGGACGGTTTGTAGTTTAACCTCGGTTATCAAGATCCCAGTATCGTAGTAATCTAAAGTGTTCTGTAGGAGTTGTTCAGTGGCATCTTGAACCTCTTCCTTCCTAATGACAAATATATCGTCATAGCTTCTCTCTCCCACAACTTGCCTGAGGGCCATCTCCGTAGCATCCTTTAGTGTTCTCCCCTCGGGATTACCTGGAGCGATACCCCGAAGCCCGTCTCCAGGATCATCCACCCGAAACAAATATTTCTCAAGATCTGATATACGATACTGAACTACCATCTGGACGTTAACTATATTCAGATCACCTGTAATCATAAGTGCTTCTGACTCGGCATCAGTAACTACACCTCCAGCTCCTGTAGCAAAACCGAGCTCCATACTCCTAGTCACTTGCACATCTACCTTATTCACTTTACCAATTGGGCTCGGCCAAAACCATTGGAGCCCAGGACCCCTAGTTTCTTGAAACTGTCCAAAAAGTTGAAGGGCTGCTTTTTCTCTTGGGCCAACTGAGAACATACCAGACCCCAGCCACAAGACAAGTCCAACGGCAATCAGGCCTAGAACTAATACCCGCATACCGCCCCCACCCATGCGCCCGCCAAACCGCCCAAGGCTAGAGGAAATTCCCTTTAATATATCGTCGAAATTTAGCTCTGGAGTCCTCCGCGGAGGCTCAAATCTAAGAATGGATTTTACAAATCTCATTAATACTTTCCCTGCCCTGAATTACTATCCTGTAAAAGTTACCACATATTCCAGAAATATCAATCCCGAAACCGTGTATTATTAGTTGCAAATACCAATATATCACTTACATATTTATTGATATCGGCCCTTATAAGTCTGAATTGTCAGTAAACTCAGCTAATAATTAGTGTATCCTCGCGATTGCCCCATTCCCTCCAAGATGCATCGTAATTCCGAGCCCTTGTATGGCCAATCAAACGTAGAGTAAATAATCCGTGCGCCGCACGGATACCACCCTGTCAATAGGTTATAATTTCCTTATTTAAATCTATGCCTCTATCCAATAGCATGTCCCGGATATCTGACCTTGCCTTGAATTCGTGCGTAGAACTATCCACTGAATTCAGCCACTCTAAGTTAATTGCCCCTGGGATGTGCCCGACCCTATTATTATTTCTAGTATTATCACCCGTATATTCAGCTTCAGACCTCACATCCCATAGGGTTATAGAATCGCTGTCGATGCTTCTCTTTAATCTGTCTATATCACAAAACATTTCCGGGTTTAATCTGATAGTAAACGATCCATCGCCTCCAACATCTGGAACTTTAGTGGAGACTTCTCTTTCTTCTTTAATCCACTTCACCCACCCACCATCAAGGACAGAACACGCACTGTGTCCGTTATAGTCTAGAACCCACCAGAGACGAGTAGCGCTCAACCCAAAATTGCCATCATATGCTATAACGTGAGTATCATCTTTTATGCCAAGACTCAACATTAATGAAATGAGTTCTTCTCCTTGCATAACATGAACAGGATCGCTCTGACCTTTAACGGTATTGTTTGGAATGTTAACTGAGTTAGGAACATGTCCCAAAATATATTCCTCATGAGATCTAGTATCTACTATGGTAAAACGACTATCATTGACTAATTGCGCCAACTCATCTGTATCTATCAGTAACCCAAGGTATTCTTGTTTTGGCTCATAACCAACCATAGATCTCCCTTCACAAGCCGATTTTCATTGGGAATATTATCATATGATTCTAGACCATGGAAATTGCGTTGAATCGTTTTAGCGCTCATATATCAACTATGAACACTTTAGACATTTAACTATCTGCATTTAAACTGAAATTGGTTTAAAATTAGGATAAGTACATAATCCAAGGAGCAGCGCAACATTGATCCCACTGTCTGACCCCGACATAACCAGAGAAAATCGCCCATACATAACCATGACGATTATTGGCTTTAATGCCATCATTTTCCTATACGAATTAACTCTTGGTAGCCTAGAAACGGCTCAGTTTTTCTACAAGTGGGGCTTCATACCATTGGAGTTCACAAGTGGTAAAGAATTCGAGAACCTCTTTACCGGAACTGAAATGCTTCCAATACAGTCGAGCATACCCACATGGGCCACTGCAATAACTTCCATGTTTATGCATGGGGGCTTTATGCATTTTGGATCAAACATGCTATTCCTTTGGGTTTTCGGGGATAATATCGAAGACAGACTTGGCCATATCAAATTCATCCTATTCTATATTTCTTGTGGAGTTGCCGCACTTTTGTTTCAGGTCGCCACAAACGGACAAAGCCAAGTGCCCAATATAGGGGCAAGTGGAGCCATAGCTGGGGTACTCGGAGCTTATCTAGTTTTATTTCCTTACAGTAGGATCAACACATTGCTAATTATGTATTTCATAACGATCATTCGCATACCCGCAGTTTTCATGCTCGTTTTTTGGTTCATATTACAATTTTTTGGTGGGATAGGGTCTCTCAGCACTGCAACTGCACACACTGGGGGCATTGCCTACTGGGCACATGTAGGAGGATTCCTGGCGGGAGTCATTTGCATAGTAATTTACATTAAAGCCAACGGGCTCCAAGTTTTCCCAAGGCGAAAGAATCAAGACTTCTATTAGGCTGCGATCAACCAATAGATAGACCAAAGATAACACTCCCCCACAATATTATCCCTATCAACGCGAAAACCACTTCTCCGAGCTGTATTGGCATTTCTCTCTCATTTTCCGCGCCTGACACGTACCAATACTCGTTGAGCGTAGCCTGAGTCCAAATGATTGAAGTCGTAATCAAAGCCAAGCTAATAAAATTCACCAAAAAGAGAAAAACTAGATTTTGCACTCCAGATGACGTAATACCTAGAATTTGATTCAGAACCATCAAGAGAACGACCAATTTGGGATTGAGTGATGTGGCTATCTCGGATCTATGAGCCATATTCTGTATCAACTCAACATGCCTATGTAATCGGAACAAGCC
>CAYVMY010000007.1:26515-26780 GCA_964452695.1 uncultured Dehalococcoidia bacterium
ATATACAGGAACAAGCATAGTTAAGGAATGCCAAACAGGGAAAAACCTTTCACCCGAATCTGTAGTTCCCACCCGATCCCTAATTTGTTTCCATGTTACATATAGCCAATAGAATATATAGAGACCAGCCGTAACGACGGTAAAACTGATTATTCTCGTTCGACCAAATGGCGCGGTTTCAAGCCCAGGGGAAAAATCATTTTGAGATTTGCGCATCAGCAGTAAAAGAATCCATGCAGTTACCGCGAAGGCAATAAATCCTATC
>CAYVMY010000008.1:0-358 GCA_964452695.1 uncultured Dehalococcoidia bacterium
TTTTTATATTAATTCTAAAAAGCTTACCAACAAACCCGCCCTTAAACTGTGGATTTCTCTTGAGGAGTCGGAAAACCCAGAGCAAGATGAATACCTTCTAAGAGAGGTGGTAAGGCTATTATTGAATTACCCTGGAGAAACTACCGTGGGACTCCGAATAAAAACAGATGGGAAAACCGTTACGGGAGACCTACCAGAATACCCTATATTATACTCTGACACACTCCATCAGGAACTGGAATCCAAATTGGGACCAAACACGATAACAATGGAAAGTTTCCGCTACTAGGAACTATTCCAATTCGCAACCCACATGATCAACCAGTGATATGAAAGCCAATATCGACCGCACAGCAAC
>CAYVMY010000008.1:368-17870 GCA_964452695.1 uncultured Dehalococcoidia bacterium
TTAAAGATGAAAACTTTGAATATTACAAGACTCTTGCGAACACAGAAGATCAGATATTAAATCACAAAGCCTGATTTGCTAACAACTTGACGACCTTATTACTCTTCTCCTCTTCACTATACCAACCGCCTTCACCTAAAACATGTCCAATATATGCCCCGGTAAGGGAGTTCTTCATTCGAGCCACATCTTCAGGAATTCCAACGGCAACGACGTAACCACCATCCTCCCCTGCCCCTGGCCCCATATCTATAATCCAATCAGCATTACGTATCAAATCTAAGTTGTGTTCTATTAAGACTACTGTATTCCCTGCATCAACCAATCTATGCAGAACCCTTAGAAGTGCTGCACAATCCTCAAAAGAAAGCCCAGTAGTGGGCTCGTCAAGAACGTAGAAAGTTTTTCCAGTTGCCCGTTTTGACAGTTCGGTCGCAAGCTTCACTCTCTGAGCCTCACCTCCGCTTAGCGTCGTAGCCGGTTGTCCCAATTTTATATAACCCAAACCTACATCATTCAATGATTCCAGCTTTGACCGGACCTTGGGGAAATTCCAGAACAAATCAAGAGATTCCGACACAGTCATATTCAAAACATCTGCTATATTTTTATCTTTAAACGTTACCTCCAATGCCTCCCTGTTATATCGCTGTCCCTTACATGTTTCACACGGAACGGTGACATCAGGTAGGAATTGCATCTCTATTTGGATGTAACCACCACCCATGCATGCCTCGCAACGACCTCCCTTAACGTTAAAAGAGAATCGCCCTGCTGTATACCCTCTAACTTTAGATTCTGGCATAGCTGCAAATAATTCTCTTATCGGAGTAAAGGCTCCTGTGTATGTAGCAGGATTGCTTCTAGGAGTCCGCCCTATAGGCATTTGATCTATATTTACAATTTTATCTATGTTCTCAACACCATTTATAGCAGAGCTATATCCCGGTTTATCCCGCGAATTATAAAGCAACTGAGACAATTTTTTATACAAAACTTCGGCTATAAGGCTACTCTTACCTGATCCAGAAACACCAGTGACACAAATGAGTTTAGCAAGTGGGATCGATACGTCTATATCTTTCAAATTGTTTTCTTTAGCGCCAACTATATCAATGGTTAAGCCATTCCCAACTCTACGTTGACTAACTTGTGGTATATTCCTGGCACCACTAAGATATTGCCCGGTAATGGACTGAGAAGAGGCCATCACTTGATCTACCGTCCCAGTTGCCACAACCCTACCTCCAAGGTCTCCGGCACCTGGACCCATGTCTATGATATGATCCGCTGATCTCATTATTGCCTCGTCATGTTCAACAATAATAACCGTGTTCCCAATATCTCTCAGATTCTTCAAAGTTGATATCAAACGATCGTTATCTACAGGATGAAGCCCTACTGAAGGTTCATCACATACATATAGAACGCCCATAAGACCAGATCCTATTTGAGTTGCCAACCGTATACGTTGACCCTCTCCACCACTTAACGTAGATGCACTACGATCTAGAGTTAGATAACCAAGCCCTACGTCTTTAAGAAAATGCAATCTCGACATTATCTCCTTGAGTATTTGATCAGCAATTGTCTGTTCCCTTTCAGTTAGTGGGGCTTCATCAGGAGACATGGAATTCGCTTTATCAAGCCATTCTACAAACTCAAGAGCCCGTCCTACAGTCATAGCAGACACTTGCATAATATTCTGACCTGCAACCTTTACAGACAGTGATTGATCCCTGAGGCGATCACCTCTACAGGATGTGCATATACGAGAAGCCATATACTTTTCGATTTCACTTCTCATGTAGTCTGAGTCTGTTTCTTTATAACGTCGTTCGAGATTCGGAATAACTCCTTCGAAAGTAGTTTTCCACGAATAAACCTGCCCTCTCCTAGTACGATGACTCATGTCCAAGGGTTGCCCATTATTACCGTACAATATCAATCTAAGATGTTCTTCTTCAATTTGTTTCACTGGGATCCGTGTGGAAAACCCATAAGCTGCAGCCAAAGATGCAGTCAGATTCGCGTACCAGCGCCTAGCCGACATGCCTCTCCTCCAGGGTATGATCGCACCCTCAGATAACGTGAGTTCCTTGTTAGGTATTACAAAATCGGGATCTACCTCTAGCTTAAACCCCAACCCTGTACAATCAGGGCATGCACCATGTGGACTGTTGAACGAAAATGTTCTTGGTTCTATTTCTCCAATGCTTATGCCACAGTGAGCACAAGAGAACGTCTCCGAGAACAGCAATTCAGGCCCATCAGTGATATTCACTTGAACAACACCATTACCAAATTTCAGGGACTGTTCAACGGAATCTGATACTCTACTGGACTCAGTGCTTTGACCAACTACCAAACGATCAATAACCACTTCTATAGTGTGCCATTGCCTCGGGTTGAGAACTATATTCTCAGAAAGATCCCTAAGTGTTCCATCTAACAGAATCCTAACGTATCCAGCCTTACGAGCCTGCTCAAGCACTTCCTTATGTTCACCTTTACGACGAACCACCATTGGAGCCATAATCATTATACGGCTATCGATAGGCAAACTAAGAATAGAATCCACAATCTGTTGAACCGTTTGCTTTTGCACTGCCCTGCCGCACAGATGACAATGTGGACGTCCGGCTCTGGCATATAGAAGTCTTAGGTAATCATATACCTCTGTTACGGTTCCTACGGTGGACCTAGGATTATTTGAGACTCCCTTTTGGTCAATTGATATTGCAGGAGACAACCCTTCTATGTTTTCCACATTAGGCTTTTCCATTCGTCCAAGGAATTGCCTCGCATATGCAGAAAGAGATTCGACATATCTTCGTCTCCCTTCTGCGTATATAGTATCAAACGCCAAAGAACTCTTACCAGAACCAGAAACTCCTGTGATAACCACCAGTTTGTTTCTTGGAATAGAAACATCAACACCTTTAAGATTGTGCTCTCTGGCCCCGGTAACGATAATGTTATCTATTGCCATAATCCCCCAAGATTGGTTAGAGGTTAAACATGTCTATATTCTACTACTATACATAAACTGATGTTAGACATCTGTGTCTAAGTTAATCCCTGCAACAAAGACGTGTCTAGTATATTTCTTTTAGGACCAACCATTATATGTTAGCATTCACAATGTCCAAAGTTGGAAGATAACAGATGTCAGCATAGAATTCATTGTTCTATGGTTCGGGAGAGCCACGTGCAGGAAATACTGATAGGAAACGTAAGCCATTATCTCGTAAGAACCGGTGAGGCTATTGTGCTGCTTATAACCCCCCTAATGAACGGCGACCATATACACATCATCGGAAGTATAACCGACTTCCAAATGATTGTAGACTCAATCGAAAACGACACGCATCATATGAGTTTCCACCACAATGGCTACCAAATGGCTATCAAAGTAAACGAATGGGTCAGAGAAGGAGATCGTATATATATTTACGATTATGAAGAAGAATAGAAATCCATTTTCTTGAGGTCCATGAAACCAACGAAGTAATCTATATCATCAAATTTTAAGTTTTATATATAATCTACTCGTAATAACTGCAATAATTCCTCACTCTACCGCCACAATTTAAAATTAAGCTACGGCACTTTTAGGGCGCCATTTATAATCTCAAGTAGTATACGATCATCGCTAGGAGAGACCGTCCTGGGATCAAAAAGAACTCTATCTTTTTCAACTCGCGCAATCACTGGATACGGCAGCCCCTAAGTCTATCAGTGAAATTTTCGATGCCGACCTTAATCCCACTTGAATCTACAGCCAATAGCCATGTAGCTAAAGTTTCCCCCGGCAGACTCCCTCCCCCAATAGTGGACTCACCTTCTACAACAACAGACACTTCCCCAACCTCACTCTGCCAAGCTTGAGCCCTAGTTTTAATTTCTTCAACAGACATCAATATCATCCGCCAAATAGGAATCTTTTGAACGGCTTCATCGTTTACATAATGCATCAAGGTCGCGCTAAGAGCTGCAAGATTGACCTTATCAATTCTTAACGCTCTAGCAAGTGGATGGGATGCCATTTCCGCTATCAAATGAGTTTTACCTAAGATAATTCCAGATTGAGGTCCACCAAGAAGTTTATCACCAGAGAAAAGCACAATGTCGCTGCCTAACTGGATACTTTCCTGGGGCGTAAACTCATGAGGAAGACCATGTAAAGACGTATCAATTAAACACCCGCTTCCTAGATCATGTATTACGGGAATACTATTCCTTCTACCCAGTTCGACTATTTCTCCCAACGAAGCCTCACTTGTGAAACCGGTAATGCGGAAATTACTCGCATGAACTTTGAGTAAAGCCCCTGTGGAAGCATTTACTGCTTTCTCATAGTCAGATATGTAGGTACGGTTGGTGGAGCCAATCTCGACAAGATTGGCTCCACTCTGTTCCATAATAGAAGGAATCCTAAACCCTCCACCTATTTCCACAGATTCCCCCTTTGAAAGGACAACTTCCCTGCCAGAAGCGACGGTCGACAATGCCAACAATAACCCTGCAGCATTGTTGTTCATAACCAAGGCAGATTCGCAACCTGTGATTTGTCTAAGCAAATTCTCTATATGTGTTTGCCTAGATCCTCTCACTCCATATACCAAATCCAATTCCAGATCGGAATAACCAGCACCAGCATACATGATAGCCTGATTTGCCTATTAACTTATTGGAGATCTCCCAAGATTTGTATGTAGGATTACTCCAGTAGCATTAATAATCGCGTACGGGAAACGACGAAATCTAGAATTTACTCGTTTTACAAATTCCTCAACCAGTTCCGCACCTGAGGATGGTGTGGGTTTTCCAATTGAAATAGAGTATCTGATCTCATCAAGATATTCTCGCATTAGATAAATTATTGAATCGTGAGAGTGACGTTTTACCAGATCATCAACA
Source organism: uncultured Dehalococcoidia bacterium (assembly GCA_964452695.1). Taxonomy (GTDB): domain Bacteria; phylum Chloroflexota; class Dehalococcoidia; order Lucifugimonadales; family UBA2985; genus CAYVMY01. Next base: position 5,292 of record CAYVMY010000008.1, read on the forward strand.
TCCGAGTACAACAAAAGATCTGTAGTGCTTGGTATATTTCTATAACTACTAGTCATAAACTATTCACTCTAGGAGGATACGATATTCTACCATAGGAAAAAACACACATATCGATTATGTCCAGAATATATCCAGACAATCAACTCAGTTAATGGATTTGAACTTGAATGGATGAGTTCAAAAACCAGTGTCTGAATAGTCATTGACACTAATTATTGTCTCACCTACAATCCCAGCTATGCTAGCTACCTCCAAGGATATATAACTTTGACTAGTCAAGAAATACGCGAAGCGTTCTTAGAATTTTTCGAAAGTAAGAACCACCTACGCATGCCCAGTTCCTCTCTGATACCAGCAGGAGACCCAACCCTGCTACTCACCAACGCCGGTATGGTTCAGTTCAAACCCTATTTTACAGGTGAAATGACACCTCCATCCAAACGTATGACATCCGTACAAAAATGTTTCCGCACTACAGACATAGATGCAGTAGGAGATTCGACCCACCTAACTTTCTTCGAAATGCTAGGGAATTTCAGTGTTGGAGACTACTTCAAAAGCCAGGCTATTCAATACGCATGGGAATTTCTCACTAACCGGTTGGGACTTAGTGAAAACCGTCTTTGGATCACAATTTACATTGACGATGATGAGGCACATTCATACTGGAAAGGCATAGGAGTCCCTGATGATCATATAAAAAGATTTAACGAATCCGACAATTTCTGGGGCCCAGCCGGAAACGAAGGGCCTTGTGGCCCGTGTAGTGAAATACACTACGATTTCGGCGCAGGAGTAGGATGCAAGAAGAGCTCATGCGGACCCAATTGCGAAAATTACATTCAAGATACAACAACAAAATGTACGCGTTTTGTTGAGTTGTGGAATCTTGTTTTTATGGAATATTACCAGGACTCCCAAGGTAATAGAAAGCCGTTACCATCTCCGAACATAGACACGGGAATGGGTCTGGAAAGATGCGCTGTAATATTGCAAGGTAAAAACAATATCTATGAAACCGAACTGCTCCAAAATATCGTACTAGAGGTTGCAAACCTTGCCGGAAAACAATACGGATCTGATGTTGATTCGGACTACTCCATAAGAGTGGTGGCTGAACACGCACGAAGCGCTACCTTCTTAATAAGTGATGGAGTAGTGCCCGGCAACGAAGGCAGGGATTATGTGCTGCGACGATTGATACGAAGGTCAGTTCGATACGGCATACAACTGGGACTCACTGGACCGTTCCTGTCCAATATAGTATCAGTGGTAATAGAAGAAATGGCCATCCCATACCCGGATCTCTTAGACAGGAAAGAATTTATTCTCAGGGTTATAGGCCTAGAAGAAGAAAGATTCATACAAGTATTCGAACAAGGCCATGAAATCCTATCGAGCATTATCAATTATAGATCTAAAGTTGGAGTGAGTCTCCGTGACGGGCAAATTGAGATAGAACCAACAGATTATTCCATGCTGGGTGATGGGGCCCAAATTGCCCATCAATCCATATTGAATGAGATATTTAAACATAAAGATATAGATAGCTTTATGCACAGTTGGGGAAAGACCATATCCGGCTACGAGAGTTTCATTATGTATGACACCTATGGCTTCCCTCCAGAATTAACAGAGGAAATTGCTAGGGAAAAAGGAGTTTTTGGCATAGACTGGAGCAGTTTTGAACAAAACATGGAGGCGCAAAGGGAAAGAGGCAGAGCTGCTTCAAGTAAGTTCGGCGGAGATCTAGACGTGTTGCGCACATATCAAGAACTCGGACTAGGCAGCACCTCATTTCTAGGATATGAAACTCTTACGACAAAGTCCGTAATCGAAAGTATGCTGTCAAATGGTAATGTAATAGATCATGCTACGAAAGGGGATAATGTTGCTGTAGTCCTAAAGGAAACCCCGTTTTACTCGGAAATGGGAGGCCAAGTCGGGGATTCTGGTAACATAGTAAGTTCAAAAGGAGTCCTAAGCGTAACAGACACTCAGGCTCCAATGTCCGGCATAACAGTTCACATTTGCGAGGTAATCAAAGGTTCATTTTCAATTGGAGATGCCGTAGAAGCACATGTAGATGTGAAAAGGCGTGAAGACACTGCTCGTAACCACACGGCCACACATTTACTACATGCCTCATTAAGAGAAATACTTGGGTCACACGTACGTCAGAATGGATCCCTGGTAAGTCCAGACAGGCTCCGATTTGATTTCACGCATGTTGGGCCACTAAGTGAACAAGAGATCATAGATGTGCAAAAACTGACCAATGAAAAAATAAGAGAAAACATGGGGGTTTCATCCAAGGAAACTACATATAGACAAGCTCTGTCCGCGGGAGCATTGGCATTCTTTGGGGATAGATATGGGGACCAAGTAAGGATGGTAGAGGTCGGAAATGGGTCATCATTTAGTCTAGAAATCTGTGGCGGAACCCACGTACACCGGACGGGAGACATCGGTTACTGCCTTATAACAATGGAAACTGGAATAGGAGCGGGCCTCAGAAGGTTAGAAGCCTTAACGGGGAGAGCCGCCGAAACAACTATAGAAAGTAGATCCAGCGTGCTAAGTGGATTATCTCAACACCTCCAAGTTCCATATGACCAAATTTCGACACGGGTCCAGAATTTACTGGAAGAGTTGGACCAAAGCAAAAGAAATGAGCAGAATTTGGAAAGAGAACTTATCAATAATCAGATGCCCGCCCTCAAGCGTGAGGAAATAGCTGGCGTAGCTGTAATCTCTGGAAAACTTAAAGTGTCCACAACTGACCTACTAAGAGAAGCCGGAGACGCGTTAAGAAATCAAATTAATAGCGGAATAGTCTCTATAGGAGCAGTGGTACAAGATAAGCCGATAATAATTTTGATGGCGACTAAAGATCTGGTAAATATAGGATTCCACTGCGGTAATTTCGTTAGAAATGCTGCTCAGATTATGGGCGGGGGAGGGGGAGGCAGACCTGAGACTGGGCAGGCAGGAGGACGAGATCCGGATCAATTGGACAAGGCTCTAGCGGAGATCAAACAGGAAATAGCAAAATGGCAGAAGAAAACCTGAGAGTTCTAGGTCTGGACGTAGGAGATAGGCGCATTGGAGTAGCAGTAAGCGACCCAACAGGCCTATTAACAACCCCCATTCCAGCGATAAACAGAAGAAACATTGAGAAAGACCTACAAAGCATTTTATCGCTCACAGGAGAGTACCAAGTGGCTGCTATAGTAGTAGGCATACCTATATCCCTAAACGGCAAAACCAACCAACAAGCCAAAGTCGTAAAGGAATTTTGTCGCTCGTTAGAAGTAGTATCAAGTGTGCCAATATATCTTGAAGACGAACGTTTTTCCACCAAAGAGGCAGAGCGCCTATTGAAAGAAGCTGGGCATTCTCCATCAAGAGAGAAGGGACTCGTAGACTCGGCTTCAGCAGCAGTTATACTCCAAGCATATCTTGACTCACATTAGTGATTCAGCCCATCCTTGCCGCGTACTTCCGTGATTGATATACTTCCTTAGCGCATAAACAATGACAGGCCTTTTTCATGAGTAATAGAGTAATTCTTATAGGACATCCTGTGGGTCACTCCGTATCACCGAATTTCCAACAAGCTGCTTACGACCATGCATCGTTGGATTTAACCTATCATTCAATGGATATAGACCCTATTGACTTAAGCACTTTCTTGGAAACTATGCGGTCATCTAATATAGTGGGAGCGAATGTAACGGTGCCTCATAAAGAAAATGTGATCCCATTCATAGATGAAATACATGAAGATGCTAAAGTAATAGGAGCAATTAACACAATTGCCAACCACAATGGACACCTGGTAGGTTATAACACGGATGCATCTGGATTTATTAAATCCTTGACAGAAGTCGCTGGATTCGACCCATTCGATAAATCTGCTTTGATTCTAGGAGCTGGAGGAGCAGCAAAGGCAGTTGCATTCGCATTGGCCAAACATGGAGCGTCTCGGATATCCGTTGCAAATCGTACATATAACAGGGCTTTAAGTTTAGTGAAGGGGTTAGAAACTCTCTACAGATTTGCTGAAGCCGTGCCGCTGGATGACAATGTGCTCAAGCAGATAGCAAAACAGAGTCATATAATTATAAATGCAACCACAATAGGTATGCACGGAGGCCCAGAGCCAGATAGGTCACCACTACACCGGGATCACATATCATCTGGCTCATTAGTTGTGGATCTCGTATACAATCCCGCTAAAACACCTCTGCTCAAAGAAGCATCTGCGTCTGGAGCTGCCACACTTGGTGGGTTACCAATGCTGGTGTATCAAGGGGCTGTGTGTTTCAATATATTGACGGGGCTAGAAGCCCCCATTGGTGTAATGTATAAGGCGGCTGAATCCGCCATGTTAAAAAGAAACTTTGAGTCTAATGGATAAGTAAAATAATCTTTCAAGAATAGGGTATAGGAGTATTATTATGATACGTTTTCTTACAGCTGGAGAATCACACGGCAAATCTCTCACAACAATAGTCGAGGGAATACCAGCTAACCTACCGATAACAGAGGAATATATAGAAAAACAGATGGCTAGGCGTCAAGTTGGCTACGGCCGAGGAGGCAGGATGCAAATCGAGAAAGACAGAGCAGAAATACTGTCTGGAGTTCGGCACGGTGTGACAATGGGATCCCCCATATCTATGCTTATAATCAATCGTGATTTCTCAACTGGCAAAGGTCCTGACGGTGTACCCTGGACTGATGAGATGAATGTGGACCCTTCCGATATACCATTCGAGACTATCACTGATATAAGGCCCGGCCACGCGGACACACCCGGAATAGCTAAATATATGCAAACTGACGCCAGAAATATACTGGAACGCTCTAGCGCACGGGAAAGTGCAGCCAGAGTCGCTGCTGGAGCCATAGCGCGTCGCTTCCTAGAGGAATTTGGGATAGAGATCCATGGGCATGTAACTTGTATAGGCGGAATTCATTCTTCTGTGCCTAACAACTTTGAGTGGGAAAGTCTAGAGGAAGCACCGTATCACAAAGAGAATCCCAATGGTTCCAAGATAGCAGCAGTTAGATGTCTTGATGCTGAAGCAGCATCTAAAATGATAACTGAAATAGATGCCGCAAGAGAAGCCGGTGACAGTGTGGGTGGAATAATAGAAATCGTCGCTACTGGAATACCAATTGGCCTTGGCAGCCATATACAATGGGATCGTAAAATCACGACTGCGCTTGCTGCAGCAGTAATGAGCATAAACGCAGTGAAAGGGGTTGAGTTCGGAGCAGGATTTAGGCAAGCAGATCTGCGTGGATCACAAGTTCATGACGTAGTGAAGCCAAAAAATGAATGGACCACTGATTCACATGGAAATTGGTTACGACCATGGCCGCGCCGAACTAATAACTCAGGTGGCCTTGAAGGCGGTATGACTACAGGAGAACCTTTAGTAGTCCGTGCAATAGTTAAACCAATAGCCACAATTATGAATGGACTCGAAACCGTGGATTTAACCACTGGCGAGTTTGTAAACAAAGCTCATTTTGAACGTAGTGATATCACATTTGTACCAACCTGTGCAGTAATTGGGGAAGCTATGGTTGCCTTAACACTGGCAAATGCCCTCTTAGAAAAATTTGGGGGAGACCATATTGACGAAACCAAGAGAAATTGGCGCTCGTATATGAATACCACAGGCCCTAGATAGTATCAAAACTTCCCCATAACCCCACTATAGACATATCGCGTTAGCTGATATATCCATTTGCTCTACGTTCAGACTACCCTATTGCTCATGCTGTATCAATAACCTTGCAATGGTGGTGTTAAGTCTTCTATGTCAAACCCTATATGTAACTTGCATTCATATAATCAATAATATATACTCTGCCACTAGAGGACGAAAATAATGGCTAAGAATTACTACCAGATACTGGGCGTCGACAAGCGAGCCACGGAAAGTGAACTGCGTCAAGCTTACCGCAAACTGGCCCGCCAGTATCATCCAGATGTAAACCTAGGTGAAAAAGATTCTGAATCAAAATTCAAAGAGATAAACGAAGCCTATAGTATCCTTTCTGACCCAGACAAACGAGTCAAATACGACCAGTTTGGGGAAGATTGGAAACATGCTCAGGTATACAACACCAGGCAAGGAAATGAACGCTTCGTTTGGGATATGGGAACAGACTACAAACAAAACAGCTCATTCTTCGGTGACATTATGGGTGATATGTTTAGGAATCATCTGAACAAAGATAATTCGCCAAGGAAAAGGAAAACCCAAATAGAACCTGATCAACCTATCAAAATAACCTTAAGGGAAGCATTCACCGGTACTATCAAGTCCTTAAATGTAGGAGATAAAACTGATACAAAAAGAAAAGCCTTAGATGTGCGCATACCCCCTGGAGTAGATACCGGGTCACGTATAAAGGTAACTACGAAAGGTACTGGTCGAGTCCGTGACATACATCTTATTGTACAAATAGAAAATGATGAAACTTTCGAACGCCGGGGCAACGATCTCTACACAATAACAACAATAACGTTGGCTGACTCAGTTTTAGGTGGAGAGGTACAAGTTCCGACATTAAATGACAACATATTTTTGAGAATACCTCAGGAAACCCAAAACGGAAGCTATTTCCGTCTCTCTGGAAAAGGAATGCCTTTGCTAAAGAACCCAAGTGAACACGGTAACATGTATACAAAAATCCAGATCCAAATACCTACGAACCTTTCCGACAGAGAAATAGAACTGTTTGAAGAACTTAAGAGTATTCGAGAAGAGCATAAGGGATAGCTAATGACCACCTATTTTACTGGATACTACCTAGAAGATGATGAACCTTGCTATGTAATCAGCATAGCCGCAAGAATGATAAAAGTGCACACCCAAACCTTGAGATACTATGAAAGAGAGTGGCTTCTTGAACCAGCGAGATCAAAGGGAAATATAAGACTGTATTCTCGTAAGGATATAGATAGACTGCGGCTAATAAAGGAACTAGTGGACGGGTTGGGGGTTAACCTAGCCGGAGTACAAGTAATACTAAGGATGAGGGAACGCATGGAACAAATGCAACAAGAAATCGAATCCCTGAAGTCATCGCCCTAACTTTTCTCGGAATAAAGATTTCATGGATTACACGACGAAAGTTTTATGAAGGGGGTTGAAAAGAATGGTATTGAAACCGGAGAATTTCACAGAACAGGGACAGGAGGTATTAGCCTCCTCCCAAGAGATCGTACGCCGCTATAATCACAGCCAGTGGGACGTTGAACATATCCTACTTGCCCTACTGGAACTTGAGGACGGAGTACCAATGGAGGTTCTGAAATCGCTTGGCATATCTACTGATTTAATGAAAAACGACCTGGAGTATACACTATCAAAGGAACCGAAAACTGCTTACGACTCCTCTCAAATATATGTGACTCCTAGGGCGCAAAAAATCTAGCAAAACGATAAGGAAGAGGCATATCGATACAAGGATGAATTCAAAGGAGCAGAGAACATGATGAAAGCAACCATACAGGAGCGTAACGGTGATGTCCCAAGGATACTTAAATCCTATGGCATAGATCAAGAGAAAGTCTATCAAGCACTAGCAGAAATACGTGGAGGTCATAGAGTTACAGATCCACGCGCTGAAAGCAGATATCAATCTCTAGACAAATACAGTATAGATCTCACTAAACTTGCAAGAACCGGCAAACTAGATCCAGTAATAGGCCGAGAAGTAGAAGTGAAAAGGGTAATGCAAACACTAGCCCGTCGTACCAAGAATAATCCTGTAATCATAGGAGAGGCTGGAGATGGTAAAACTGCAATAGGAGAAGGATTAGCACAACGCATAGTGTCTGGAGATGTCCCACAAATCCTTAAAGATCGCCGAGTTCTCGCTTTAGACATGGGAGCTATGGTTGCAGGTAGTAAATTCCGGGGCGAATTTGAAGAAAGACTGAAAAGCGTCATGGATGAGGTAAAAGAAGCACAAGGAGAGGTGATTCTATTTATTGACGAAATACATAACGTAGTAGGAGCTGGCGCTGCAGAAGGCTCTATAGATGCCAGTAACCTGATGAAACCAGCTCTAGCAAGAGGGGAATTGCAATGCATCGGAGCAACAACACTTGAGGAATATAGAAAACATATTGAAAAAGATGCTGCACTTGAGAGAAGATTTCAGCCAATATATGTGGATGAACCTGATTTAGAAACTGCATTAGATATGTTAAAGAGCCTTTCACCAAGATACGAGGCTCATCACAAAGTCACAATAGATGAAACCGCTCTGGAGGCAGCAGTCAAACTCAGCCATAGATACATTGCAGATAGGCAATTGCCGGACAAGGCAGTAGATTTAATAGATGAAGCTGCAAGTAAGCTAAGGATTGACTCAGAGAGTATGCCTAAAGGTCTCAAACAAACTGAAGATAGATTGAGACAATTACAATACCGAGAAGAAGCTCATTCGCAAAAAGCCGAATATGAACAAGCGGCCGTGGTCCGAACAGAAAGACTCAATGTTGAGCAAGATTACAATAAATCCAAAAACCAATGGTTCACGGATCATAAAATTGACATGGTTGTGGACGCCGAGGACATAGCAACTTTGATTGCACAATGGACTGGGATACCTGTGCATCAGATGCTTGAGGGTGAGGCAGATAGACTTCTTCACCTAGAATCGACTTTACACGAGAGAGTCATAGGTCAAGATCATGCTATAACCGTAATAGCTGAAGCCATAAGAAGATCTAGAGCGGGATTAAAGGACCCCAAAAGGCCAATAGGTAGCTTTATATTTCTGGGCCCCACGGGGGTCGGTAAGACTGAGTTGGCTCGTGCTTTGGCAAGACTCTTATTCGATCATGAGGACAATATGGTCCGCATAGACATGTCAGAGTATATGGAGAAACATACGCTCTCCCGTCTCATAGGAGCCCCTCCCGGATATGTCGGTTACGATGAAGGTGGACAACTTACGGAGTCAGTGCGAAGAAGACCTTTCAGAGTAATTCTTTTTGACGAAATAGAGAAAGCTCATCCAGATGTATTCAATATACTTCTACAAATAATGGAGGATGGCCGACTCACGGATGGACAAGGGCGTACAATAGATTTTCGCAATACTATCGTGATTATGACCAGCAACCTAGGGACTGGAGAGATTGGCAAACAGCAGGTTATGGGTTTCAGAAAAGACGAAGACACTGCCTCAGAAAGAGAACAACTTAGAGCTTCTATAGAGAATGCCCTGAAAAAAACCTTCAGACCAGAACTACTCAATCGGATAGACGAAATAGTTATATTTGACCCCTTGACTCAAGAGGAAATTGAACAAATCGTTGATCTCCTTATACTGGAATTAGAGAGGAAGCTATACGACCGAAAAATCCAATTGGACATATCAAGTCAAGCAAAAACATGGCTTGTAAAGCAGGGCTTCGACCAAGTTTTTGGCGCCAGGCCTCTAAGAAGATCTATACAACGCTACGTAGAAAATCCTCTGTCAAACCAAATACTTAGCGGGGACATCAAGGATGGAGACACCATCAAGGTAGATATATCTGGGGAAGGCTTATCTTTCAATGTGATGGAGTATTCCGCTAATCGCTAGCAAACGGTGCATCCGAGTTTACAGACCTTCTACCATTCAGACCTACATAAAGGGTGTTAGTGACAATATCTTTTCAGCACCTAAAGAATATCTTGTAGAACTATGGTCTCGTGTCTAGATGGGCCAGTGGATATTATGGATATAGGGCAACCAATCAAACTCTCTATGCGTCTTACATAATTCACAGCTTTCTCTGGCAAATCCCTTATATCGCTTACGCCAGCTGTCGGCTGTTCCCAAGCTGGCATATCCTCATACACAGGCTCAACCTCGTCCAATGCAGAAATGCTAGCTGGAAAGTTATTTACTATCTCTCCATTAAGACGATATGCGACGCATATCTTAGGGCTAAAACCATCTAAAACATCTAGCCTAGTAAGTATTGCAGATGTCATACCATTTATAGCTACTGAGTGCCTAGCCACCACGGCATCGAACCAACCACAGCGCCTTGGCCTCCCAGTGGTGGTGCCATATTCCCAAGCCCGTTCCCTTATTGCATCTCCAACTTCATCAGTCAACTCAGTAGGGAACGGACCCGAACCAACTCGAGTGGTATAAGCTTTATAAACACCGGCAATCTCCTGAATATATCGAGGACTTATACCTAATCCTATCGACGCTCCTCCTACGGTCGGGGAAGATGACGTAACAAAAGGATATGTCCCGTGATCTATATCAAGCATACTGCCTTGGGCACCTTCCAGTATTATTTTACGGTTTTCTGACAAAGCCTCAATCAACATAGGTTCCACTTCCCTTATAAAAGGCCTCAATTCTTTACCCCATATGAGACATTGTTCATATAAATCGTCTAGAGACACTGCATCCGCATCATAGACCCTAGTAATCATCCGATTTTTCTGGTCCAGTATAAATGACAGTCTAGACCGAAGTTGAGACTCATCCAATAAATCCACCATTCTAATACCGATCCGAGCCGCTTTATCCGTGTAGGCTGGTCCAATTCCACGACCTGTAGTACCTATTGCGGTACCGATTTCGGATTTGATGCCTTCCTCCAATTGGTCTATTAGAATATGGTAGGGCATTATCAAATGGGCTCTGTCACTTACAATCAATTTGCTGGTATCAAGAGAGTGCTCCCGCAACCCAGAAATCTCTCCGAGAAGGGAATCCGGATCCACTACCAAACCGTTTCCTATTACACAAGTGACATTAGGCCAAAGTACCCCAGAAGGGATCAAATGGAATTTAAATTCCTTATTGTTAGTTACTACGGTGTGTCCAGCGTTATTACCGCCAGCAAAACGCGCAACTATATCTGCCTTTTCAGAAAGGTAATCCACCACCTTACCTTTCCCTTCATCTCCCCATTGGCCACCCACTATTGCGTATGCAGGCATAAATTATCCTTTTACTTCTACGTCTTTAGCAAACCTCGGAGAGTATAGCAAACAAGAGAATATTTGAAAAGTTGCTTCATCCAATATACGGTATAACTTATTAAAACTTAGAGCAAATCAGGACAACATACGCCTTTAATTCGACTCCTGTTCTCCACGACAAACAAGATTGTCATTGCCTTCATTTCAACATACGCAATATGTCTCTTGGGATCAGGATGAAAAAAATAATTCAACATGCATTCACCTAAAAGATCCCCTTATTGGATCCACCTTGTGAGTACTGCTGCCCTTTGATATACTGACTCGACGGTAAGAATATACTACTACGCTGTTCAGATGATACATATGACAAAATATGAAGCAGTCATTGGCCTTGAGGTACATGCGCAACTGCTTACCTCAAGTAAAATGTTCTGCCCATGTCCCAATGATTACCTGAACTCCACTCCTAACAGCGTGGCTTGCCCGATATGCCTAGGAATGCCCGGCGTTATGCCAGTCATCAATAAACGTGCAGTTGAATTTGTAATCACTACTGGGCTAGCCCTTAATTCAAAGATATCAACCAGGACTCAGTTTCATAGAAAGAATTACTCATACCCAGACCTTATGAAAGGGTACCAGATATCTCAATATGACAGCCCAATCGCAGAGCAGGGATACCTAGAAATAGAAGTAAACGGGCAAAGAAAACAAATCGGAATAACTCGAGTACACCTTGAAGAAGATGTAGCCAAACTCCACCATCTAAAGTCACCACAAGGAAAAGGATACAGCTTGGTAGATGTGAATCGATCTGGGATACCTTTGATGGAAACAGTCAGCGAACCAGATATGCGATCTCCAGAAGAAGCAAGAGAATACCTAGTCAAACTACGATCTATACTTCAGTATCTTGATGTAACGACGGGGAATATGGAAGATGGAAGCTTCCGCTGCGATGCAAACATCAGCATACGACCTAAAGGAACTATAGAACTATTTCCAAAAGTGGAAATTAAGAATATGAACAGCCTTCGGGCAGTTTACAGGGCACTAGAATTTGAGATAGAAAGGCAAACCAATCTAGTGGAATCAGGTGGCATTGTAATACAGGAAACTCGCGGATGGATAGATGACAACGGAACCACTATATCCCAACGAACCAAAGAGGACGCTCACGACTATCGTTACTTCCCAGAGCCAGACTTACCCCCAATAGATATAGATCCATCTTGGATCGAGTCCATAAGGGGTACCCTGCCAGAGCTACAGACTGCAAAACTTTCCAGATTCATGTCCGAATACCAACTTAGCCCCTACGATGCCTCCCTGATAACGGGATCTAAACCCATGTCAGATTTTTTTGAACAAGCCCTCACATCACGCTCCATAAAAAAGGAACACGTTCCAGCTAAAGCTAAAACAATAGTTAATTGGATTGTAGGGGATTTAACGAATCTGCTAAATATAAACAATGCTGAAATTGACAATTCAAAGATAACGCCCGAACTAATGCGAGATTTGATAGATCAAATAAACTTGGGAGACATAACCGGGCCTGCGGGCAAAACCATACTAGAAGAAATGTTTAAAACTG
>CAYVMY010000008.1:17880-19219 GCA_964452695.1 uncultured Dehalococcoidia bacterium
TTGGGTCAAATAAAGAACCAAAACATACATGAGTTATCAGTTGACTCAATCCTAGAAGAAAATCCCAAAGCAGTTCAAGATTACTTAAACGGTAAAGATACAGCCACCAAGTTTTTGTTAGGACAGGTTATGAAACAAACAAGAGGAAGAGCTAATCCTGCTATAATAATGGAAATCTTGGTGGAAAAACTCAATTCTATGGAGCTTTCGTAATGGAATCCTTTTTTCAAGTATCTCAAATATTGGTGGCAATCTTGCTTATAGGTATCATACTCTTACAGGTAAGAAACCAGGGCTCAGGATTCTTTGGCTCAGCTGAAGCCTCATTTAGGACGCGCCGTGGATTGGAGAAAACTATGTTCCAATTCACCATCGCACTTGCGATAGTATTCACAGTGCTGGCGATAATTGGAGCTATGAGACCAAGTGTAATATTCTAATGCAACTGATCCTGCAGGATCGCTTGCATCCTACTGTTTTGGGTTTAGTAAAGATATATCAATCCAAATCCGTTGAAGGTGATTCTCGAAAACCCGTTCCAACTCAGGATTCATATCTGCGGTTCCACCTTAAATAGATCCGATATTACACCGGATATCATAAGCCCATCTTGCCTGGATTCATAATGTTATTGGGATCAATTGTTTCCTTGATTGTTCTTAAAAATTCTAATCCGGACCCCATCTCTTCCTCCATAAGGTATGATAGTTTGGTTCCGACCCCATGCACATATTCCATACTTCCCCCCATTTCATGGGCCAAGGCTAAAACACGATGTGAGGCATCTTGTACACGACTATTTCCATTCAAGGCTTCAAAATCCATAGACACCAGTATCATTGAGAACAGTCCAGGATGTGTCCAAAGGGAATATTCTGTAATCTTTACCCCTAACTTAAAGCAAATATCATCACACATCTCACGGTATTTCATCACTTTAGAAGGTGGTATGGCAACATGTGGATATGCAACAGATCTTGAACTTGGGGGATTAGCATCGGAAATAGTTGAGGTCTCTAAAAAGCGTTTTCTGTACTGATAAGCCGAATCATGGCGAGTGTCCCAATACTCCCTAGTATACTTGTCACCAATATCCTTACCTCCAGCAACTCTACAAATATCAAGAGCTCTTGCCACTTGAGATTGTACCTCCTCTGCGTAGCCTTCAAACACCATATACATGATTATATTTGTAGTTGGAGATTCTTTTGTGAATCCGGAGTGATCCAGATGGGGTATCTCCTCACTAAGGTCTATAAGTGCCGGACACAATCCTAAAGCGAACATCTCTTGCATTGCACCATATCCTGAGGCAAAATTAATGAAGGAAATTGATTTA
>CAYVMY010000008.1:19229-26472 GCA_964452695.1 uncultured Dehalococcoidia bacterium
ACTCTGCTTTCAGGCATTTTGAACACTTTCAAAGTAGCCTCAGTGATAATCCCAAGAGTACCTTCGGCACCTATGAACAACTTATGAATGGAAGGTCCTGAAGATGTCTTGGAAACTGGCCTATTTCTCAATATCGTTCCATCAGGTATCACAACAGTAAGTCCAAGAACCTGATCTCCCATTGAGCCATATTTCGCGGCTCTATACCCAACCCCATTTGTTGATATCGCTCCACCTACCGTGGCAATAGGTAAGCTATACGGGTCATGGCCCAACAATAGGCCCTCCGAACTCAGTTCCGATTCCAAATCAGCTAAAATAGTCCCTGATTCAGCTGTGACAGTCCTGTCTTCTACACTTATGTCCACTATTCTGTTCATTTTGGAGAGGTCTACAGCTATACAATCCTTTACAGAGCTGGCAGCCCCCGTAAGGCCAGTACCTCCACCATATGGAACTAATGCTATTGAATATTCACTGGCCAACTTTACTATCTCAGCCACCTGCCAAGTGTATATAGGCCTAACAACACCCGCAACATGGTTCTGAGATACTTGTCCGTAGTTGGAGTTATACCGTTCATATGCGTCCACAGAGTAATATTCCGTGTTCAATGGATCCACAATCAAATTGCCGGAACCTAGTATACGTTCCAATGATTCAGCAATAGAACCTGTGATCAACATGGCTATGGTTGTTCTCCAAAAAGTTTAATAAAGAGCCACGTCGGATCTGTAATTAAGAACCAAAATGCCAACTAGACCCGTCGGAAGAATCCTCTACAATGATTCCTTTTTCTTCAAGTCGAGAACGTATTTCGTCAGCCAACGCCCAATTCTTACTCGACCTTAACTTACCGCGAGTTTCCACTAGAATGTCCACAAGATCGTCCGACAATCCGTCTGATAACCCATTTATAGACTTCTTGATAAATTGTAGGCCTAGGATAGATCCTAATTCACGCATACATTCTTGTGCCTCGGTCAAAGACACACCAGAATTTCGATTTCTATTTATTTCTCTCGCCAAGTCAAAAAGTACGGCAATGGCCTGTGGAGTGTTAAGATCATCATCCATGGCATCGAAGAACCTCTTGCTATAAGGTTCAGTAACTATTCCCGTTTCATTTCCACCACTATTTTCTCTAAGTGAACTAATAAGTCTATCCAAAGCTTTTTCTGCGGCGGTCAGGCCTTCCAGTGAATAGGCCAAAGGATTTCTATAATGGGAAGATAGGAGAAACATACGTATAGCGTCGGAGTTATAATTGGCCAAAGTTTCTTGACTACTGACGAAATTGCCTTCGTGTCGTGTCATCTTGGATTCATCTTCTTCTCTTAACCTGAGTAAGCCGTTATGAACCCAGAAGTTAACGAATGGAGAAGCATTTGTATAAGCTTCAGACTGAGCAATCTCATTCTCATGATGTGGAAATATTACATCTTGGCCACCGCCATGGATATCAACACGATCCCCAAGAATGCTGAGAGACATAGCCGAACATTCTATGTGCCACCCGGGACGTCCGTTCCCCCATGGGCTAGGCCAATATGGCTCCCCCTCTTTATATGATTTCCATAGAGCGAAATCCATAGGATCTTCCTTACGTTCATCAACATCCACGCGAGTGCCGGACTTCATTTCACTTGTGGTACGCTTGGAAAGTGAACCATACCCGGAAAACTTATTAACCCTAAAGTAAACATCACCATCCACATCATATGCCTGCCCTTTTTCTATCAGACTGCCTATTATATCTATCATCTGCTCAATATATTCTGTAGCCCTAGGATAGTAATGCGCTCGTTGAATTCCAAAAGAATCCATCTCGTCCAGGAAACGTTCAATATAATGACTTGACAGTTCTTCTATAGTAGACCCGTCTCGTTTCGCCACTTCAATGATACGATCTTCAATATCTGTGAAATTCTGTACATGAACCACGCTGTAACCCTGATATTCTAGGTATCTTCTTAAGACATCAAAAACTATATAGGATAAAGCATGCCCAATGTGGGAGGGACCATACAGGTTTGGGCCACATACATACATTGAAACCTTCTCTTTTAGAGGACTGAATTCACTTTTTTCGGCACTTAGTGTGTCAAAGAGTAACATGGCAACTATCCTATCGATGCTATGGCATAGGAAGATATTCCTTCACCTATTCCAGGAAACCCCATACCGTCTGTAGTGGTAGCCTTTATATTGACTACAGAAGGGAGTACATCCAACCCATCCGCTATCGCCCTCTGCATTGCAGATCTAAACGGAGCTAAAGCAGGTTTTTCGGCAACTATTGTAGCATCCACATTTACAATATGCCATCCATTCTCGCCAAGTAACCTAGTCGCGTGCTCAAGAAAAATCAAGCTAGATACCCCTCGGTATCGAGAGTCTGAAGAAGGAAAATGCGATCCTATATCCCCTAAAGAAGCTGCCCCAAGTAATGAGTCAACTATAGCATGAATCAAAACATCTCCATCGCTATGTCCAACTAATCCTTTATCATGGTCGATATGAATACCACCAATCCACAAATCAAGCCCAGACTCAAGCCTATGTGCATCATAACCAATACCTACTCTGTTACTCATATTAATCCACACCAACTACCGATGTCTGGACAAAAGCAAAGTCTCAACTAATTTCAGATCCTCTGGTGTGGTTATTTTGACATTGTCATAAGAACCTTCAAACACTTTCACACTATATCCCAATCTCTCCACAAGAGTGGAATCATCCGTAACGTTAGTAGATTCTTCCATATAAACTCGTCTCAGAATGTCATACTCAAAGATTTGTGGGGTCTGAATAGACCAAAGCGATTCTCTAGGTGGAGTGTTAACCACAAGTCTATCAACATCAACTTGTTTTATAGTGTCTTTAACAGGTACAGCTGGTATTGCGGCACCAGTGATTGGAACACAATCAACACCTCTATTTATCAAATCCACTGTTACGCATGGCCTAGCCCCATCATGAACCATAACCCAATGGCAAGATGAGAGAGCATCGAAGCCATACTTGGCTGAATCTATTCTAGTCTTTCCACCACTGCATATACTGCTAACTTTTTTCCAACCTTCTCTTTGTACTAATTCCCTACCCCATTCTAAATGCACCGAAGCCAACACAATGACAATTTCCTTAACATATCGGCACATTTCAAATGCATCTACTCCATAAGCTAATAACGGCCTACCAGATACAAGTGTTCTTATTTTGTCGATACCACCCATCCGCTGTCCTTCCCCCGCGGAAACAATGATGACTCCCACGTCTTCATTATTGTCTAAACGAAACGATGTAGACCCTTGATTCACGATCGGTTTGTCTCCGGCTGAGCAAAAATTATACGACCTGCGGCAGTTTGAAGGACTCTTGTAATCGACACATCAAGATAAGCATTGATGTATTTTCTTCCGCCGTCTATAACAACCATGGTGCCATCATCCAGATAACCAATACCTTGACCAGGCTCCTTCCCCTCCTGCATCACGCGAACAGCCATCTCTTCTCCAGGTATGGCCACTGGCTTCAGGGCTCCCGCCAATTCATTGATGTTCAATACTTTAATTCCCTGCAAATCAGCCACCTTGTTTAGATTAAAATCAGTGGTCAATATTTGAGCTCTCATACTTTTAGCTAGAGAGACCAATTTGGCATCCACCTCCATATCACCACTCAATTCTATATCAGATATTTGTATAGGGATTTCTGATTCCTTCCTAAGCTTGTCGAGAACTTCCAAACCTCTGCGCCCACGATTGCGCCTTATAGAATCGCTAGAGTCAGCTATATGTCGCAGTTCATCCAAAATAAAGCTCGGAATAATCATCGTGCCTCTTATAAAACCAGTCTTGCTTATATCGGCAATGCGTCCATCTATAATAGCACTGGTATCCATAAGTATACGTCCTTCAGAGCCTCTATAAGATTGCTGTCCCCTGCGAGATCTTTCTGGCAAGAGATTTGCTATATCTCTTTCCCTAGATAGCCCTATAAACAACCCTAACAATCCCAGAGATAAGTTTATACCTACAGACAGCATGGCCCAAGGCCATCCGTCACCAAATCGTGAAACGGTTCCGGACAATGTGTATGCCACCACCAATCCAACAACAAGGCCTAGTGTCGCAGAGATTATCGCACTAAAGGATAAACTATATATTGATTGTTGAACCCTTGCTATAATTCGTGTGAGTAAGAATGGTAACCCTATAAGGCCTATCATCGCCCCTAATATAGCCATGGCAAGACCCCATGGGAGAAATCCCGACACCCCTACTTCTCTACCAATAAGCAGTCCTATACGCCAGAAACACACTCCGGTTAGGGAGGCAAGTATTAATCTTACCCAAAAATACTCCATCATTAAGCGTTCTCCTTCCTAATTTATCAACCCGGATATCCAACGCTTTTTACGTTTGAATTATGACTTATTCAAATAATTTTCAATACTGTTCTCAAGGATTTCCTGTTGTTCGCCCTTGGACATATTCCTTAAGATTATTGTACCTTTTTCGATTTCGTCTTCGCCCAGTACCGCCACATACGGCACTCCAAGTGAATTTGCATAACGCATCTGGGCCTTGAGGCTTTTACCTCCAGGAGCCAACAGAGATCCGATCCCCACCTTCCGCAATTTAGATGCTAACGTAAGCGCCTTATTTTTTGCATCTGTTCCCAGATAGGCTATAACAACCTCGGGGCTGGCCTCCTCAGGGATATAAATTCCTTGGGTTTTAAGATTTAGTATTATACGTTCAAAACCACTGGCAAAACCTATACCTGGAGTCGGCTCTCCATCAAGTTCACCAATTAGACCATCGTAACGACCTCCCGCACAGATAGTACTCTGTCCAGAGGAATTTATTGGCTGTATCTCAAATACAGTCCTAGTATAATAATCTAACCCCCGAACAAGCCTATGGTTAATGGTATATGGGATGTTCAAGCTATCCAGATATTTGAGTAGCTGTTCCCAATGGTCTAGACATTCAGAACAAAGGTATTCGATGCATCTAGGTGCCTCTTGAGCAATTTCCTGACATTTGTCTTTCTTGCAATCCAGTAACCTAAGTGGATTCCTTGTCAATCTCTTATGACAATCCTCACAAATAGCGGAGGTTTTAGAAGCATAAAATCTTTTGATTTGTTCTATGTAACCTGGCCTGCAATTACTATCCCCAATGCTATTCATAATCAACTGCAGATCATTGAGATCTAGCTCACCCATAAGGTACCATGCAAGCTCCACAACTTCAGCGTCTATGGCAGGATCTGAGTCTCCAATCACCTCAACTCCAAACTGTTGATGTTGACGAAACCTGCCGGCCTGCGGTCGTTCATATCTGAATGCCGGAGAGAGGTAATACAATCGCACGGGTTGAGGCAAATTAGCCATACCATGCTCTAGGTAAGCTCTACAAATTGCTGCGGTACCTTCCGGGCGTAGAGTGAAAGACTCACCGCCTCTGTCCAGAAAGGAATACATTTCCTTCTCGACTATGTCGGTTCCCTCGCCAACACCTCTCACAAAAAGACCTGTATGTTCAAAAACTGGTGTATCTAGTCTACTGTATCCGTAGCGTTGACTTAACGATCTAGTCTTCGACTCTATGTAACGCCAGTACTTCTGCTCCACCGGCATAACATCTGCCGTTCCCCTAGGGGCTCGATACAATACCGACCTCCATAAATCTTTTGAAGTGAAGCATAGCCTATGTGTTTCCGTTTGCCAAGGGCATGATTTGCACGACTAAAACTTACACACTATACTTCATCGTATATGTTCCTGAGTGATTCGTAATATGAACAATCTACTGGAGATTGCCGGCTTATATCTAAATGTAGAGGGGATGGCGTTGGTCAAGAACGCCTATGAATTCTCACAAGAGGCCCATAAAGGCCAAAAGCGGCTTTCTGGCGAACCCTACTTTGAACACCCCGTGGACACCGCCTTATTCTTGGCTAATCTGCACATGGATGAAACTACATTGGCTGGGGCTCTACTTCACGATGTAGTCGAAAACTGCAACGTCACTTTGAAGGATTTAGACAAACGCTTTGGAAGCGAAGTAATGCTTCTGGTTGATGGAGTTACGAAATTAAGAAATATCGATTTTAAAAGCAGTAGTAGACAGAACACGACAGCCCAAACCAGACAAGCAGAGAATCTGCGGAAAATGTTGCTGGCAATGGCAAAAGACATACGAGTAGTCTTAATAAAACTTGCAGACAGACTACACAATATGAAAACATTGCACGCACATGCTCCTGACAAACAAGTCACGATTGCAAGAGAAACCTTAGATATATATGCACCTCTTGCACACAGATTAGGAATGTGGGACATAAAATGGCGACTAGAGGATATGTCATTTAACTACCTAGACCCCGAAGAATACGACCGAATATCTGGCTTAATATCTACCAGACGTGAACAGAGAGAAATATATGTAGATCAGATAAGGACTGTTATAACCGAAGAACTTAAGAAGGCAGGAATAGAAGCCGAGATATCTGGAAGACCAAAACATATCTATAGTATCCACAATAAAATCCAAAAATACGCCAAAACAGAAAAGGAATTTGGGGAAATATACGACTTGTTCGCCCTTAGAGTTTTGGTCAATGAAATCCAAGATTGTTATCATGCCCTAGGTGTAATTCATGGACTTTGGCACCCAATTCCTTCCCAATTTGACGATTACATTGCCAACCCAAAGGACAATATGTATCAATCCCTCCACACCTCAGTGATGTACGAATGGAATATTCCTATAGAAATCCAAATTAGGACCCACGATATGCATCATATATCTGAATATGGTATAGCAGCCCACTGGAGATACAAAGAAAGTAGCCGCAAAGATATACACTTTGAGGAGAAAATTGGATGGTTTAGACAATTGCTCGAGTGGCAACGAGAAGTCATGGAGGCAGAGGAATTCTTAGAATCTGTCAAGATGGACATATTCCAAGACCAAGTAATGGCAAGCTTGTGCCTCTCCAAACACGATTGTATAATGGAGACAAGACTGAAATAGTCACGTCAAAGGTAGCTAGAGGACCAAGTCTCGATTGGTTAAACTCCAATTTAGGATATGCTAACACAGCCAACGCCAGGTCCCAAATTAGGCTTTTGTTTCGTAAACAAGAACTGGGGCAAAACATAAATAGAGGACGAGAACTTCTAGCCAAGGAACTCCGTAGACTAAATCTGAAAATGGGTGAA
>CAYVMY010000009.1:0-6055 GCA_964452695.1 uncultured Dehalococcoidia bacterium
ATATCCTAATGCAGTTCGCTATCTTACCTAGATTGGTCTTACAGTAGACCTTAGATACGGAGGCTGATATACCCGCTAGCGAATTGGCACTAAACTACACCGCCGTGCTTGTGGCAGCCGTTGCCGGAACCATCGCCATGGGCATAGCCTTTGCAGCCTCCTTTATACTTTCCCCGAAAAGAAAATCCAACCTCAAGGATATGCCATACGAATGTGGCATTCCACCCGAACCTTACTCGTGGTCTCAACTACACGTACGATACTATGTATTTGCAATACTGTTTCTGATATTTGACGTAGAAGCAGTTTTTCTGTTCCCGTGGGCGCTTGTATTCATGGAGAGTATAAACGCTGTTTTCTATGAAATGTTAATCTTCATTGGTATACTATTCTTCGGGATAATTTACGGAAGGAAGATAGGGATACTTCAGTGGAGATAACCGTTGGCCAGGGGAACACCGAGCCCCGTAGCCTCCTTAACAGAGCTGCTCCTGGAGTGATTACGGCTAAGTCAGAAGAACTTATAGCCATGGCTAGAAAATCATCGCTTTGGCCCATGACCTTCGGCCTAGCTTGTTGCGCTATAGAAATGATGAGCACATACATGGCTCACCATGATCTAGACCGGTTCGGAATAGTACCATGGCCATCACCCCGGCAATCTGACGTCATGATTGTAGCAGGCACCGTGGTGAAAAAAATGGCTGAGCCAATAAAGCTTTTATATGAGCAAATGCCAGAGCCTAAATGGGTAATCGCTATGGGTAGCTGCGCAACGAATGGAGGTCCGTACTACAGATCTTACTCAGTCGTTATGGGTGTCGATCATATCATACCCGTAGACGTCTATGTGCCCGGATGTCCCCCTAGACCCGAGGCCCTCATGGATGGCATACTGAGCCTTCAGGACAAAATTATGCAGGACGCTAAGGAGCGTGGAACAAAATAACAACGGGGAAAAAAATCCCGAACCCAACCCATTGTTAGACGATAAGGGGCGACTACTAGAGACGCTTCTTCCGAATGTCTTATCCGCATTTGATGTGTCAATAGGTGTTTCCCACGACATGGTGGAGGTCACTGTTGGACCCGGCGACATTGCTGAACTATGCCAGAGCCTCAAAAACCACCCAGAAACACTTTTCAACTATCTTACATGTCTCTCTGTCGTGGATTACGTAGAGCACTTACAAGTCGTATATCACCTCTATAGCACTCACAATAAGCATAAGGCAGTAGTGAAAGCAAACGTTCCATCAGAACAACCTTCTCTACCATCTGTTACTTCGGTATGGAAAGGATCAGACTGGTACGAAAGGGAAGGTCATGACCTCTTCGGAGTAGTATTTGAATCACACCCAAGCTTGGCCCCCCTAATCTTATACGAAGGTTTTGAGGGATATCCAGGGCGAAAGAGTTTCCCATTGCACGAGTACAAGGAATGGTAAATTGAGCACTGACCAAAATTTAGACACAGTTCAGCTAATGGTTAATATGGGTCCTCAACACCCTAGTACACACGGGGTGTTCCGCATGGTGCTCTCGGTTGATGGAGAACGAGTTGTGGATATGGAGCCTCATATAGGCTACCTACACAGAGGCTCAGAAAAGCTCTCGGAAAATGAGCTGTATGTTCAGATCGTAACTTTATTCGATCGCTTGGACTATATCAGTAACCTAAACAACGAGATGGCGTTCTGCAGAGCAGTTGAGAAACTAATGGGCCTAGAAATACCAGAAAGATCTGAATATATACGTGTAATATTGTGTGAGTTGAATAGAGTGGCAAGCCACCTCCTATTCGTAGGCACTTTCGGAATAGACGCGGGAGCTATGACACCTATCCTATACACTTTTAGAGACAGAGAGAAGATTCAATCTATGTTCGAGGCGGTTACAGGGGCCCGAATGATGCATAACTATATACGGATTGGTGGCGTAAAAAGCGATGTGCCTGAAGATTTTGCTGACCGTGTGAAGCTACTGCGTGATGAACTAGTACAAGGAATTGATGAGACAGATAAGCTATTAAGCTTCAATGAGATATTCTTAGCCAGAACTAAAGGTATAGGAACAATAGACGCCGACACTGCCATTGACTATGGGATGAGCGGCCCTTCACTCAGGGCTTGCGGGGTTCCGATGGATGTTAGAAAAGACGAGCCATATTCTGTCTATAATAGATTTGATTTCGGTATACCTATAGGAGAAAACGGTGACAGCTGGGATCGTTACTACGTCCGAGTAGAAGAAATGCGCCAATCACTCAAAATAATAGATCAAGCTCTAGAACAAATGCCAAGTGGGCCTATAATAACACCAACAAGATTCATACTGAGACCTCCAGCAGGAGAAGTGTATGTCAGGGGTGAAAATCCTAGGGGAGAGATAGGTGTCTATCTTGTAAGCAACGGAACCGACAGACCCTATAGGGTAAAGATAAGGCCCCCTTCATTCTGTAACCTTATGGCACTCAAAGAAATGATAAAAAACACCTATCTAGCGGATGCAGTTGTTATTCTTGGGTCTCTGGATATAGTGCTTGGAGAAGTGGACCGGTGAATTTAATTGACTTACTTCTACTACTGTCGACAACCATGGGGTTGCTAACAGCACTCTCCGTAGTTGTGTTATCGCTAACTTGGCTGGAAAGAAAATTTCTAGGGAGAATTCAAATGCGAATGGGCCCTATGCACGTAGGTCCATACGGACTACTCCAACCTGTCGCTGATGCAATAAAACTTATGAGTAAAGAAGATGTATTGCCAGGATGGGTGGATAAGGTTGTATACTGGGTCTCTCCATTAATAGTATTCGTCCCTGCTTTCATGATCTGGATCACAATACCAGTAGCCAAGGATTTGGCAATCAGAAACATGGAGATGGGCCTATTCTATATTGTGGCCTTTTCCGTACTTTCGATGGTCGGACTTGTTGCTGCTGGTTGGGCATCCGCAAACAAATACGCTGTGCTAGGAGGCTTTAGAGCTGCGGCTCAGCTAGTTAGCTACGAAATACCTCTGATTTTAGCCGCCCTTGGCGTAGCAATGCTCGCACAAAGTATGAATCTGGTAACTATTGTAGGTCAGCAGCAAACCACGTTACCCTACGTATTCATGCAACCGCTAGGCCTGTTCTTATTTCTGACAGCTGGCCTAGCGGAATTAGGTAGGACACCATTTGATATTCACCACGCAGAATCGGAAGTGGTAGGAGGACCATTCGTTGAATACAGTGGCATGCACTGGGCAGTATTCTTCCTGGCCGAATACATAAACACCTTCGCAATAGGGGCATTAACTACCCTCCTGTTCCTAGGTGGGTGGGCATTCCCTGGTTTGCCCACAGATATACTCCCATTAGGTATGGCAATATTCTTAATCTAGACATATATGGTAATACTGGTAATATTTTGGATTAGAGGTACTTATCCTCGACTCCGAATCGACCAACTGATGGCTCTGGGTTGGCAAGTGTTGGTGCCATTGTCCTTCGTGAACATAATATTAACTGCCATTTACATGTTCTATGGCTGGCCAATATGGAGCTTAACTATCATGTCAACCGGCGTATTAATAGCAACGTTTTGGGGATTGAGCGTACGCATGAAAACTGCCCCTACACCCGTATATACGGTTAAACTTTACACACCCCCCACTCAGGAGGCATGACAAAAATGATAAGCAATATAAAGGGACTTGCAATCACACTTAAAACCTTATTGAGAAAACCAGTTACATATCAATATCCAAAACAACATAAGCCAATAGAGGAAAGATACATGGGGTTCCCAGTGCTCACTTGGGATGAACAAGTATCCGAACCATACTGTACTGGATGTATGGTATGCGTAAGGTATTGCCCAACCAATTGTATGAGTGCAGTTATGAAGGACAACCCTCTGCACGCAGAGGGTGAAAGCACTCGAAGAAAAATAGTTGACAGTTTCGAAATCAATCTAGGGCGCTGCATTGTCTGCGGGATATGTGTTGACGTGTGCAACTTCGATGCCATAGAGATGAGCCACGAACACGAACTGAGCAAGTACGTTCGGGACGGTAACCGTGTCGCTTTGGACCGTTTATTGGAAATGGGATCAAAGCATCAAAAAGAAACTGGATGGAAGCCCAAAAAGCAAACCTCCAAAGAAGAGTCAGAGACCTAAACATGTCTATCGTAGTTTTCTATGTCCTTGCAGCTATATGTTTAGGTGGTGGACTAGGTGCAGTTGTTTCTAGAAACGTGGTCTATGCCGCGTTCTCTTTACTGCTATCCCTCATGGGAATAGCAGGAATATTTCTTCTTCTACTTGCTGAATTTCTAGCGCTTGTCCAAATTTTGATCTATGGCGGAGCTATCACAATAGTGATTTTGTTCGTCATCATGCTTACCAGGTCCCAAGAAGTAAGAACCGCTACGGATAATCCGCATCGACCTCTGGCAATTATTGCCGGTTTGGTGGTTTTTGCGATCATGACCACAGCCATGGTCAACGGTATAAGTGATAGCAAAACAACTAAACCTGTTGAATTCACAGACTTAGGAAATAGCCTTTTCACTCAGTGGGCAATTCCATTCGAGGTGGCCTCCCTCGTTCTGCTAGTAGCCCTGATAGGGGCAATTGTAATAGCTAGGCAGGGCAACCAGGAATGACGCTATTACACTTCCAGATTCTTAGTGGAGCCCTGTTCTGCATAGGCCTATATGGGGTCCTGGCAAGGAGAAGCGCCGTCCTTATACTCTTAGCTATAGAGCTCATGCTCAACGCAGTAAATATAAATTTAATATCCTTTGCAGCATTCTCAGAGGCTTCTGGGACAACAGGGCAGGTAATTGCCATATTTGTCATAACGGTCGCGGCGGCAGAAGTTGGACTTGCCCTGGCAATAATACTAAGGCTCTTCAGAAATAATAGCTCTGTTGACATTGAAGAAGTAAATATAATGAAATGGTAAGGTTGCGGATATGACCTCCCTAGATTCAGCAATCACATCTGGAGTACATCTCGCATGGCTAGCTCCAATGCTGTGCGTTATATCATTCATAGTCCTCGCAATACTCGGGAGAATACTCCCTAAATGGACAAGTATACTTTCATTATTAGCTATATCCGGAGCCTTTCTAATATTTTGCTACGTTTTACGCGAATTCCTCAGTATAGGAAGCGGCAAGCATGAATACTGGATAGACTGGTTTCGTGTGGGAAACGAGTCATTGTCTTGGGGAATGATCATTGATGAACTCTCAATCGTCATGCTAGGACTCGTTACATTCGTTGCAATGATGGTTCAAATATATTCACTTGGCTACATGAAGGAGGAAGACAGATTCACATGGTATTTTGCTGTCCAATCCTTGTTTGCTGCATCTATGCTTACACTAGTACTCGCAAACAACTTACTATTCATGTACATAGCATGGGAATTGGTTGGCGCCTGTTCTTACCTACTCATAGGATTCTGGTATGAAAAGAGATCCGCCGCAGAAGCAGCCAAGAAAGCATTCATCACAACGCGCATAGGAGACGTGGGACTCTTAATAGGAATCCTACTAATCTTCAAGGCAACCGGCACATTTGAAATATCAGAAATAATACACATAGCAGAGAATGGTGGCATAGACTCTGGAACTCTGACAATTGCAACCCTGTTAGTTTTCATTGGAGCCATGGGAAAATCCGCCCAGTTCCCTTTTCACATTTGGTTACCAGATGCAATGGAAGGTCCGACTCCCGTAAGCGCCCTCATTCACGCCGCAACCATGGTGGTATCCGGAGTATATCTAGTAGCACGACTTTTCCCGCTGTTTGCACTTACCCCAGACACTCTATTCATAATAGCAATTATAGGCCTAATAACCGCGATACTTGCATCCTCCATGGCACTAGTAATGACTGACCTAAAAAGAGTCTTAGCATACTCTACCGTAAGTCACCTAGGTTTTATGATGATGGCGTTAGGCCTTGGAGGATTTACTGCCGGAATGTTCCACCTACTGACCCATGGGTTCGCAAAAGCGTTGTTGTTCTTGGGTGCTGGCAGCGTAGACCACGGCA
>CAYVMY010000009.1:6065-25823 GCA_964452695.1 uncultured Dehalococcoidia bacterium
GCTTGCCTATACCAGCCGTTAGCTTCTCTATTGGCGCTCTTGCCTTGGGAGGAATCCCTCCGCTGTCAGGATTCTTTAGTAAAGACGAGATAATGTTGGTCGTATTGAATGATCGGAATCCCTTTTTCATAGTCATGACTATGCTTGCAGTCCTTATGAGTGCCGTATACATGGCTCGTATATTACTTTTGGTTTTTCTAGGTCCCCTTAAAACTGAAAATAGAGATGCTCATGAATCGCCATTAGCAATGACTTTACCACTAGTTGCACTGTCATTCTTGGCTATCACGGCTGGGTTCCTAGCTTTCGAATGGAGTCAGGATTACGAAGGTTTCGGAAGCTTCTTATTCTATGGACACCCAGAAAAGTACCACTTCCATCCAGTCGTGGTAGGTATATCTACAAGCCTATCCTTAATAGGATTCGCATTGGGGTGGGCAATCTACGCTAAACGTTGGATATCAGCCGAAGTCATAACAGCTAAGTTCTCTCGCTTACATCTCTGGGCATCCAACAAATACTACGTTGATGATCTATGTCAGTGGTGTATAGACCGCGTTGCCCTCGCATTCTCTAACGTAGTGGCAGTTTTTGACCGCATTGTAATAAATGACACCATAGTGAATGGGACGGCTGAATCAACATTCGCCGCTGGTTTCAAATTGAGATATACCGAAACAGGAAAAATTTACAACTATGCATTAGGAATGGTCTTGGGAATGGTAATAGTGGCCATCACATGGTGGATCGGGTTTCCATACCTCAATGCATGATATTAGGGCTAATTAAGTTAGTTAAAATACTAGTGAATATGAAAACAGACGCGACGGTAAAGGATACATAACTTGGATTCTTCAGTTCTCACAGCTTTAGTGCTTATACCGTTTGGTTGTTGTATTGCCCTGACCATAGTTCCGAGCACGTTAAAACGCGAGATACGTGCTATATCAGCTCTCATTGCCTTGATAATACTCTTCCTAACTATATATGTATTCATACAATACGATAACCAAGCTGCAGGATATCAATTCACTAGACAATTCGAATGGCTCAAAAGTTTAGGTGTAACTTTCGACTTAGGGGTAGATGGTATATCCGTCCCAATGGTATTACTCACAGGTATAGTAACCTTTACAGGTGTCCTCATATCCTGGAACATAGAAGAAAAATCAAAGGATTTCTTTATTCTATTATTTCTGCTAATAGCAGGAGTATTTGGAGTTTTCGTATCTCTTGACCTGTTCTTTTTCTTCTTTTTTTACGAATTAGCAGTACTCCCAATGTACCTATTGATTGGGGTATGGGGAAGCAGTTCAGACTTTGGATCTTTCCTACGACCAAAAGAATATGGCGCTATGAAGTTGATGCTATATCTAGTGGCAGGAAGCATTCTTGTATGGATAGGATTACTGGCGACATACGTGGAAAGTGGATTAGGAACCTTTTCCATGGTGGAATTAGCAAAAGTTGAATTTTCTTCAGAATTTCAAGTTATTTTCTTCCCATTGTTTATGATTGGATTTGGGGTTTTAGCAGGTTTATGGCCATTTCACACATGGTCTCCAGATGGCCACGTTGCCGCGCCTACTTCTGTGAGCATGCTACATGCCGGAGCTCTTATGAAGTTAGGTGCATATGGCATACTCAGAATAGGTGTGGACTTGCTTCCGTATGGAGCAGAATATTGGATGCCGGCCTTAATGGTTCTCGGAACTGTAAACGTCTTGTATGGAGCCGTATCAGCAATGGGACAACAGGACTTGAAATACGTTATAGGATATTCCAGTGTGAGTCACATGGGATACGTTCTAATGGGCTTTACCACCTTAAATGCTATAGGTACCGGCGGGGCCGTTTTGCAGATGTTTTCCCACGGTATCATGACAGCCCTCTTTTTTGCTCTTGTGGGTTCCATATACGACCAAACTCACGTTAGAGATATACGAGTGTTGGAAGGAATTGCAAAGCGTATGAATATCACCGGAGCCTTCTTTGCAATCGCCGGCCTTACATCATTAGGATTACCAGGCTTAAGCGGATTTGTAGCGGAGGTAATGATATTTATAGGAGCATTTCAGGATTATGCTCTATTCGCCATCCTAGGTATAATCGGTGCTGGGATTACTGCCGTATATATACTCCGACTCATCTCTAAAGTATTCTTCGGACCCATTGGAGAAGAATGGCCATCACTAAGAGACATACATCGTGTCGAAATATTCTCTACTAGCATACTAGTAGCTCTGTTAATAGTTGTAGGGCTTTACCCGAGCCCATGGATGGATATGATAAATTCTAGCGTTATGCCACTGATACAAAAGGTCGTGGGTTTATAATGAATTACTCACTATTCATGCCAGAGTTTGTGATCACAGCTGTGGCCTTTGGTGTTTTGGCGATGGACCTTTTTTTGCCAAAAGACAAAAAAGATTACATACCATACTTGAATATATTGGGGCTTATACTAGTACTGATAATATCAATCGTACACCTATGGGATAAGGACACCAATCTATATGATGGCTTATTCTTCATAGATGATTTCTCACAATTCATCAAGCTATTTTTCCAGGTTTTTGGATGCATGATCATATTATGCTCTATACACAAAGTTAGAAAGCATATAGATCACCCAGGTGAATACTACGGAATCCTTACAATATCTATCCTAGGCATGATGCTGATAGCGGCATCAGGGGAGCTGCTCACAGCTTACATATCCTTAGAACTTTTGAGTTTCAGCCTATACGTTATGGTATCTCTTGGAAAAGACTCTCCTAAATCAAGTGAAGCTTCGATCAAATATATATTGCTCGGGGCATTTTCTTCGGCGATTATACTTTTCGGCATAAGCCAAATTTACGGAACATTAGGAACCACAAATTTCACTGAGATCAGTGAAATTTTGCAAGTCTCTCCGGAAGCCCTTAACCCAGTTTTACTACTAGGAATATCTCTGCTTATAGCCGGTATAGGATTCAAAGTCGCAGCGGTTCCCTTCCATATGTGGGCCCCAGATGTTTATGAGGGTGCACCTACTCCCGTCACCGCATACCTAGCTATAGGATCAAAGGCAGCGGCATTCGCGCTTATACTACGTCTATTTTCACAGTCCTTTATGCCTGTAATGGATCAATGGCAAATTATTTTGATAATACTCGCTGCTGCCACTATGACATTAGGTAATTTGGTTGCACTAGCACAACAAAATATCAAACGCCTACTTGCTTACTCCAGCATCGGTCAAGTCGGGTACTTACTAATGGGTGTAGCTGCTCTGTCTCCGCTTGCTTCAGATGGTATAATTTTCCACCTCGCTGGATATGGCGTCACTAATTTAACGGCTTTCTTGTGCATAATAGTTATGTACAATGCAACTGGAAAAGAAAACATAGAAGACTATGCGGGATTGGCAACCAAATCCCCTATCCTAGCTCTATCCATGGCGGTAGCCCTTTTCTCCCTAGCAGGTTTACCATTTTTTGTCGGTTTCACTACCAAGTTTTATCTATTTACGGCCGTTGCCAACGCAGGACTCTTGTGGCTCGTTGGATTGGCAATAGTCAACAGCCTTATATCTCTCTACTATTACCTTATAGTGATAAAACAAATGTACATGGTGGAAGCAATCGACTCGGAACGTTTACAGATTCCAACACTAATAGTAGGTTCTCTTGGCGTGTTACTCGTGTTGATTGTTTTGATGGGGATATACCCTGTGCCACTCGTAGATCTTATACAAGGTGCCACATTGGCAATACTTCCCTAAGATCCTATACCACTAAAAATCCCATCGTACCCAGAGACACAAACAAATCCCACTCAGATATCTAAGTCAAATTCATCTGCGAAAATGCAATGCTAATAAATACATCCTCCCATAATCTCGTAGCGTATCCTATATCTAAATTTTAGTTATATGCCCATAGAAAATAAAAACCATAATAAAGACCGAGTACGAATTACGGTCATTGGTGGTGGGACAGGATTGTCCACTTTGCTCACAGGACTTAAAAACAAGGATAGTGAACTTACAGCAATTGTTACGGTCACAGATGATGGAGGCAGCTCTGGATTACTAAGGGAAAGCCTAGATGTGCCTCCTCTAGGAGACGCAAGGAATTGCATACTTGCTTTGTCGCAAGCGAGCCCTTTGATTCAACAGATCTTCCGGCATAGATTCAAACAAGGATCCACTTTTACCGGACACAGCCTAGGAAACCTTATCCTAGCAGCTTTGTACGATATCAAAGGAGGATTTCAAGAATCTATAGAAGCAGCCTCCCAACTACTTCAGACTTCAGGAAAAGTTATACCCGTATCCAATCAAAACAATCTGGTACTAATGGGATCCACCCATAAAGGTGATATCCTTAGAGGAGAGTCGTCTATAGGGTCTAACTCAGACCAGCTAAGTAACCTGTGGATTGAACCTATGGAAGTCAGGCCTAACCAAGGGGCTCTAAAGGCTATAGCAGATGCAGATCTAATAGTGATAGGACCCGGTAGCCTATACACAAGCATAATTCCTAATTTTCTTGTACCTGGTATATCGAACGCAGTAAATTCTTCAAACGCTATAAAAGTATTCGTCTGCAACGTAGCGACTGAACCTCCAGAAACGGACCAATACGACGCAAACCAACATATCCAAGGGCTCCTTGAACACAGCGGCATTGTTGTAGATTATTTCCTTATGAACAATAATTTGACGTTTATCCCATCTAATGTTCAACAGCAAGCGGTATCCCCATCCCCACAACCCAATGGGTCTAACATTTTTTTTCTTGAGGCAGACCTGGCAAGTGAACGATATATTGGAAGACATGATCCTGCCAAGATCGCCGATAAGCTAATGGAATTTGCTAACGCTTAGAGTATGAACAGTCATTCTCTAAATGATTTTAGAATGACTAAAATCGCTATTGACGTACAGTAATGCTGACATTATAGTGTTAAATCAAGATTAGCCAGCTAGGCACCAAAGAGTTGATCGCGACCACGAGCCCAAAGCCACGAAATGTCGTCAGGAACACCATAAGTCTACCTATCTCCGCAAAAGCTAACATCGAATTCTTGGGCCCACCTACTAAACTAAATAGCAAAATATACCATCTCCTTAAATATGCTACATGGAAAATGTTTATTCAAATGAATTATAGAAAACTTAACCTAAATATAGACGATATCCTTTGTTCTATGATGGGAAATTAATTGTATGAATATTTGCCCAATATTCTTGGCTGGAGGATCTGGAACAAGGCTATGGCCACTCTCCCGTCAGCTTCACCCTAAGCAATTTCTCGCATTAACCTCGAGTCTTACTATGTTCCAAGAAACTTGTCTCAGATTGCGTGATTTCAATAACCACGACACACGGGTCGTACAACCTATCATAGTATGCAACAGAGAGCACAGATTTCTAGTAGAAGAGCAATTATCCGGAATATCTGAGGACGCTCTACGCATAATCGAAGAACCCATGGGACGCAATACAGCCCCAGCATTATCACTGGCAAGCCATTTTGTTACTGCCTCTCTCAGTAAAGACACAATCCTCTTAGTTATGCCGGTTGACCATAGCATAAAGGACGTAACTGCATTTCAGGGAGCAGTAAACACTGGCATACCACTAGCCGCAAAAGGATATCTCGTTACTTTCGGGATAGTACCTAACTCTCCTGAAACTGGGTATGGATACATAGAGAAAGGTGATCCACTGTCTGAGTCTGCCACTAAAATAAAGGAATTTGTTGAGAAGCCAGATTTAGATACTGCAACAAAGTTTCTAGATACAGGCAATTATCTATGGAACAGCGGTATCTTCATGATGAAAGCTTCCACCTGGCAATCTGCGCTGGTGAAATACCAGCCCTCTATTTCAAATTCTTGCCACATTGCAATCTCCAATGGACAAGACGATGGCCGACTCATACAACCTGACTTAGAAGCATTCAGTCAATGCCCGGTAGATTCGATTGACTATGCTGTTATGGAGCCTGTTTCCAGGGATACAGCAACTCCAGATCTGCCGGGAGCGGCTGTCATACCCCTAAATGCAAAATGGTCCGACATGGGCTCGTGGAAATCAATTTGGGATGAAAGCCCTAAAGACGCTAGCGGTAACGCTATATTCGGGCAAGTTCATACTGAATCAACCTACAACAGTCTTATAATGTCCGAAAATAGACTGATAGTCACGGCCGACTTAGAGGACATAGTAATAATTGAGACAGGAGATGCCCTATTGGTATCCCGAAAGGATTCATCCGCGAACATAAAGAAGGTTGTAGAGGCTCTGGTCAAAGAAAATAAGCCCGAAGTACTAGACAGTGAAAAGGTTCATAGGCCATGGGGGTATTACAGAGTAATAGACAAGGGACCTGATTTCGCTGTAAAAAGGCTGACAGTATCACCTCACTCTGCACTCTCCCTGCAATTCCACAATCACAGATCGGAGCATTGGACAGTAGTAGCGGGCGTTGCTACCGTCACCATCAATGACAAAACGTTTAAGTTAGACAAAAATGAGTCTGTATCCATCCCAAAAGGAGGATTGCATCGTTTATCAAATGAATCTAACGATATCCTTGAATTAGTTGAAATACAAACTGGAGATTATCTAGGTGAAGATGATATCGTGAGATTAGAGGACCGCTATAACAGGATTTAGCCCTAAACGACTTCAATCATGAGTCAGCGTAGAATCTCCACTCTGGTGCCTCCATTTTTTTTCATGTATAATGCCGAATCATCTTGGCTATGGTAAACGAACGTGGCAAAACAAGCATCGGCTGTAACAATAGTAGTCCCAACCTACAACGAAAGAGAAAATTTGCCCTACTTGTACGAGGGAATCAAGGAAGCACTAGATAACAAGTGGGAATACGAACTGATATTCGTTGACGATAACAGTCCGGATGGAACCTCCGAAATAATAAAATCCATCTCGGAGAAAGATGAACGTGTAAAGCTCATATTGAGGAGTGGCAAGCTTGGCCTAGGAACCGCGGTAGTAGAAGGATTCAACAAGGCTAAGGGAGATTACCTAGTTATGATGGATGCTGATCTATCTCATAGACCCGAAGACCTTTCTGGGCTAATCGAAGGTCTACAATCATCAGATATAGTCATAGGATCTAGGCTAGTTCCTGGAGGGGGAATAGTTAACTGGCCTAAAAAAAGAATACTCATAAGCCGAATCGCTTCACTAGTCGGTCGCATCATTGTAGGAATCCCTGTTAAAGATCTTACCTCTGGATTTGCGGCATTTAGAAGAGAAGTGATCGTTCCCATCCTACCAGACCTGAAGCCAAAAGGCTTCAAATTACTTCTTGAGATACTGGGAAGGACACGAGGAAGCAAGTGTTCTGAGAGTCCTATAATTTTCGTAGAAAGAAGATACGGCAAATCCAAGTTCTCTTGGAAGGAAGTTGTGCTATACTTAGGGCTATGTTTCGAGATGAGGCTGAAGCGTCAGCCACAAAACAGATAATGGCGAACCAACAATAACATACAAAACAAATTGGTTTTTCACAGCAAAAGCAAACGGAGGCACACAATGGCTAAAAGAGTACTAGTAACCGGAGCCGGCGGATTCATTGGTCACCACCTAGTAAAATACTTGGTTGATAAGGGATACTGGGTGAGAGGTGTAGATATAAAGGAACCAGAATTCGAACCAACCGCTGCAAATGAATTCATGTTGCTAGACCTACGATTCGAAGATAATTGTCTAACTGCCACTAGGGATATTGATCACGTATACAACCTGGCAGCCGACATGGGAGGTATAGGATACATTACAGCCTCGCATGCTGACATAGCCAGAAATAACATATTGATAAATGCCAATATGCTAGAGGGCAGCAGGAGTAACAACGTAGAGAAATTCTTAAAGTCGGCATCAGCATGTATCTATCCAATGTTCATGCAAACAGAAGCCGATGTAACACCTCTCAAGGAAGAAGACGCATACCCTGCAGACCCTGAAGAAGGATACGGTTGGGAAAAGCTATTTGCCGAGAAACTATGCCAATACTACCTTGAAGATCACGGCCTAGAAACGCGAGTAGTTAGATTCCACAATGTATATGGACACCTTGGCACTTATGATGGTGGAAAGGAAAAGGCACCAGCGGCCTTGTCTCGCAAGATAGCCTTAGCCAAAGATTCTGATGAAATAGAGGTATGGGGTGACGGAGAACAAACCAGATCTTTTATGCATGTTGACGACTGCGTTGAGGGAATATATCGGTTACTTCAATCCGACTACAGTAAACCACTTAACCTAGGACGCGACAGGATGGTAACTATAAACGAGCTTATTGCCATAATTGCCAACATAGCAGGCAAAACTATCACAACCAGACACGACCTGACCAAGCCACAAGGAGTAAGAGGAAGAAATAGTGATAACACCCTTCTAAATCAGACCTTGGGATGGGAACCATCCATAGCACTCGAAGAAGGTTTAATTTCAACTTACGAATGGATCGCGGAACAAGTCAAAAAGCCCATGGGTATTACTAACTAAGGACAAGCCTGACCAAACAACCGATAGCCTTCCAGCCCAAACCAGTATCAACCTCTCCAAAAGGAGTATGGCACTCGGTTCGGAGGAGTTGGCACAAAAGAAACTGGAACCCAAGGAACTCCTCTTCTGAAGGAAGTGTGAGAAACTGGGGACTGTCAAAGGTGTAGATCCCAATAGAATCAATGGCTCTACCACGTGCGGTTCTAAAACACCATGCAATCCATAATAGGTGTACAATACACTATAAATTTCGACAGTCAGAATCCAAGCAGCACATTAGAATTCTTATGATATTTGCTCGGTAAGATTTCTTATGACATCATACAATCTCTAATATTCTACTCTCTATTTTGTTGTTTGATAGAGGTGTTCCTAAATGACCAACCTCTCAGTATTAAAAGAAAACTTAATAAACAACTTTAGGCCCACTATTCTACCAATCACTATCATAGTGATTTTCGTATCCGTTCTAAGCCTCTATATGGGGGCTTGGGTGGGTGATTTAAAAGGGGACGACGCATATTTACACCTGGGCCGCATTGGGTATTTTATAGAGAGATTTCCGTATGTCTACTGGGACGATACGTTCTTTGCTGGATACGAACCACTAGACATGATGCGCCCATTTTATTACATGGGGATAGCCCTTTTGTATGGACTAACCGGTATTGATATTCCTATGCTCATGACCATAGGGCTATACATTGCCTGGCTGGCAACTGGCATATCAATATACTTTCTGTCGCGATCTCTAAATATTCCTATCACTCTAAGCATACCAATATCGTTACTACTTTTTACGATGTCTTGTATTTGGAACTGGCACTTGATTGGAGGTGCATATGTCCGAATTATGACGCTGCCCTTATTTTTCATTTCCATAATATTGATCGTACGATTCATTAAACAAATAAACTATGGCCATATCACAAAATACACCTACCTTCTGACAATCTGCACGCTGACTCTTACCGCAATCATGCATCCCCTTATATGGCAATGGACAGCTCTACTTATTCTATGTGTCCTTTTATTCGGCATAGTCAAACGGAAAGATAAGCTTACCGCAGCTGTAAAGCTTTTCTTACCTGTGACTCTACTATCCGCGTGGACGTATATCCCACTACTAGTCAATTATAAATCTACATTTATGGCTACAGAGATAGAGCAAGCGCACGACACAAATGTTATGCGCTGGGAGTGGCTGATAAAAATACCTCAAACTGGACTCCAAGAATGGAGCGTAGATATAGGAACCTTAATTCTGCCAATTGCAATGCTATCAGTTCTATTACTGGCGATATGCCGTAGACAATTGAGGACACTTTGGATCCCCATGCGTGTCGAAATATCTTGCACGTTCGTACTCATAATTGCAAGCATATATTTCTTTTTATTCGCCTGGCTACCTATGCCCAGTAGTTTATACCTCATGGCAGCGTACGACTATGCAACGTTTTTTGGTGTTTCTCTTCTATTGTTAATAATATTCTCGACAAGCGTCCTTATCCAAATGGATACCATATACAAATATATATCAAGATTTTCGGTGTGGATAATCTTAATGCTTCTTATAGTCATTAGCTCCGGCGTTACGGTTATTCCATTTCTTCACCAATATATTCAAATAGATAGCCCTATTAATCCTACTTCTTATGAATATTCAATACGTGAAATTACTGAAACAGTTCATCACTCTAATCCTCCGGGGTATCGTATCCATAGTGGTCATAGAGACGTAGCTAAATGGCTTAACTACTCAAGTACCAACGTAGAAATAACTGGAGGCAGAAGTAAGAATAGAGCTCCATACAAATATTATACTCATTGGTCCGACTCTGTAATAGGTTTCAAATTGGATCATGAAAAACTTGGCGAACACTATCTTGAGGACGGGCCACAAATCAAGCGCCCGCATATCCAAGGCGAAGAAAATTGGTATCCTCCTATGTTTTGGTTAGACTGGTACGCTGCTTCTGGCCTTCTACTAATCCCATCCTTTTACCCACAAGCTGACACCCAAGAAGGCTATGCAAAAAGACCGCAGTATTTTACGGAACAAAACGTCGCCGCCACCACATCTCCCTGGGGGCACATTTGGTATTATGGTTACCCTGAATCATCTCCAAGCGCCATTCAACCACTATCCTTTGATCTTGCAGTTCCTTACGGCAAAACCAAAGCTCAGTCTCTTTATGTGGATCTCCTAGATGGACTGAGCTCATTAAACCTTAACTCTCAATGGATTATACCTATAGCATTAGAATCTACAGAGGATGTTGAAAAGTTTGACATAGCTCTAGTAACTTCAAAGACCTATGGGGAAAACAAAAATCAAATGGATGATTTCGTCTTCCAAGGTGGTCACTTAGTGATCCTTTCCGAAGGAGACACCAAAGACTTACAACTGCTCAATCTAAACCTACACAGACATAAACTGTCATTAAACGCCGTAGGAGAATACGTTATTCCCCCAGAAGACAGCATATACCTAGCATCAGGACCAGAAGGTGTAATAGGATATTTTAATCAAGCAAATGAACATGGAACCATAGCGGTTTCAGGCATATCACTTGGCAATCTCCTTAAGAGCCAATCAGCAGCAGCCTCTCTATTCTTATGGGATTTGATCAACCCCAACTATCAATACGAAACAGATACACCTAATTTACTTGCCTCAAGAATAGAATACGCCACAGAAGAAACTAATCCACAAATCACCTATGTTCCTTCTGCTCATGAAGGGACTTGGGACGTTGGATTCAGAACAAGCAACGCTACAGGAGCAGTAGAGTCAACTGAGGATTATTCTGAATTCCAATTATATTTCGACGGTGGAAATGATCACGATCAAGTAGATTTCAATATGCATCTACCTAAAGAACTGCCAGTATCTGATAGCTTATACATCAAGTTTCAAATTTGGGCTGATCACCAGCCTATACTCGACTTCAACATCCGCTCTGGTCCGAATTGGGCCACCGCTCCTATAACATACAGAGCAGGAAAATGGACAAATAACCACATACTGTTATCAGATCTCCATCACAACTCAGATGGCATAACGAGTTTTGATCAGTTGTCGCTTTCAGTAAACGATAATCCTAAATACGGACTTCCTGGGAATAAGGATCAGTTCACGGTTCGCATCCGTAACGTTGAAATTAATAACACGCTGGGTGACGATATAGAAACTGATAACTCAGAATTGGCAATTGTACGATTCGAACCAGCCCTAACCGAAGATCACAACCAAATCAATGTACAATTCCCATTATCCTATCAACATGAGATAGAAAACTCGGCCTTAATATCTATGGACATTTGGAATAACGGAAACGCATTCGACAATATAGACTTAGTGTTGAACTCCAGTGATTCATACCTATATTATCCACTAACTGATGAGCATTGGACTGGCTGGAAATCCTTCCTAGTTCCTATCAGCTCTTTTATGTCCAAAGTTGACCAAGAAATGCACAACTACAAGTTGTTGACTCTTGTCATCAATGTAAATTATCCTTATGAAGTTGATGATGCCCAGCCAGAAGGAAATCAAGAATACAAGTATGCCGTAAGAAATGTTAGCCTTATAGATTTGGGGCAACCTGATGGCTACGAAATCCTAGAGCAGCGTAACATCGCAGGCAATAAAATCAATATCAAAGCCCCGAAAGATGGTCGAATCCTCCTAAAATATACAGATAACCCAGAATGGAACATAAAAAACAATGATGGTCAGGCTATTGACTCATACTCTGCAGGACCGGGAATGACATATATTAAGAACGTCGGACAATTCCAGACTGTCACGTTCCATAAGCCAATCCCTGTTCCAGTTAAACTAGGCTATCTCGTTACCGCCTCTTTCCTGATTTATCTAGCCGTCAGATTCATAAGAGGAAAATACAATGCAAATGGAACCAAAGGAGTGCCAAGTTAAAAAATATTAGAATAGAGCCAGAAGAATATTGGATAAGGATACGATATGCTGCTATCTATAATAGTTCCCACATTAAATGAAGAAAACCATATTGGCGATCTCCTTGCTAGTTTACAATTGCCGAACACACCTGAATATGAAGCTATAGTTGTAGACGGCGCCAGCACTGACAGAACTTCAGAAATATCTAAGGCCAACGGCGCAGTAGTCGAAATCAGGCCCAAACTGAAGGAATTCCCCTCACGAAACGTTGGGGCAGAAATATCCAATGGTGATATTCTGGTATTCACTGGAGCCGATGTAATTTTCCCCCCAAATGTACTACAAAATATTGCAGATCGTTTTAGATCTGATCCAGATGTCATTGCTGTTGCAGGGCCTGGAGTACCTATAACGCCTCCACTAGCGCTTGGGGTAGAATACAGCATATATAACCTATTAAGATTCGTGTTTCATAAGCTGCCAAAGCCCTTCCGCAAATTCTCAACTAGCACCAACATGCTAGCAATAAGGCGAGACACATTTTTTGATCTTGGCGGATTTACCGACGATGTTAATGCGGATGGGCTAATGGGGGCTAGTTTGCTAGCAAATGGCAAGACAATTTTTGGATACCAAAACATCTACGCCACCATATCCTCTAGACGTCTTCACAAGGATGGGTTTTGGGGCTTCAACAAGCATTTCTTCTACGTACTAGAAAATTTTGTTCCGATTTCAAAACTTCCGTGGTTCAAGAAATCGAAACAGCAATCTTATAGTTCCCATTCAACCATGAGACAAGACGCAGACCAAGACAACAGCTGAAGTTTTGTGGATGTACCAATAAGGGCCATATGCCAAACTCTACAAGACCCCTCTCCGTCTCCACTATCGACAATATAAAGTCTAAATTTAGCCTGAACCTTCTCATGGTAATAGCGGCCACTTTCGTTGGCAGTGCTGCCAATTACTTGTTTCAGGTCATTATGGGACGCAATCTCAACGTGGAACAATTTGGTACTTTTGGGGCGTTATTCGCGATATTCTATATCGCTTCCATATTCAGCAATTCACTTCAGGCAGGAATTGCGGAGGTCATTGCCAGAACTAAATCCTCGTATGACACTAACGTGGCACTTACCACTGGCCTAATACTTATAGGACAGGTTGCACTGATGGCCACCATAATCACCATAGGATTCGCCATTTTTCAAAACCAAATCCGCCACGTACTCAATATAGAATCCACACATATAACCCTAATGGTGGCGTTATCAGTATTTTTTGCTCTTACCATATCTGCCCCAACAGGGATGTTCCAGGGTCTCCAACATTTTGCAGCATTCTCCCTTTTTGCCCAAGTAATTCCTCAAACTGCAAAGCTAATACTCGGAACTATAATGATCTCCTCTGGTGATAAACTTTTTGGGGCCATAGCTTCAATACCTATATCAGGAGCCTTTGCACTTACCCTTAGTTTAATTTGGGTCTCCAGATTGTGTATCCGTTATGGTGTTCACTCCTTCTCAACTATAAAACTCCCGATTTGGGCCACTAGCAGCGTATTGCTTGCAATAATGATGATGATACCAGCGAATGCTGACGTACTAATGGTAGCTCATTTTTTCCAGCCAGAGGATGTAGGACTATATAATGCAATCTCAGTGCTAGGCAAAATCATAATATATATGCCCTTGCCATTTGCTCTCGTTTTGTTACCCCTAGTAGCAGAAAGAAAATCCTCCGGGGGAAACCCACTACAAGTACTGTATATCGCCATTATTGGTGCTGCGATAGCGTTGTTAGCAGCCCAAGCCATATATTGGCTATTACCAATCTGGCTAACTAAGCTAGTTATCGGAGACCAGTATGTTTCCATCGCACCATTTCTCGGGCCCTATGGACTAGTTTTAACTATATTTGCAACCAATATGCTTTTGGCCTATTTCCACATAGGAATGGGCAAAAGAGGATTCCTAATTGCCGCATCCATAATGTCACTAATCGAAATTATATCTATGATTGTATTTCACAATAGTTTTTATGAAATCATGTTGGCACTAGGTATAGGAAATTCCATCTTGTTGGCTTATGGCATATCAGACTTGTTCCTTAATAGAAACACATACATAGGCAGAGAACACACATCTTCAAAGTATTCCTAGTTATTGTTGTATAAAATGCTCATTGGTCACAGAAACGGCACAAAAGTCTCCGCAATATTATGCGTTCTGATAATCGCTCTAACCATTGCTATGCTGGTCACACCTCAGGAAAGTAATTATCTGCACAACGAGAGGGATCTTATTGATCGCAATTTGACATATCAAAGCCAACTCAAACACCAGTGGCAAATAGATTTCCTGGAAAACCCCCATGCCACAGAAGTTACGCATCTAGTTACTTCAACGGGGAGTTTCCAAGCCAATCTATTTATAGAGAACACCAATACAGATCTAGATAGAGACAATCAACTTATTCCAAATAATATAGGCTGGAGAGTCACTGAATTTGATCTGGTCCTATGGAATGGTATATCACCATCTAACCTGAGGCTGAATATAGATGGAACGAAATGCATAAACATCACAGGATTCAAATATCATTCGTCAAAGAGTGAGAGTGCAATGCAATCATCATACTGTGACTTAGCAAAGCCATTGTCTCTGAAGGTATTTAGAACCTCGGAACAAATTGGTTTCTCCATAACAAACAATGATGGTGAGGAGGATTTATTCGCCGAAAACGTAGAATCTGCAGCCATTCCTCATCTTTCCAATGGTCCTATAACACAAAGCTACTTTGGTGAGGAATCCTACGAAAGAGGCCAAACCTTGTTGATCACCCCTGGTAAACTTAAAGTACCAGCAACAGGTGAATATTACTCATATGCTAAGTCTAATAGAATTAGATGGCTCTATTGGGCAACAATCATAGCGATAATTGGGCTTTTTATCTCGCTATACCGGCACGATCCAAAATTCATATTCCAAAGAATACGTAATTTCAAATCCAACATTAATACGACTGATTACAAACGTTTCTGTGGGTTTGGCTTGATATTACTAGGAACCTTCACTATAGGTATACTTATGAGCCTTCCGCTCGGAAAACTTGGGCAACATCCATTTGACTCATACACACTCAATGCCTACAGCTATATTGCTGGAGTATATGGATTGGGGAGTCTATATCCGATATCTGATTCAGTTCCCAACGCATGGGCACTCGGTGGAATTCCTGCTCTATCTGCGATCTTTATGTACCCTCCTATTGCAACGTACATATTCTGGGTAATCGGCAGCATATCTCAAGCCGCAGACTGGTTCAGATGGCAAGAACTACCATCAGTGCCAGTAATATCTTTGCTCAGAATGTCAGGCATGGTCGTCCATACTACACTATCGCTGGCCATATTCATGTTTGCCTACAAAATTCTCAGGTCATACAAGATGTCTTTAATAGCATTCATCCTGGTATTCCTTAATCCAGTAAT
Source organism: uncultured Dehalococcoidia bacterium (assembly GCA_964452695.1). Lineage (GTDB taxonomy): Bacteria > Chloroflexota > Dehalococcoidia > Lucifugimonadales > UBA2985 > CAYVMY01. Next base: position 22,023 of record CAYVMY010000009.1, read on the forward strand.
CCTACTAGGCAACATAACTTGGATACAAACAGATGTTCATATGATAACTCTAGTTACTATGGGGTCAGGACTCATATTCTTATGGAGCAGGTTAAGGATCGGTTGGACTCTAGTGATCCTGGCAATCCTAACTAAGCCATCAACTCTTATATTCCTACCGATTATTATCTTATTAAGCCTAAAACATTTTGGTGCACTGAAAACTAGCTTCGCTGTCATAACAGGAATTCTTTTTTCGTTGGTCATCCTCACACCATTCTTCTCCACCGGATATCATATAGAAATGTTTTATCTGCCCTTAATAACCCAGATGTCCAGTGTTAGCTTGACTTCACGACTGACTTCGTTTGTATCCAGTGATGCTTACACTTTCTGGACTTTAATTACAAATCTGTACGGAACTTCAGGATTCGCGAATTTTACGGTTCCAAGTGGAAACGGTTCCCAATTTTCGATATTTGGAACCGAAGTCACATTATCCTTTCTGAGCGCTTCCCGCATATTAATCGTATATGTCACAGCCTTCTACGCTTGGGTGATTTGGAAATCCAAAAATATAAGCCAGCTAGAATCGCTATTCTTGATAGGGGCTTATGTAGCGAACATATTGTTTATATCTACCACAATGTCATCTCGATACTATGCCTTTCCGATACCATTACTGGTACTTGGATGCATAGGACTAACGCCTTTTAGAAATCTATCATGGTATTTACTTGGCACGCTGACACTAATAGGATCTTTGGGGATATTGGGAGTGCTATCATACTTGGCCACAGTGCTGCCATACACTATACCAGAAGGTTCTATCATTTCTGGCTACATTGCAGAGAAAATCTCTGAATTCTGGCTAAACAATTGGACCATACGTCTTTGTTCTACTTTTACGATTATCGCTTTCATTCTTTCCATGTTCCGCATAGATTCATTACGTAACAACTTAGACATAGAAACAAACAAGGAAGAAGTCCCTTGATTAACTTTAAGGTATTGATCATATGTCAGATATAACTTGTTGTACTATTTATATGAATGATATACTTGTCTCTGGCGTTAATTAAAAACGCAGGCTAGTGTAGCATTGGAAATCCCACGTTCCCCGATAGCTCAGCGGTAGAGCGGGCGGCTGTTAACCGCTAGGTCGTAGGTTCGAATCCTACTCGGGGAGCCAATAAACAAGTACGTCTCGGAGGTTTCCCCCACTTCCCATAGCGTACGTGGCATTCATCTTTAAACATACGATACTTATTAAACCAGAGCTAGTTATACGATAATCAAAACTGAACATATAGAAATCAATCTTCCCTTATCTCATCATAATGCTCTATAATCCCTAATCAAGACTATGGGCATCATCTTATGGAACTCTGTGGCTAAAAGACCAATCATGTCTTCTAGATTTTTTCGCTCAGATGGCTCACAAGCTTTACTTACTATATCTTGTTTACTTGTGATTTTCATAGTAGTCATAATCATTTATATAAATACATCAAACATCAGTACTCGTATAGAATATCTTCCGAATCCTACTGCAACTAAAATCGATTAGAATGTAATCTAGATGTGAACACAACTCTATACCGTTGCATTAGGAATGTCACAAACGAAGATAATTATTGAAATACAAAAGCCTTAGATTCTTTTTTCCATCAATATTAACTGGGGGACATGCATGAATGGTTTTGCTAATTTCAATGTGGTGTTAATCCATCCAGAAATACCTCAAAATACAGGGAATATAATACGCCTCTGTGCAAACATAGGTGCGCGACTCCACTTGGTCAAGCCTTTGGGTTTTCAACTACAAGACCCAGGGCTCCGGAGGGCATCTCTAGATTACCGTGATCTTATAGATATCACGATTCACGAGTCCATAGAGGAATTTTTTAGCTCACATGATACCAAGCGTACCTACGCGACGACCACTGTTGGGAATACAATATACACTCAGCCCGCATTTCAGCCGGGTGATACTATACTTCTTGGCTCGGAAAGCATTGGGATCCAAAGAGACATTGTGGAGAGAATAAGTCCAGAACGCCGTTTGAGAATACCCATGATGCCATCCAACCGCAGCATAAACCTATCTAATGCTGCCGCTATTATTCTATACGAAATGTGGAGGCAAACTGATTTCAGATTTTCTGCGCCAACACATAACTCAACAACACCATATTTCTCATGATGAATCTGGTTGATCTCGTTACTCATACACGTTGGGCCTAATACCTAATAGAACTAACAAATTCATCGCATTTTATATAAACAACCATTGATATCACAACAACTAGATTTAAATTTCAATACGTCTTTTCATTTTACTGTTCATAGTCACGGTTGGTTTCGGCTTGCTCCATGGCAATGGGAGGATAAGGACAATTCACTTTCCAGAACCGAGAGGTTTAAAAATGGAAAGCAATACTTGATCAAAGTATATCAAAATGAAGCACGTAAACTTAATGTAGAGACAAATGCAGATACTTTGGACCAAATGGAACAGCAGCATATCCTAAATACAGTCACTAGATGGTTTTCTCTTGATTGGAATCCTCTAGAAGCTATCCAAAAAGCCAACTCTTTAGATTCCCGAATTGCATCGTTTATAGAAGCTGGAGGCGGGCGCTTTCTAAGATCAAGTACTTTCTATGAGGATTTTGTGAAAACAATATGTACTATAAATACTAATTGGCAATCCACGCTGAGGATGTCTTCGGCGCTAGTAGATCAAATAGGCAAAGGAACCTTCCCGACCCCACAAGAAGTCATCATGATTGGACGGAACCTTCTCAGTTCACAATTAAAACTTGGTTTCAGGTCAAGAGTATTGATTGAAGCTACCAATCATCTTCTAACAAATGAGATCATAAATGAAAATGGTCAGCTAACCAATCGTGACCTTACTTTTGAGGACCTTCTGCAGATACGTGGAATAGGCCCATATAGTGCTAGCCATATTATGATGCTTTGCCACGATTACAGCCGCATACCTATAGACTCCACTGTGGTTGGCTACTGTAAAGACAGATACAACATAGCTCCGAATGAGATACAGGAGTTTTTCAGTGAATGGGGAAAGTGGAGCTTACTAGGATACAAGATATCTAGACTATTAGAAGAGAATAATTAACGTGTTGTAGATATCGTATTACCCAAGACATCTACAACACATACATATTTGAAAATCTCTATCCAAATAATCCCGCACGTCCAAAAATACTGGATGCTTTATCCGTTGTAGCTATGGCAGTATTGCCAACTTTCTCCGAAGATATTCTTGGCCGAGTATCTTCGGACACTGAATTACTAATCTCTTCAAAACCAACCTTGTCAGACTCAAAGAAATTTGCATTGAGATTGTCTACAATTGCTACTTTCTTAATGTCTTCCAGGCCACCTATCTGTTCACCCTGCATTCCGCTCATCATCGAGCTCAGGTGATCCTCACCAAGTGATTCTACCGCCTTGTTATCTATTTTCTCTACAATTGCTAGTAACCTATCTTCTCCAATCTCAACTATCTCCCTTGATTTCATACCTTTTGAAAGACTTACTAGTTGGTCACTCTCCAACGTAGCAATTTGAGTCCCCTCCATAGCCTTAACCATGCCTTTAGCTTGGTCATTACCCATCTCTGTAAGAACTTCACCACTCATCTCCTTCGCCATCAACACCACTTTCTCTCCACCCATATCCTTAAAGTGATCACCCTCCATGTTAATCGCCATGTCCTTTAGCTTCTCACCACCCATGTCCCTGAAGTGATCACCTTCCATGTTCTTCATCATGTCCTTTAACTTCTCA
>CAYVMY010000010.1:0-13529 GCA_964452695.1 uncultured Dehalococcoidia bacterium
CCCCAGTTAATTCACCTGGAAGTTATCTTAGATTGTTGAATTCTTTATATCTGGCAGGGAGGTAGTCTATGAGGAAAGTAATGATAACGGGTATGAGTGGCCTTATTGGGGGTGTACTCAGGAACCATCTTGATAGCATAGGTGGCTATCAACTGAGTGCTCTTAATAGGACACCTGTGGAAGGGGTGAACTGGTTTCAAGTTGATATATCAGATTTGGAGAAAATCCAAAGTGCGTTTGAAGGTCAAGACACCGTAGTGCATCTTGCTGCACTCCCCGGGAGTGATGATTGGGAAGGTAATTTATCATCTAATGTCATAGGTACATACAATGTTTACGAGGCTGCAAGGCGAGCAGGTGTAAAACGAGTTGTATTCGCTAGCAGCGGTGCCACAGTTGTAGGTTATGCTAAGTTGGAACCATACAAAGCACTACGTGAAGGAAGCTACATGGATGTGCCTGAGGATTACATCAAGCTTAAGGAAGATGTGATTAGACCTGGTGGTATATATGGTGCTACAAAAGTTTGGGGCGAAGCTCTGGGGAGATCTTACTCAGATGCCTATGGCATCTCTATAATATGTGTGAGGATTGGGCAAGTATGGCCTGAGAATCGTCCTAAGGTTACAGCGGATTATGCTAGATGGCTTAGCCATAGAGACATAGCTAGTATGATGCACAAATGTATAGAGGCTTCAGACGAGATTATGTTCGATGTTTTCAATTGTACTTCCGATAATAAGTGGGGTTATGTAGATTTGGGACACGCGAAGGAAGTCCTTGGATGGGCCCCTATAGATTCTGCTGAAGCTTTTAGGTAGATTTATTTCTCTATATTTAAAGGGAGTACTTTTGATGCAAGTATTTAATTCATGAATCGCAACAATAATTGTTTTGTTACATGCTTCAGAGGTGTTCGTAAGAAATTGACAGTGTAATAATGGATTTCTATACTGAGGATATAGAGTGGAATCTGCTTGGTAATACGTGTCGACACCCCATGGAGCATCATTAAAGGTGAGTTCTATGGATTCTGGTAAGTCGGAATGAAATGGATAAAGGCTTACAGGATTCGGCCACATGGGTTGGATGATACACTACGCTTGAGCTTGTTCCCAATTCCTGAAAGATATGAGAATTATGATATGGCTAGTCTAGCGGATATGCTGTCTCAAATCGAAGAAAATGAGCATGAGATAATTGCTCTGGAGCAGGCTTTAGTGCGCATTCCATCAATTAACACTGGGTTTATGCCTACTGGTAATGAGACTCAGGTTTGTGAATACGCTAGAGATTTTCTAGCAAAATATGGGGTACATTCTGAAATTATTGAGTCTGCTCCAAGCAGGGGTAATCTCATTGCCAGGCTCGAAGGTAAATCCAAAAAAGCTGGGTTGCTATTCATGTCGCATACAGATGTAGTTCCCGTTGAGGATGAAGGCAAGTGGATATATCCACCGTTCTCAGCCACTGTTGCGGGCAATCGCATTTATGGACGAGGTTCATCGGATTGCAAGGGACTTTTGACAGCTCAGCTTATGGCTATGAGTATCCTAAAGCGTAACGGGGTTGAATTGGAGGACGGCCTGTTATTAATTTCAGGTGCGGATGAGGAACATGGTGGTAGGTTTGGGTTTGGTTGGTTAGCGGAGAATTACCCACAGAAATTATCTGCTCCCTTTGCAATAAACGAAGGTGGTGGCAATACAATGGATGCTGCTGGAGGCTTCACCTATGTTTTAGGTACTGGAGAAAAAGGGAGATTGCAAGTTGAAATAGATATAAAAGGCGTTAGTGCCCATGCTTCGGTTCCTTGGCAAGGAGAAAATGCTGCGTTTTCCCTGGGACATGTTATCAACAATATTGAGGCTTATGAGCCCGACAGGGATACATCAGTGGAGTTTTTCAAATATCTCTCCACTTTTGCATTGGAGTACGTTGCTACCTCAAACAACATAGACGAGATTATTGGAGAGGTCGAACCAGTTAATAAGAGGCTTGCCTCTGTCATGAAGGCTCTCTCTCGCATGACTCTTACGCCGACTATGGTAACTGGGGGCATTAAGTCGAATAGTGTGCCGGAACAAATAAGGTTAACTTGTGACGTTAGAACTCTGCCACATCAGGATGAGGATTATCTTCGAGCCGAACTCGGGAAAATATTAGGGGGGATTCCAGGAGTGGAATATGATATAGACTATATGTCTGTTCCAAATGCTTCGCCTTTTGAAACGGAGTTCGCGGAAAAAATTCGGAAGTCTACTGCTCGGGCACTTGGTATGGCCGACATACAAATGATACCAGCGATCAGCACCGGATTTACGGATTCTCGTTTCACTCGGGATCTGGGCATAGTGACGTATGGATTTATGGGTAGTCATCCAGATGATGACCCAATGCTTACATTTGCCCATGGGACTAATGAATCAATAGGTATAAAAAGTATCGTTAATAGTACCAAAGTGATGTTGATTCTGGCGCACGATATGCTTGTTTCACATTAGCATATCTAGGGATATTGATGCCGGATAGGGTTTGTGGGAGTAGAAATATTCTGGAGATGGAGTTTATGGAATATGATTGATCAAGAGCGTCTTATAAAAACATTACTTGAACTAGTGCGAATAGATAGTCCCTCAGGGGAAGAACAGGCAATGGCTAATGACTTGATAGTAAGATTAGAAAATCTAGGATTTGATGTTGGCTTAGATGGATATGGGAATGTTATAGGTAAGCTAGGTAACCAAGACGCGGTTCTGTTATCAGCGCATATGGATACGGTAGAGCCTGGTCGTGGTATCAATCCGAGTGTCCAGGGAACAATGGTGGTTTCTGAGGATACCACCATACTTGGTGGTGATTGCAAGGCGGGAATAGCAGCAATACTAGAAGGATTGACGGCTGCATTGGAGAGTGGTGACCCAGTGAGATCTGTCGAAGTGGCTTTTACGCGTCAGGAAGAGATAGGGTTGGTTGGAGCTCAAAACTTAGATTTCTCTCGGATAAAAGCTCAGAAAGCCGTAGTTTTTGATGGTGAAGGTCCTCCAACTCAAATCACTTCATCTAGTCCCACTCACGTAAGTTTTGAAGTAGATGTAACAGGAAGAGCTGCTCACGCTGGAGTAGAGCCAGAAAAGGGGTTATCCTCGATTCGTGTATCCGCTGAATTGATAGTAAGGCTACCGCAGGGCAGGATAGATGACGAAACTACATTTAACATTGGAATCATCAATGGTGGTAGCGTTACCAATGCAGTTCCTGAAAAAACTAAGATACTGGGTGAATTTAGGAGCCATAACCCGGAGGCCATAAGTAAAATAAGTGATGATGTGAATAATGCCATAGAAAACGTAAGAGTATTGTTTCCCGAAGCGATTTTGGATTTGGCTATGAATACACGATTCGAGGCTTATTCTATTGATGAAAACGATGCAGCTGTGGAAATGCTGACTGCTGCCTTTGGAGAATTGGGGAAGGATTTTGCTATGTTGCCTTCAGGGGGCGGTACGGATGGTAACGTATTGAGGATGCATGGTATAAGTGCCGCTGTTGTGGGAATGGCAGACCATAATGCCCATACGGTACGGGAATACGTTAGTATTCCAGAATTAGTGGATGCTGCAAACTTGTGTGAAGTCCTGGTTAGAGAAAATTGACAACATATCGACACTTGAGTTACTTAGAGTGTATTGGGATAGCCACAGCGTAAAGGCACCAAATATCAGCTTAGGAGATAGTTGTGAAATTTGTTTTGTTTAATGAGGGTAAGTTAGGAATTTGGGCAGGTAATGACGTTGTTGATCTTACTCAAATTATCCCAAGAGAACTTCGCTCCAATGGCCAGGATGCCATGGTATTCATAATTAATAATATGGCAAATTTATCGGAGTCACTGAATAGGATTGCAAATGATAGCCATAGGGTTTCATTATCGGAGGTATCTCTCCAGTCACCTTTGCCTCACCCAGGCAAAATCCTTTGTATGGGGGGCAATTTCTCAGAGTTTGGTCACAGAAAGCAAGCAGCAATGTGGGGATTTATTAAGTCCTCAGAATCTGTTGTAGGCCCTGAGGAATCTGTTGTTTTGCCTCCAGATGACGCGAATATATTTCACCATGAGGCTGAATTGGTTGTGGTGTTTGGCCGTCACGGGGAAAATGTTGATGAGAATAGTGCTTTGGATTATGTTTTTGGTTACACTTGTGGCATAGATGTTTCTGCCCGTATGCCGACTCCGCAAAATACTGCACCACCGGTATTTCAGGAATGGAGAGGTCTCGCCACTCACAAATCTTATCCAAGCTTTGCTCCAATTGGTCCTGCAATAGTCACAAAAGATGAAATACCTTCCCCGCAAGATTTAAATGTGCGCCTTAGGGTTAATGGGGAACTTAGGGGAGACTTCAATACGTCTGATATGGCTCATTCGATAGCCAAATCCATTTCATTTGCGAGTAGATTCGAGAGCTTTAGCCCCGGTGATATTCTTTATACAGGAACGAATCACCAGGGTCTTGGGGCCATGCAGGATAGGGATGAGGTTAATATTGAGATTGACAGGGTGGGCGCGTTTTCAGTGTACGTCAAGGATAGCCTTGGCAGGAGATGGGCGCGTGGCGTGGATGAAGAGACCGCAGAAGATATGAGAAACGGAACCGGGTCACCCGGCAGGAGACAACGTCCAATTTAACTCTGATCCAGCCCTGCAATAATCTTATTGCAGGGCTAGTCTATATTCTCAATTGGGTATTAATCGAATCTTATCCTAGGATCTAGCCATCCGTAAGATAGGTCTACTATTAGGTTCGTAAGAACGATCCACATTGTGAAGAACATTACCAATGATTGTACTACCGGGAAATCTCTTCTGTTCATAGCCTCTACAAGCATATTTCCTATTCCTGGCAGAATGAAGACCCGCTCCATTATAACCGAGCCACCAACTATGAACGCTATGGATATACCTATGACTGTAACAACTGGTATAAGGGCGTTCTTCAGAGCATGGCGATATACCACTACGAAGTGGCTAAGACCCTTACTGTGGCCGGTCCGTATGTAGTCTTGCCTTAGAACTTCTAACATTGTTGAACGCATCATACGTGACTTAGTCGACATTGAAGAGTAGGCCCCAATCATTGCCGGCCAGAAGAATTGAGCAATATTCCCGAGAGGGTCTTTCCAGAATGGGATGTACTCTATAGGAGGAGACCAACTGAATACATATAGCCCAATGACTATAACCATGGTTGCTATCCAGAAGTTTGGAATTGACAGTCCCGCTAGGGAGAATACTCTTAGTGAGTAGTCAACCCAAGTATCCTGACGAACAGCCATCATGATCCCAATTGGTATACCCATCAGTACGGAGAAAAATACACTTACAAGTGCCAATTCCATGGTTATAGGGATCTTCATTACGAAGGCGTCCCAAACCTGTTCTCCTGTGTACAAGGACACTCCCCAATCCCCGACCATCATGCCGAATAACCATGAGAAGTATTGTCCGGGGAGCGGTGCGTCTAACCCCAATTCCAGCTTTATAGCCTCGTACTGCTCTTGAGTCCAAAACTCACCAGCTTGTCCCTCAACGATCATCAGAGCAACGTCACCAGGCGCTATTCTCATCAGTGCGAATACAAGGATTGATACCAACAGGGCTGTAAGGGCGCCCATAACGAGTCTTCTAAGTATATATTTTCCCATAATCACGAACCCTCAGGAATTTATTTGGTAGGATGCCGTCGCTTGTGGCCGGACATTTGTCTTAACTAAATAGACTGTATTGAAACTAATCCCAATATAGAATGTTCATTTCCTGTAAGCCTATCAAGGCAGCAGGATTATGTCAATCTATCATCTGACTGGTCAAAGTACCCGGCAGTCAGATATAATTGGTTTCCGTAGGAGTGTAGCTCAGCTGGAAGAGCAGCGGTCTCCAAAACCGCAGGCCGGGGGTTCGAGTCCTCCCACTCCTGCCATCTCCAATAAAGCTCAGGGGTTATTGTGGTTAGTCTAACCCCCTTTTCTCTGCAACAGGTACACAATTAGTATTACTAAGGGTATAGACACCAGGACTGTTCCAAAGATAACTACCAAGACCACGGGGTCTTGGCCGATCAATTGGTCTATCTTTTCTTTTATCCACTCCATTAACACAGGATCTGCTGGAGCTTCGTGGTGGAGAGGAACCGTCATGAGCCCTTCCAATATTTTTGGTTAAGCGTTGTATGAAAGAGATGCAGATTGAATCCCTAGATATCTGGAGGAATACTTGTTTTCTTTGATCAAAAAACTTATTGAGCTGGCTGCTACAAGCAATAGGGTGGCAATGACGAAGGGAACCGAGTATGAGCCAGTTATATCTCGCATTATTCCTCCAAACTGAATACCTATAGATCCCCCGATTTGATGTGACATAAAAACAATACCACTGAGAGTGCCAGCTTTCTTGAGCCCGTAGAAGTCAGTGGTTAGTGATATGGTCAGTGGTACGGTTGCAAGCCATGAGACGCCCCCAATGAGTGCGAAAGCCCACAATCCCCATTGGCCTGGAAGCATTAGTATACACAAATACCCAAAAGCTCTTAATCCATATGCAAACGATAAGAGGTTCTTATTTCCAAATTTATCTGCCAATGGGCCTACAATCAGGGCGCCAATTGTGTTCATTGCACTCAGTACACCGAATGCAGTGGCAGCTGTGGATGGAGAGAACCCACTCTCTATGGCATAAGGGACAAAATGGAATGCCATTATGAGAGTAGTAAAGCCACATACGAAATAAGTAGAACAAAGTTCCCACATAGGAATGGAACAGAAAGCGTTTTGCCATCGGTCGACAAAGAGTGGTCCTGAGTTGGGTTGTTGTCATGTTGTGTATTTTATAGATTCAGATTTGTCTCCATCTGGTAATAAACCCATGTCTTTAGGGTCATTGCGTAGAAGTAGGAAGACTAGGGGGAACACCAGAAGAACGATTATAAGCCCTAGTACGCTCCATGCTACACGCCAGTCTGTTAGAATGATTAAGTAAGTTGTGAAAGGTACCAGTAACATTCCCCCTACAGAGGCCCCTGCAGCCGCAAAAGATATAGCTGTAGAGCGATTTCTCTGAAACCACTTGGTAATTATTACTGCGCCCGTTGTCATGGACCCTGCGCTCATTGCTATCGCGTTAACAACGCTGAAAATAAGAATGAAATATAGGAAGTGGAAGGTGGCCGTGAGAAGTGTGAATGAGAATCCTATGACCAAAATACCGGCAAGAATTAGCTTTCGCCCCCCTATTCTATCGTATAGGCTGCCCATAAAAGGTTGGCTAATGCCGCCGATCAGAATCCCCGCCGCTCCCGCAAATGATATGATACTTCTGCTCCATCCAAATTCCTCGCTCATTGGTAGTACAAATACACCTATTGAGCTTCTTGCTCCCCCGGTTACCATAATTACCACAAAGATGGTTGCTACAACAAACCATCCGTAAAATATGTTGGGTCTTTGAATTTGCTTCATGAATCTTCCAGTTTAAGCGGAATCTGAACTTCAGACTATCATGTATGGTTAACTTTCTACAAGCTGAATTATTTGAAATGAAGGTGATTTAGACATTGTTTAGATTGGTTTGCCGATACGTTTTTGGCTAAAGAGCTAGAGACATTTTCCGTATGCGTATGGGCTATTGTAGGGGAGTTGGTTCGTAGTTTGACAGTGTATATACTTGATGCTATCGTTCGGCTTAGTATTGGATTCTATTCGTAATACGTACAATGTTTTGGTTCCCAAATTCCTATACGACCTCCCCAATTGCTAAAGGAGATAGCTATGCTTGAAAGATTTCATGTTCCAGATGATCAGGCTGTAAGGGTTGATTCTGAGGGGTTGAGGCAAACAGTTATATCCCTTTTTGAAAAAGTAGGAGTTCCCAGTGAAGATGCGGTAGTTGCTGCAGACGTATTGGTATTTGCAGATCTTCGTGGAGTTGATAGCCATGGAGTATCGAATATGCTTCGTAGTTATATAAGAGGTTATAACGAAGGAACGGTGAACCCGGTTCCGAAATGGAAGATCATTCGAGAAAGGCCGGCTACTGCGACTATAGATTGCGATGGTGGGCTTGGGGTGGTGGTTGGTCCACGCGCTATGGAAATTGCGATAGAAAAAGCGAAGAACGTGGGAGTTGGCATGGTCACAATGAGAAATGGTGGGCACATGGGGATGATTTCATACTATGCTATGCAAGCACTAGATCATGACATGATAGGCCTTTCAATGACAGCAGCTGGACCTGGGGTGGTTCCGACTTTTGGAAGGGAGCCTAGACTGGGTACAAACCCAATTGCTGTTGCAGCGCCAGCGAAGACAGGTAATCCGTTTGTACTGGATATAGCTACGAGTATTGTTGCGGCTAACAAGCTTGGCCTTGCGCGTAGAATAGGGTCATTGATACCAGGTGGATATGTAGCTGATATGGAGGGCACTCCCATTATGGACGAAGGTCCTTTACCGGACCAATATAGAGTCCTACCGGTTGGAAGTACCAGAGAGCAAGGCTCTCATAAAGGATATGGATAGGCGTGTGTTGTGGATATTATTTGTGGGATACTGTCCGGAGGAGGATACGCCTTTATGCCAGAACGGCTAGCTAATACTTACGGTCATTACCACCACATGGTAGCCGCCTATAGTATAGACGCTTTTACAGATGTCGATGACTTCAAAAGTCTTATGGATGACTGGATGCAAGGACTCAGGGATACTCCCGCTGCGGTGGGCCATGAGAAGGTGATAGTTCCTGGTGATCCGGAAGAAGAAGAGTATCAACACCGTCTTGAAGTTGGCATACCCTTACATCCTGAGGTTATAGATTGGTTTAAGGATATAACTAAAGAACTTGAGGTCCCATATTTGCTTTCATCAGATAGTGCCTAGTATATAGTGGTTAAACTAAAGATCGTATAATCTGTGAATATACTTTTAGCATAAATTCGTGATTAGAGAGTATCTATATGCGCCCCAATAAAATAAAAGAACTCTGGAGCCAGGGTAAGCCTGCTAGTGTCGGATGGGTATCAACGGGTGATCCTTATGTAACTGAGGCAATGGCACACTCAGGGTATGACGGCATAGTTATAGATATGCAACACGGAATGGCAATAACTGCTGATAAGGCTGTTGCCTGTTTGCAGGCGATATCCACAACAGACACCGTACCAATAGTGAGAGTTCCATGGAATGATCCTAGAGAGATACAGACTGTTTTGGATGCGGGTGCTTATGGGATAATAGTTCCATTAGTGAACAACTACGACGAAGCGGTTCAGGCTGCCGCAGCGGCAAAGTATCCACCCGCAGGCTTTAGAAGCAACGGGCCAAATAGGGCTACAATGTATGCTGGTGGTTCTGACTATTTTGAGAGGGCAAATGATGAGATATTTGTTCTGGTGATGATAGAAACTGAAGAGGGTATCAATAATCTGGAAGAGATTGCAAAAGCTCCTGGTATAGATGGCTTCTATATAGGTCCGTCCGATCTAGCTATAGCTCTCGGGATAGCACCAGGTCCTGATATGCAGGACGATCCTAGACATATAGAAGCCTGCAGGAAAGTGCTAGATGTGGCGAATGCGACAGGGCTAGTTCCATGTCATCACGGAACCCCTGGGCCCGAAGGAGCAATACGTAGATTCAAAGAGGGATTCAAGATGGCTCAGCTCGGAAGTGATATAGGCTATGTAAGAGCAGGAGCCTCTGCTGCCTTGGATGCGGTTGCGAGAAGTTGATTTTCGCATTATGAAAGTGATCAGGAAGGACATTAGGTGGAACAATCACAGAGAATTTCGCAAGTTATAGAGGAATACGATTCCCAAGGATGGCATAGAACCGGGACAAATGTAGATCACTCCTCTGCCAATTGGTTGTGCGATAGACTAAGAGCTATAGGGGTTCCCGCAGAACTTGAGGGATTTGATTTGCTCAGAGTGGACCCAGATCTGTGTTATTTGAAGGTTGGAGACGAAATAATAGAAGGACTTCCCCTGTTTGACGGGGCCTTCACAGACTCGAATGGTGTATACGGTTCTCTTGGAAGTATTGAATCAAGCTCAGACATAGTCGTCGTTGAGGTGAGCCGTGGCGTAGGTGGACAATATGACTTGGATACGGCGAGACGCTCCGGGAAACACAAAGCTGTTTTGGCTATCACTATGGGGGACAGTCCCGGTTTGATGGCAACTAACGCCAGTGACTTTCACAGTCCCTTTGGCCCGCCTGTGTTACAAGTTAGCAGCGAGTACAGAGATTTATTGATGACTGCATTAAACTCACAGCAGGAAGCAAAACTTTTTGCTGCGAGCGGTCGGACCGCCACATATGCATCTAATGTGGTTGGCCTCCTTCCAGGTAGAGACAGAACATTGGCTCCCCTTGTGGTTATGACACCCAGATCTGGTTGGTGGCATTGTGCCAGTGAACGTGGGGGTGGATTGGCCTGCTTGCTTGAAGTTATGGCCTCTATTGTTAACTCTGGTTCTCCTAGAGATGTGATTTGTTTGGCAACGAGTGCTCACGAACTTGGATTTTATGGCATACACGCTTTCCTTAAGGAACGACCGGGTTTTGTGAAAAAATCTTTTGGCTGGATACACTTTGGAGCAAATATAGGTGCATCAACTCTGCCTGGACTACGCTTTTCGGCCTCTTCCGATGATTTAGCTAGGCAAGTAGAAGACAATCTGATGGAGCATGAGCTTGGATATGCGATACCAGCAGGGGACGGCGTAACGGTCGGTGGTGAATCTCAGGAGATAGCTCGTCAGGGTGGGTATGTGACAGCACTGGTGGGTGGGAACGCTCTGTTTCATATAGAAACTGACCGTTGGCCTCATGCTGTTGATGTTGAGGTTGTTAGGAAGGCGGCCAATGCTTATAGTGACCTAGCATCAACAATGGTCAAAAACGCGGATTGACTCGTACTAGAAATTATGTATTTCACTAAAGAAAGGTAGGCAGCGATGGTTGAAGTAAATACAGTATTGGGGCCGGTAAAAGTTGATAGCTTGGGGTTTACACTAACCCATGAGCATATACGAGAGAGTTCTGCGGGAGTTGCCTATACATTTCCCGAGTTATTTAATCATGAAGAAGATGTTGAGCGAGGAGTGTCCCGTCTTAACGAAGCTGCTAAGGAGGGTGTAGGCACTATTCTAAACGTTACAACCTTAGATTTAGGTCGTGACATGAGATTGATACAAGAAGTTGCAGAGAAGGTTAACTTAAACATAGTCCAAGGAACTGGACTGTGGAGAGATATTCCCCGATCTATAGGTGTAGGTGCAACTCCCGAACAACTTGCCAAGGCGTTCATAATGGAGATTGAGAAGGGAATAGAGAATACGGGGGTCAAGGCCGGGGTGATAAAGGTTGCTACTGATGAGGAGCACATAATCGATGGAAAACTAACCCGTCCGAATGAGGTCGTACTAAGGGCAGCTGCTATAGCATGCAATGCAACTGGGGCCCCTATCCTCACGCACACCGCAGCCCAAGTTAAAGCTGGCGACTACCAAGTTGCAATATTTGAGGAGGAAGGGGTGGATCTCTCTAAGGTATGTATTGGTCACAGTAACGATACAGATGATATAGAGTACCTTTCTGGCATCATCAAGAAGGGGTGTTTCTTGGGTATGGATCGCTATCCGGGAATTCCTGGTGGTGATTTGGATTGGGAGAAGCGTACACTTGTTGTTAAACAGTTGATAGACTTGGGGTTTTCAGAAAAGGTAACCTTATCTCATGATTTTGGGGGTTCCAGACCTGCCCTACCTGAAAACATAGAGAGACGCGACAAAAACAATCCTGATGGATATTGTTTTATTATAAGAAAAGTAATACCGCGTCTACTCGAGTTGGGTGTTGGTCAGGAGCAAATTGACAATATGACGATAAACGGGCCAAGACGTCTTCTGGGAGGGTAATAACCAAGAAGGCGTGAGGCCTGTAATGAGCAGATATGCTCTTGGGTGTTACTACCAGGGAAGATGGATCTTCCCTCCCTTCTGAACACTTCTTGTTACAGCCTCTGTAAATTCCATATACCTTACTCCGGTAGTGAAATCAGTGTGAGTTACAGTTTCCTTACCGCGTATTGAGTTTATGAATTCCTCTTCTACTCTCCATTCACCTTGTTTTTCTACAGGTATATCAATTTCAGCAATTTGGCTTTCCCCTTTTCGTCCCATAGAAACTATCATGGACTCTAGGTCTATGTGTAGCGTACCTTCCGTTCCATATATCCATATGGCGTCTCTGGGAGATAGGCCGGTCACGGAGCTACAATGCATGTGTAATATCGGGCCCGAGTACATCTCGCAAAGTATCTCAACGTGATCTGGTACGGATATATGTTGCGAATACCCTTCGGAATCCTTTCTGGACTTCACATGAACTTTGGTTATAGCCTGAACTGTTTGGGCAGGTCCTAGCCAACGCATAATGCTTTCATACCAGATACCCATTTGCATGATATTGTATCCGCTTAACTCTCTACTGTTGCGCCAGTGGAACAGCCCGTTGTGGTCTATAAAATCACCTTGATGAATTGAAATGTCTACTGATAGTACTTCCCCGATTTGTCCATTGGATAGGGTTTCGATTATGGCTTTATCTATTTTAAGCGTTTGTGGCGCAGGAACTATCTGTGCAGTTAGGTAAGGCCTTAGTCTGGATGCCTCCAACATGGTGTGTGCTTCATCGGCGTTCATACACATTCGGGCCTCGGTTATAACATGTTTGTTGGCTTCAAGTGCCGACAAAACAATAGAGCAATGCATATATGGCCAAGTGCCGATACAAATGGCATCAGTATCTTCTGCTTCAATAAGGTCTGCCCAGTTATCATACACGTTTGGAATGTTGTATTTGTCAGATATGCGTTGACTCGATTCCCGACTTCGGTTAGACACACTTACAAGCTCAACCCCCTCTGCTTCAAGGAATCCCGGTATATGCCTCAGTTCAGTATTTGCTCCAGCTCCAATGAATCCGATGCGTATGCTTTGTTTTGGCATGAGGTTGCTGCTCCGTATACTATATTTCTTTGGTAGTGTTGGGCTTATCGTGTTAATACCTTTTGAGCAGGTATCCGAATCTATATTACACTGTTTTCTCTCAGGTCAGAGAGGTCTTGGTTACTCAGTTGTAGGTCATCCGAGTATATCTTGTCGTTGTCTTCCGCTAGGAGAGGAGCCCTTCTCCTTATACTCCAGGGAGTTTTGTTGAAAAGATATGGTGCCCCTGGATAGATGAAGGAGGTTTCGAGTTCAGGGTGTGAAATTTCCGGGAAAAATCCCCTGTCCTGTCGGAAGTTCTCATCCTCGAGGGTTTCTTCTGGGGATCTTATTAATGCCCAAGCCAATCTGATCTGTTGGGCTTTGTGGTAGGCATCGTTTCCGGTTTGGCTTCCTATGAATTGAGCTATATGTTCCTTTAGGCGGTCCATCTCTGGTCCCGTGCGTATACCATCTATAATT
>CAYVMY010000010.1:13539-24321 GCA_964452695.1 uncultured Dehalococcoidia bacterium
ATCCACCGCCATTCCCTCTTCTTCCATCCATTGGATTAAGCTGTTCCATCTGTCTATGCTTCTAGGGGGGATATCAAAACCGTTTATAAGCTTATGGTCTGATGTTTCATATTGGATAGGTTTAGTAGGGGTTAGGCCGTGATGACGGCCGGTTTGTCTGATAGGTGTTTGGCGATCAAAAAACCAATAAGGCATTGCAGCCTCAGTAGTGCATGATAGAGACTCATGTATAGAAACGTCTACCCACTGACCCTCTCCAGTGAACTCTCTATGAAATAATGCTGTCATAGTTCCTATTGCCCCGAAGTTGCAACTGGTAGAATATCCCATCCATCCGTCGCTTCTAATTGGAGGTGAACCTTCTATATCATCATATCCACAACTTGCCATTGGTCCTCCCATAGCCATAGCCACTAAATCTGAGGTTTTAAAATCCTTGTATGGCCCGGTCTGACCAAATCCTGTGAGGGAGGTCATTATCAGGCGTGGATTAATATCAGATAGGGTGTTATATCCTAGATCCATAGAATCTAAATAACCGGGCTGGAAGGATTCAAGTATTATATCTGCGCTCTTGGCAAGTTCGCAGAATAGTTGAGCCCCACGTTCCGTTTCAATATCAAGAGTGATACTTTCCTTGTTTGTGCTATGGTACCAGAATAATAGGCTTCCATTAGGATCGGGTGTGTCGTTGTAGAATGGTCCAATATGTCTAGCTGGATGACCAGATGGGGGTTCTATAAGTATTACTCTTGCACCCATGTCAGCCAATAGTTTTGACATGTACATTCCCTTCTCGTCGGTAAGATCTAGAACTAACACGCCTTCGAGTGGTCCAGATTGAGAATTTGATTGTTGTTGGGACATACCTTTAAACAAACCTTTCCTTTAGCGCTCTTTGCAGTTCAGTAACAGTTTTCGCTTCAATGTTTTTGATGACATACTTCATGATGAGCCCCTCGAATTTGATTATGATCTTTGCCTGCAGGTTATGGGTTTATATAATAGCGTCTTCTTCCAATGTGCTTATATCCTTATCGCTCAATCCAAGTATTTCTTTCAAGACATACACATTATCCCCTCCTAATGGAGGTGCACCTTGCCTTATGGAGGATTTGGCTGAGGAGAACTTGATTGGCAGACTGTCCGTTTCGAATTCCTGCTTTGCTTCTCTGTGAAGTACTTTTTGTATGAACCCTCTAGACTGTAATTGAGGGTCTCTTACTACTTTATCCTCGTTATTCTGTACTGCCCCTGCCGCCACACCATACTCTTGAAGATGAAGCATCACTTCTTGGGGTGTTTTATCAATGGTCCATGACTCTATAAGGCTGTCTAATTCGTCTTCGTTTGCAGTTCTACCAGCGTTGTTTGAGAATCTAGCTTCTGTCGCCCAGGCCGGGTTGCCGATTGCGGCGCAAAAGTTGGACCATTCTTTCTCAGTAAAAATAGAAATTACACACCAATGATCATCACCTGAACATTTGTAGGTATTATGAGGGGCTATTCTGGGATGGTTGGAACGATTACCAGGTGGATTGCCAGGGCGTTTATAAGGGCGATTATTCACCGTATAATCCAATATTGATGGGCCAGCAAGCACCATTCCAGTCTCGACTTGAGATACATCTATCCATAGTCCTTCCCCTGTGCGTTTACGGTGATAAAGTGCCATGAGGGCTGCTATACTGGCGTTATAGCCGGCGGTATGGTCTAGGAAACTGTATCCCCATCCGGCAGGTTTCTCGCCAGGTAGACCAGACATTTGAGTCAGTCCAGACAAGGCTTGTGCGGTTGGGCCCCAAGTGCTGTAATCCCTGAAACGACCTATATGGCCGAATCCAGTTATACTGATGTATATTATGTCGGGTTTGATATCACATTGTTCCTCGTAGGATAGCCCCCATCTTTCCAGTACCCTAGAACTGAAATTTTCTATTACGATGTCGGATATAGAGAGGAGTTTTTTGATAAGATCCAATCCTCCAGGCATTAGAGCATTGATGGTAACACCTAGCTTGTTACGGTTGAAATATTCGAAAAGGCCGCTACGGTTGGTATTAGGAATTCCTCCAACGCCGATTGGAGCCGTACGAGTTGAATCAATAGATTGACCTTGTTCAACCTTGATTACCTGCGCCCCAAGATCTCCAAGTATACGCGTACATTGAGGGCCAGCTACAATGTGCGTGAAGTCCAATACTCTGATTCCTTCCAAGGGCAGAGGTTTATCCATGTAGCCTCCTTTTTCCAGCGAGGACTTGACCGTAGTTAAAGGTAGATTACTCGGGGTATGACTACTCAATCAAGATGAATGCTGTCCCAGTAGTCTAATATTGGCTTGCAAATGGTGTCAATGCCATTAATTGGATAGTTTATCTTCAATCGAAGGCTACTTTGCCAAGTATTTGGTTGTCGACATGCTTGGTATATGTGGCAGACTTACCTTATCAGGTATTCAAGCGGTGGGGTGATAATTTAAGGCCCTTCAAATTCCAATCTAATTAGCCCAAAGGGTTGTAGCTAGGCCTAATCAATTCGAACTTGTCACGGGTATAGGAGTACATTCCTCCTGCTAACCTACCAACTGCTTTGAGCCTATCCTGATCTATTTTATCCCCATCTATAATATCTTCATGAATATGGGCTAAGACCACTTCTCCCAAAACAAGTCCGGATTCGCTGCCGGGATTACCTATCGGTATTACTTGCTTTAATCGGCATTCCAAATTTACAGGAGATTCTAAGACGCGAGGAGGACTTATTATTTGGGATGGAGTTTGTGTTAAACCCACGATGTCAAATTCGTTGACATCCTCCGGGTATTCTGCTGCAGTATTATTCATCTCTTCTGCAATATTCTCGATGACAACATTTACCACGAATTCCCCGGTTTCTTCTATATTAGCTAGTGTGTCTTTAGGCTTTGTATCGGTTTGTCGTCCCATTGAGATAAACACGGTAGGTGGGTTTGAAGAAGCCACGTTAAAGAATGAGAATGGTGCTAAGTTCACAGTTCCGTCTTTTGACATCGTAGACACAAATGCGATAGGCCTTGGTACTACGACTCCACTCATTATATTGTAAAATCCATCGGAATGAAGAGGGTCGATAATCAAAACTCAACTCCTTTATAAGCTTATTAAAATCCTTGTCTCATTTGATATTTGTGTTGGTAGTCAGTGATTAAAGCACAGCACTGGGGGGGATTTTCACGCTTCTGTGAATTGCAGACGCAACGGGCAGTTCCAATTCTGTGTCGTAGGTTGATTTACTTCTTGCTGAGACCTTCCTTTCAGGAGTGGGAACCTATTCGACAGAGGTCAGTTCAACTATGGTCGCCTCTCTTTTTTCAGGAGTCAAAGTCAGTAGTGCAACGCTACCTAGTTTAACCAGATTCTTAGGTACAGATGGGCTTCCGGGATTCACGAATAGAATTCCGTCATGCTCCTCTACCATTGAGTATAAAGTGCGCCCAAACACTACTATGTCTAGTTTTTGTCCAAAGAAACTCTCAGTCAGGTGTCCCATGGACTGGTCTGGTCGCAGATACCTTTGAGTCGTCCCGGGCATAACATCGGCACTTAGCCCAGCCAGGTGTAGGTCGTGAACCATGCCAATTGAGTGGCCTTCAAACTCTAGGAACTGCATTTCCTTTACCCGAGGATCTCCAGGGCACTCCATCGAGTAAAAGTCAGGGCTTTCGGTCCTGTTTCCTTTTATGCTTCCAGTGGCCAGAACCGGTGCTATCTTTTCCAGTTCGTCTAGAACAGGGGATATGTATATGTTCCCTGCGTGTAATATCAGATCTGCACCTTGGAATACCTTGGCGACCTGGTTTGGTATTTCCTTAGCTGTCCCTGGCATGTAAGTGTCGGATATAAGGCCTATTTTCGTCATAACAATACTCACAGTCCGATAGTTCTTTGTTGACAGACGGGAGTATATCATTCGCCACTATACTAATCAATTAATAGATAATCGCTCTGAAATTCTGTGGTCATAGTGTCATATAGGTACGTGGGTTCCGAGTCCAATATAGTATAAATAACCTTGTAGAGTAGATAGTATGAAGTAGTCCATAATCAACCACCAAGCGGACATAATCTAGGAAATTTGGTAACAAAAATGTAACAACGGCGTAATACTCATGGAATATGGTTACGGTAGTGTTATGATGCAATTAGGTTATATAAGGAGGTATGTAATGGATACTGGATCTACCGCTTGGATAATGACGGCGTCTGCTCTCGTGCTATTAATGACACCGGGGCTGGCGTTTTTCTATGGAGGATTGGTAAGAGCGAAAAATGTCGTTAGTACGATAATGTACAGCTTCATCGCTATGGCTGTAGCAAGTATTGTTTGGGTTTTATGGGCTTACAGTTTGGCTTTTGGGGATGGAGGTCCGTACATTGGCACGCTGGACTTCGTTGGACTAAGTGGTATAGCCGTTGACGACGTTAGCGGAGAAATTCCAACATTGCTCTTTGTTATGTTTCAGGGCATGTTTGCAATAATTACTCCAGCCCTAATAACAGGTGCTTTCGTCGAGAGGTTTAAGTTTAGTACGTACTTGGTCTTCCTAGTTCTTTGGTTGACCTTCGTGTACGCTCCGATTTGCCATTGGGTGTGGGGTGGTGGATGGATAGGGGAGATGGGGGCATTGGACTTTGCGGGAGGAACTGTCGTTCACATAAATGCTGGTATCGCTGCAGTGGCAGCTGCTGCCATGGTGGGTAAAAGGAGAAATCCTGGTACGCAGCCACACAACGTTCCTTTTGTAGTTTTAGGTGCCGGATTACTCTGGTTTGGATGGTTTGGGTTCAATGCAGGATCTGAACTTGCTGCAGATGCAGTCGCTGTTAGTGCATTTATTGTGACCAACACTGCTGCTGCAACAGCTGCTTTGACATGGGGTCTGATATCGCATCTTAGGTCTGGCAAGATGAGTGCAGTTGGTGTTGCCACTGGAGCGGTTGCCGGACTTGTCGCAATTACGCCTGCTTCTGGATTTGTCGGAGTTATGGGATCAATGGGCATAGGATTTGCGGCCGGAGCGCTTTGTTTCTTCGCAGTTGAGTTAATTAACTCAACTAACCTGGATGATGCTCTTGATGTGTTTGCTGTACATGGTATCGGAGGAATCATAGGAGCGGTACTTACAGGTGTGTTTGCCGTGGAAGCTATAGGAGGAACTGCAGGCTTAATTGAAGGTAATGGTTCTATAGTAGTTACACAGATTGTTGCAGTTGGTGCCACATTGATTTATTCCTTGTTAGCAACTATGGCCATCTTGTTTATTCTAGATAAGATTCCAGGGCTTGGTCTTAGGGCAACTGAAAGAGAAGAGGACGATGGCCTTGATATTTCTTCCCATGGGGAACGTGGTTTCGTTGGGGATGGCGCTGATTAATGGTGGTCAAGTCTAGGTTGAGGTGTTTTTTGAACTAAGGTACGTTAAACTTTGAAACACCGTAGCTTGGATGTCGGTCTTTCAAACATAAGGAGGTATCATGTTAAAAGTTGAGATTATTGTTAGGCCAGAACGTGTTGGATCCGTGACGTCTGCATTGGATGAGGCAGGATGCACTGGATATCACTACACTAATGTCACTGGCCAAGGTCGTCAGGGCGGTGTAGAAGTTTTCACTGGTAGGGGTGGTCAGACAACTACTAGATCCGCTGTTCCTAAAACCGTTATAACTACGGTTATAGCGGACAATATATTGGATAGCGTTATAGAAGGTGTCACAAGCGCTGCTAGAACGCCTGGGGGAGGCACTATTGGGGATGGGAAGATTTTCGTTTCCCCGGTATCGGACGTTATTCGCGTTAGTAGTGGCGAACGTGGCGAAGTGGCAATGTAAGGGACTATAGATCCGAAGGATTTTCGAAACATCTTTACTGTCTGGTTGGTGTTTACTATATAGGATAGTAGTAATGATGTATTTGGCATTCGTATCTTATTAAACCAGTAAGTGGTGTCTTAGATTTATTCTGGGCACCACTTACTGGTTTTTCGACTGATGCATTTTTATTCCCTTTAGGCTTTAGCTAAGATGTCCTGATATTGGTTTAACCACGGATATTTATGTAGCCTGTGAGGAACATAGTATCTGTGCCCCGGGGCTGTCAGGTGGAGGACCTGACTCTGCTATACATATATCATTATTCCTTACCTGGCGCTCTCCAGCCCTACCCTGTATTTGTAGTATAGAGTCGTAGTGTAGTGATACTCCGTGTGTCCTGACGACTCCGTTACTACCGCCTGAAGTGTTCAGTGGTAATTTCCCATTTATAGATATGTTTTCATCAACCATCCATTGAAGTGCTTGCCCTTTTTCGCACAACCCGAATGCTTCCACCCACAATGGGGTTACTACCGTGAATCCGTCGTAAAGATTCGCGAATTGTATTTGTCTTGGGCTTATACCTGCGTCATCATATAGTCTCCTAGCAAACTCAAGGTTGGTTTCTTCCAAATCCTCGAGTGTGAAAGTTACAGATCTAGCCCTGTGTTGCGTGTTGGCGCGTCCTAGAACGTAGGCGGGAGGTTGTTTAAGGTATCTGGCTCTGTCGGCGGTGGTGATTATAAATGCTGCAGCTGTGTGAACTGGCATGTCACAGTCATAAAGGTTGACAGGTTCACATATCCACCTTGCATTAAGGTATTCATGCCTGCTCAGTGGTTCAGGTTTATTCTGGTTGTAATAGCTGTATTCACACATCAAACCGTTTCGGCGATTGTTTATCACAAAGTTTGCCAGTTCATCGTGATTTCTCTTGTATTTCCAAAGGTATCTTTGGAACATTGTGGCGAATCGTGCTGGTCCTGTGAATCCATATGGCAACTGGAATTGACCGGGTCCTGTTACCTCCTCTTCGCTGTTGGCTCCTCCCTGTTCGTAACGCCCAGCGAAGTTGTTTAAAGGCCTGAGCACCAAAGCGTAGTTGCATTTCCCGACAGCAACTGCATTTATCGCGTCATTCAAAACGGATCCTATAATGGCTTCTCTATCCTGAGATACTTTAAGATTATCTATGCCCATGTTTTTTGCTAACCATTGGGCAGTAACTTTAGCGATACCGTCGTTACCATCGTGACTCATTAAGAATCTATCTGTCATAGATTCCGGTACTGGTCTTGGCAGCCATTCCCCACCAAGTGGTCCAGGGGCCGAAAAAATCCCATCGATGTCGTTTATAGTTAAACCACAGTCTTCTATGGCCCGCGATGCTGCGGTGATAGCCAAGGATCCTAGACTTGTTTCCGGTTCTTCGTTCCATCTCCGGTAAACCTCGGCATGGCCAACTCCAGCATATGCTACTGTTCCACTATGTTCCCACATTCAATTCTCCATTGCTGATTTGCATAGTTTCTTATGTTAATTTGCCATACGAAATTGGGGTAGGAACTTGCCTGGGCGTATTTCTTCAAAATCTACCTCTACTGGATCGCCTATTTCAAATTCACCTATTGAAGCTCCGGGGAGGTTAGTTAGATGCAATATATCAGGGGATTCCTCAGTTTCGATTATCGCTATGATGAAGGGTTGGTATTCTTGCATTAGTTTAACTCGGGTATCGTGCATTACTTGCCACGAATATATAGTTCCCCTACCACTTAGCGTAAGGAATTGCAGGTTCTTTCCTCCACAACGGTGGCATAATAACTCTGGTGGATGTTGATATCTGTTGCAATCGCTGCAATGTTGCGCTACCAGTTGTTTATTATTAACTGCGGTCCAATATTCCTCTGTAACCGAGTCTGGTTTTGGGATTGGTTTAGGCATTTCTCAACTCCGTTGTATGCGTTCTTAAAACTTAATGGAAAATCATTTCTGGAATGCCAACCCTAGGTTTTGTTGGCAAATGCCTTACGCAACGAATTACAGGCGTCTTCCATTGCTAGTCTTGCTTTGTCTACGGCAGGTGTCATACCAAAAAAGCCGTGTATCATTCCGTCGTAGCATATATACTCAGTGGCTACCCCGGCAGTCTCCATAGCGTTCGCGTATAATTCTGCTT
This sequence comes from uncultured Dehalococcoidia bacterium, assembly GCA_964452695.1. Classification (GTDB taxonomy): domain Bacteria; phylum Chloroflexota; class Dehalococcoidia; order Lucifugimonadales; family UBA2985; genus CAYVMY01. Next base: position 21,571 of record CAYVMY010000010.1, read on the forward strand.
CCGTGCATAGAGGATCGAATTCTGCTGCTATCACCATTGCTGGAGGCAGCAGAGAAAGATCTTTCGCTTGTAGGGGCGCAGCATAAGGGTTGGTAGAATCACTTTCATCTCTCAGATAGTGATTCCAGTACCAATCCATCGTATCTCTGGTTAGTCCATAACCCTCCGCATTATTTTGGTAAGACTCTGTGTCAAGATTTCGGTCTGTAACAGGGTACACTAGCAATTGGAATATTATTGAAGGCCCCCCTCTGTCTCGGGACATCAAACTTACCGCTGCTGCAAGGTTTCCTCCGGCGCTAGCTCCCCCTACGGCAACCCTTCCGGAGTCCCCATTTATTTTATCTGCATTCTCTGATATCCAGGCTGTGGCTTCGTAACAGTCTTCCACAGGTCCAGGAAATTTGGTCTCTGGGGCAAGTCTGTAGTCCACCGACACCACTAGACAGTTTGTGTAGGCGGCGAGTTCTCGAGCAGTTCCATCAGTTCCATCCAGGTCTCCAACCACCCAACCACCCCCGTGGAACCAGATCAAGACGGGGAAAGGCCCGGTCCCTTCTGGAGTATAGGTGCGGGCCGTTATCATCCCGTCCTTACCAGCTACAAGAATATCTGTTGACTTAATCTCCGGTGGCCCTGTCATGGGTTTCCTCAACCGGGAGTTATATCTTGCCTGGGCCGGAGACAGGGTATTTGTCGGTGGTAGATTGGCGCTGGCTGTTAGCTCTAACATTTGTTTCGCTTGCGGATCTAATGGCATTCTGGGTCTCCTGTTATTTTGGTTTCATAATATTATTTTGCCAGGACTCGTAGAAAGATTTTCTTTTATATTATGCGAGGTTTATGGGAACACTGCCCCCATTGCCCCTCCTCCTGCAGCTATACTTTCCCCGGTTATACACTCAGCTTTGGGGGATGATAGGAAGGCTACAAGGTAGGCAAGTTCTTCTGGGTTGATTGGCCTCCGGATAGCAACGTTTCGGGAATTGTTACTTTGAAGTTCTTCTATAGTTATACCTTGGTTTTCGGCTGTTTGCTGCTGTCTATTTTCTATTGTCTCTGTTAAGGTCGATCCTGGATGCACTACGTTGAGAGTGATGCCAGATGGGCCAAGTTGGTCTGACATTGTCTTTGTCATGTGGACTATAGCTGAGTTTCGAAGTCCGTAAAAAGTGGATTGTCGTGCTGAGAGGCCGCCTATGTTAATTATTCTGCCCCATCTTTGCTCTTGCATATGCGGGACAACTGCTTTGATAGTCCTAAAATATCCTACTACCTTTGTGTTCAAATCGTCTATCAGATCAGCCTCTTTTGCATCAGCTAAGGTTGCACCAACCTGCCCTCCCACCATAGCAGCATTATTTACTAGTATATCTATCCTACCGAATTCCCTGATAGTTGCCTCTACCATTTGATTTACGTGTTGCCCATTGGTCATATCGGCCTGAATTGGGATTATAGTTCTTCCTGTTTCTGAAGATAATTCCTGGGCAGTTGCTTCGAGGGTTTCGTACGTTCGGGCGCATATGGCCGCATCAACGCCCTCTCTGGCCAATTCTCGAGCTATGACTTTACCGATCCCTTTGCTACCTCCGGTGATAAGTGCTACTTTCCCGGTGAGTTCTAGGTCCATATTTTACTCCTCAATCTCTAAACAGATAGTCTATGGACTCTATAAGGGTTTTTGAGATCAGCTTCTAGACTTTTGCTCGAGATATATTTCTTGGTTTGTTATCCCGTTAATATTATCTATTTATGCCACTGATGCCGTTTTGTATGCCTTCGATTGCCCAAGTGGCCCATGGTATAGTGAAAAATTTGAACCCTTTATCCACATAGAAATTAGGATCCATATTAGGGGGTATGAAGTACATTCCAGGGACCACACCATTTGCTTTACATGCGGAAGCGATTTTGTCCAATCCAGCTTGGTACGTATCTGATGGATAGTCGAGAGGTACGTCAAGCTCTATGGATAAATCTGAAGGACCTACAAGCAGGACATCTATTCCGGGTACACTGAGAATTTCGTCTATGTTATCGATGGCTTGTTGTGTTTCTATCATAGGAATAATAATAAGCTCTTCGTTAACCATATCCAGGTAACCGCGGTAATCTTTGGCATCCCCCCAGTCCCCACGTACTCCAGCGTTGCTACGGTCACCTAGAGGGGAGTATTTGCAGGCCCGAACCATAGCGATAGCTTCTTCTTTTGTATTTACCATTGGTACTATAATGCCTCTAGCTCCGGCGTCTAAAGCAAAGCAGATCAAATCAGCTCGGTTTGAGCTAACGCGTACTATTGGTGTGGTTTTTTTCCCCCGCATAGCCTGTATAGAGGGATATAGTTGTTTAGTTTCTACAGGGGAATGCTGGGTATCAAATAGAAGGAAATCGAAACCGGCATCAGATAACATACCTGTGTCAACGGATGGGGAACCCACGGTACCAATTACAGTCTTACCAGATTTAAGAAGATCTTTTGCAACGTTCATTCTAACAAACCTCCACTTATATTCTAGATGGATTTGGTGGAGCTGAGGGGATTCGAACCCCTGACCCCCTGCTTGCAAAGCAGGTGCTCTCCCAACTGAGCTACAGCCCCTCTTAGCCTAGTATATCCTGACTTCAGTATATCCGAAAAGGTTTAAGATGACTCTTTGGCCTCTCTGTATTATAACAAATAGGGCAGTGACCGAATCACTGCCCTATTTGTGTACTTTAACGACTGGATAGTGGAAGGAAGGTAAA